>CAINNX010000066.1 GCA_903851305.1 uncultured Hyphomicrobiales bacterium | reverse complement strand
GGACACGATCTGATCCGTGACCTTGGCCAGGGCGACAATGTGATCGACGACCTTCTCTTCATAGAGCGGCGCGCGCAGCTCGTTCAGAGCGTCGCGATTGTTGCGGTAGTAATCCCAGACCATCTTTTCCTGGCCGGGGAACTGACGAGCACGCTCAAGCAAGGCCTGCGTCATTTCATCGTCCGTCACCTGAATCTCGTTCACACGGCCAACTTCGGCCAGCACGAGGCCCAGACGCACACGGCGCTCGGCAATCTTGCGATAGTCAACGCGGGCTGCTTCTTCCGTTGTGCCTTCTTCAGCAAACGTCTTGCCGCCAGCCTTCTGGCCAGCTTCTACCTGTGCCCAGATGCCATCGAACTCTTGATTGACGAGACCTTCCGGCAACTCGAAAGAATATTTCTTGTCGAGCGCATCAAGCAGAGAACGCTTCACCTTGTCACGACCTGCGCGGATGAAATCTTTTTCAATGTTTGACTTGATCGCATCCTGCAACTTGGCCAATTCGTCAAAGCCAAACTGCTTGGCGAATTCATCATCAAGTTTGAGTTCACCCGGCGCCGCAACGGCTTTCACAGTGACTGCGAAAGACGCATCGCGACCTGCGAGATTGGTGGCTGTGTAGTTTTCCGGGAATTTCACATTAACGGTGCGCTGATCGCCAGCCTTGGCGCCCATGAGCTGGTCTTCAAAGCCCGGAATGAACTGACCAGAACCCAACACCAGATCAATGTCTGAGCCTGTGCCGCCGTCAAACAATTCGTCACCCAGCTTGCCAACGAAATCGATGGTCAGCTTGTCGCCCTTTTCAGACGCAGCACCTTCGGCCTTCGGCTCATAGGTGCGGTTCTGAGAGGCCATGCGGTCGATGGTCTGCTGGATTTCTTCTGCCGGCACGTCTGCCTTGAAGCGTGTGATCTCGACATCAGCAAAAGAGCCGACATCGAAATCCGGGATCACTTCGATTTTCACAGCAATGGCCAGATCGCCCTTGGCTTCGAGAGCTGCTTCGACTTCAGCATGATCTTCAGGGAAATCGACCTTAGGCTCCATCGCGATCTTGAGGCTGTTGTCCTCAATGATCTTGCGATTGGCTTCATTGATCGCGGCCTGCAAAACATCAGCCATGACCGAGCGGCCATAAAGGCGCTTGAGATGACCTGCGGGCACTTTGCCCGGACGGAAGCCGTTGATGCGGACCTTGTCCTTCATCTCAGCCAGCTGCCCGTCCAGGCGCTGCGCCAGATCCTTGGCCGGGAAGACCACTTTATATTCGCGCTTCAGGCCCTGCGACAGGGTTTCGGTCACCTGCATTGAACTTGCCTTCTTACAACGGCGGCGAACGGGGGAACCCCGCGCACGATTAAAACTCTTCGAAATCCGTGAGTTAGGCCATTTTTTGGTGCGGGCGGAGGGACTCGAACCCCCACGCTTTTCGGCGGTGGAACCTAAATCCACTGCGTCTACCAATTCCGCCACGCCCGCGAATATTCCTTCCACAAGGGACGGATCCCGGCCTCTCACTGCTTCGGGTGGGGCTCTATACCAATGGAGCGTGCCTATTGCGACAAAAAAGTGCGGGACCTTCCAACACTTTCTGCGCCAAACACACCAAATCTGCCAGAACGGCCCGGCCCCAATAAAAAAGCGCCCGGACCGCCTCCCCCCGGTCCGGGCGCTTGTTCTGTCAGTCCCGATGTTTCCCGGGTTTGTTCTGACAGAACGGAACTCAAAACTGCATCGGCTGCCCTTCAATGGTCAGGCGACGCATCAGGCGGGGCTCTTCGCGCGGGAAATCCTTGCGCGCGTGGATCGAGCACCAATTGTCCCAGATCACCATGTCGCCCAAAGCCCATGTGTGCTCGTAGACGATGGAGGGGTCTTCGGAAATGTCGAACAGGTCTTCCAAAATCGCTTCGCTGTCCGCGCGCGAGAACCCTTCGATGCGCGCCGTCATCAGGCGGCTCACATAAAGCGCCTTCTTGCCGGTGGCCGGATGGGTGACGAAGATCGGCTGCTCGTGGTGGCGGATTTTTGAGATATCGACCGTGTCGAGATCGAGCCGCTCACGGCGTTTATAATCGTGCATTTGCAGCACTTTTTTGCCCTCAAGACGGTCGCGCAAAGCGCGCGGGATCATCTCATAGGCTTTGTACATATTGGAGAAGCAGGTCTCGCCACCCCAGCTTGTCAGCTTCATCGCATAGAGAAGCGTCGCGCGGTGGGGCGCTGGATAATAGCTCGTGTCGTGGTGGAACCACATTTCCCCGTCACCAAAGGCACCGATGGATTTGCCGTTTTCAACAATATTGGTGACCATCATAAAGGGGGTGTCAAAATCGCCTCCGGGCCCGGGACCGTTCACCGGTCTCTTGCGAAGGGCTACCTTGCCGAACATCTCGGCAGCCCGGAGCTGATCCTGTTCAGTCAATTCCTGCTCACGAAAGACAAGGACGATATTCTCGTCAAAGGCTTTCCGGACCGCATTCACCGTCTCCGCATCCAGGGGCTGGCGCAGGTCCAGACCCCGGACTTCCGCCCCGCAAGCGGGTGAAAGCGAAAACAGTGACAGGGACATTGATGTCCTCTCCTTGGGCGTTTCCTTCTAGACCTTCATTGTTAACCAGCCCAAAGGAGTCGGCTAGAGCGCTTTTCTGACATGATTGGTCAGGATTTTTTGACAATCACCGGAGGGCGGTGGAAATTGGGAGCGCCCCGCGCCCCTTCCCTTGTGGGCAGGGGCGCCTTCAGAGGACTGGATATGGACCGGCTCAAAGCCATCGAGACCTTTGTGCGCATTGCCCAAACTGGCAGCCTGTCCAAGGCAGCCCAAGAGCTTGGGACATCACGCGCGCTGGCCTCCTCCCACCTCAAACAGCTCGAAGATCACTTGGGCGTGCGCTTGATCAATCGCACCACGCGGCAATTGTCGCTGACGGAAAGCAGGCAGGAATATCTCGCCTTTTGTCAGACAACCTTGGCGGCGTTTGATGAAGCTGAGCACTCTTTGGCGCG
>CAINNX010000065.1 GCA_903851305.1 uncultured Hyphomicrobiales bacterium | reverse complement strand
CCCAACCTTGGCAAGGTTGTGCTCTACCCCTGAGCTACACCCGCATCCGTCCCGGCAAAGCCGGTAGGCGCGCTATATGCCGCATTCCCATTACGATTGCAACCGCAACCTCATGGAAAAGCAAAAACAGTCACTTTGGCATCGATCAGACAGAAAAGAGCAGGCCCTTCCGGTTGCAGAGCGGGGTGCTTTGCCCCATTTGAAGATGAGAAAGGCAGCACAGAGCAAGGCGCTGCCAAAGATACAAAGAGGTTTTCATGTTCGGCCAGACCAATGAGGCAGCTCCGGAAGGCTCCAACGAGCTGATCAAGGATACGACAACAGCCAGCTTCCGCGATGATGTGCTCGCGGAATCCATGCGCCAGCCTGTGCTTGTCGACTTCTGGGCACCTTGGTGTGGTCCATGCAAACAAATGACCCCGACAATCGAAAAAGCCATCAAAGCGGCGGGTGGCAAGGTCAAGCTCGCCAAAATGAATATCGATGAGCATCCCCAAATTGCGGGCCAGCTCGGCATTAAATCCATCCCCGCAGTGATTGCCTTCCAAAATGGGCGCCCTGTGGACGGCTTTACAGGCGCCCTGCCTGAAAGCGAGATACGCAATTTCATCGAACGGATCGTTGGTCCTGTCGAAGGGGAATTGGACAGTATTTTGGCAACGGCCGAAGCCGCCGCTGAAGCCGGGCATTATGAAGAGGCAGCAGAAATCTTTTCCGCCATCTTGCAAGAAGACGCCACGCATATTGCTGGTGGCGCTGGCTTAGCCCGCGCCCTCCTTCATCTGGGCCGCGCGGGTGATGCCAAACAGGTGCTTGCCTCGCTGCCTGAAAGCAGCGCCAAAGACCCTGCTATTCAAGCGGTGCAAGCCTCCGTAGACCTTGCACTTCAAGCTGCAGATCTTGGCGATGTCAGTGACTTCGAACGCAAGCTTGCCGCCAATCCTGACGACCACGAAGCGCGCTTTGATCTGGCTATTGCACTCAATGCACGTGGTGAACGCGCATCAGCAGCTGATGCTTTGCTCTATATCATCAAGAAACAGAGAGATTGGCAGGACGGCAAAGCACGCCAACAATTGCTGCAATTTTTTGAAGCTTGGGGCGCAATGGAGCAAGACACGCTAGATGCGCGACGCAAGCTCTCCACACTTCTCTTCTCGTGAAGGCGACGACAATGGGTCTCAACAATCCACCAGATCGCCCTGATACATTGCCGATCGTTGTACCGGTGTTCCCTCTCGCATCAGCTCTACTCCTGCCGCGTGGTGAATTACCTCTGAATATTTTTGAGCCTCGTTATCTATCGATGATTGAAGACGCGCTCCGGGCTGACCGCATGATCGCTATGATTCAACCGAGAGATGATTCAGGCGGTTTGCGCCCGCCACTTTGCGATGTGGGTTGCCTTGGAAAAATCACGCAATTTGCTGAGACGGGCGATGGCCGGCTGATGTTGAGTCTAACAGGCATTGCCCGTTTTAAAGTTATTGAAGAACTTTCAGTTGTGACGCCCTATCGGCAGTGTTCTGTGACCTATGACCTATTCAGCGATGATCTCGTCCGCGACAAGGGCGAGCGGGACGTGAACCGAGCCGCCATCCTTCAGGCACTGCGTGACTTTGCAGGTGCAACCCGTTTAAAGATTGACTGGAAAAGCATAGAGCAAACGCCGAACGAAGCCCTAGTCAATGCATTGGCAATGATGAGCCCGTTCGGGCCACAAGAAAAGCAAGCGCTCTTGGAGGCCAAAACCCTGAGCGACCGGGCTGATGTTCTAGTTGCAATTACCGAGATTGAACTAGCCCGTGGAAATGGTCCGAGCACCAATCTGCAATAGGTGATCCATGACTAACATCGAAGACACGCCCACCGCGTATGGAAATCGTTCGGTCATCGATCCGCGTTTGCTTGAAGTCCTTGTCTGTCCTTTGAACAAGACGGTGCTTGAATATGATCGGGAAAAACAGGAGCTGATTTCACGCGCTGCCCGTCTTGCTTTTCCAATCCGTGATGGCATTCCCATCATGGTGCTGGATGAGGCCCGCGTCCTCGATTTTTAAGGCTTAAGGTAAACGGCCGAGAAGCAAACTGGGCACTTGACCTTGCAGGCCAGCCGCATCGCGAATGAGCCGCTGCTTCAGACTTGGCATACGATCGACAATACCAAGACCCAAATCACGCAAGAGGCGCACTGGCCCAAAGTCATTCGCAAAGAGTGCATGCAGCCCATGAGTTGCAGCAACCATGCTTGCTGTGTCGAAGTAGCGTGCGCCTTGATAGGCCTCCAGTGCGGCTGCTTCACCCGGATCAAGCCCGAGGCGAATTTGCTCTGCCAGAGCTTCAACGAGTGCCGCAATATCGCGGAAACCAAGGTTTAATCCTTGGCCAGCCAAAGGATGAACCAAATGAGCTGCATCGCCAATCAGAGCTACGCGGGGCGCGATGAAAGATCGCGCTAGATGGACACGCAGCGGGAAATCTGCCGGCTTGTCCTCAATCTGAAATTTACCGCGCGCATAACCAAAACGCCGCTCAACCTGTTCTAGAAAGCCAGCTGGCGGCAAGGCTAGAAAGCCTGCAACATCCTCACGATATTCCGTCCAGACAATAGACGAGCGTTTTCCCGCCAAAGGCAGCATGGCGAATGGTCCAGGTGGAAGAAAATGTTGAACGGCTTCGCCGTGGTGATCTTCCTCATGCGCAAGCGTCGCAACAATGGCTGATCTTTTATAATCATGAGCAACAATCTCAATTCCGGCCGAGCGCCGAATTTGTGATTTTACACCGTCTGCGCCAATGACCAGACGAGCTTTCTGCGTGCTTCCATCAGCCAGTCGCAATTCAACATAACGCGTTGATGGTATCAGCCGTTTAACGGATGATTTCAAAATATCAATGGCGCAAGTTTGCACTTTCTTTTCGAGGGCTTGCAAAACGTCGCGGTTGCGCACCATGAAAGAAAAGAGCTCACCAGTTTCGAGCGGCTCATCAAATTGCAAATACAGTGGGCGCACCGCATCATTGCGCCTTGAATCAGTCACTTTGAGACTACGCATTGGGCCTGCCAGATCGGCGATCTCTGACCAGATTCCGATTGCAGACAGCAGATTGACGGAACCAGCCGCAAGCGCAGATGCGCGCACATTGGTTTCGCGCGTTCCAAAAGCTGGGTCGATCACACCAACCTTCAAGCCATCGCCAAAGGTTGCGCGCAGCGCAAGCGCCATCGAAAGCCCAGATATGCCACCACCCGAAACAAGAATGTCGTACACGCAGACGCTCCTAAAGCTCTTCTGGCTTGATACCACTTTGGGGGCTTCAGGTCATGCCCGATCAATCTGAACTTGACGCCAAGCATGACATTGATTCAGGTGGTCTGATGTCACAGGCTTTATCTGATCTCCTGACCCGGCTCGACCTCGAACAGGTCGAAACAGATGTCTTTATTGGCACCAGTCCTCAGGGTGGGCTGGTGCGCGTTTTTGGCGGTCTTGTTGTATCGCAGGCGCTGGTTGCGACCAGTCGTACCGTGCTCGGGCGCTCGCCCCATTCATTGCACAGCTATTTTCTATTGCCTGGCGATCCTGCCCAGCCAATCCGTTATGAAGTGGAGCGTCTTCGCGATGGGGGCAGTTTTGGCGCGCGTCGCTGTGTGGCCAAACAGAGTGGGCGCACGATTTTTATTATGACCGTCTCTTTTCAACTTGCGGAAGAGGGGCTGGATTATGCCCCCGACATGCCGATCCTGCCCTCACCGGAAGAGCTTCCTAGCCTAGAGGCACTGGGTGCCGCGCTAGGGGGGTCTTTACCGGATGGTGTCTTGCGCTATTTGCAGCGAGATCGTCCCATCGAGCTACGCCTCGTCGACCCCAGCCGATTTGCCCCTCGCGCTGTCGGCATGCCGCGCCGAATCCAGCAGCAAGTCTGGATGCGCGCCAAAGGGGATCTACCAGATGATTCTGCAGTCCACCGGTCCGTGCTCGCCTATCTGTCAGACATGACGCTGCTTGATGCGTCCCTCGTACCCCATGACCGGTCTGTTTTTGATGGCAGAATGCAAGTCGCGAGCCTCGACCACTCCATTTGGTTTCATCGCCCGTTCCGTGCAGACGAATGGATGCTCTACGACCAAGAAGCAATAAGCACGCAAGGTGCACGCGGGCTTTGCCGCGGCAGCCTTTTCTCTCGAACTGGCACTCTGATCGCCACAGTCATGCAAGAAGGTCTGATCAGGCCTAAGGCAAAATGACTCATATGCTGCATTTGCATGCTTATATTTTATGCATATTGGCGCGGCATGCTGCACATTAATTGATCAGACCTGCGCGATTTCATCCCTTATTTCTTGAGCTATGCCGATTCCAAGCATGATTCAGGCTTGGAATCGGCGAATCGCACTTGGCACGCCACTTGAATTGAAAGTCCCTAGCTAAGGAGCATTCTCGATGCAGATTGCACCTAGGCCAGGATCAAGCCGGCAAGTGGCGTCACGTGATGGGGCGCTAGTCGACGGCCAAGCAAGGAAACCGACATGAAAATTGTGATGGCGATAATCAAGCCGTTCAAGCTTGACGAGGTGCGCGATGCGCTCACCGCCGTCGGCGTCCACGGCCTTACAATGACCGAGGTGAAAGGCTACGGCCGCCAAAAGGGTCATACTGAAATCTACCGCGGCGCTGAATACGCCGTGAGCTTTCTGCCCAAGCTGAAGATCGAAGTGGCCATTGCGAGCGATCTCGTTGATCGCGTTGTTGAAGCCATCGTCTCAGCTGCTCGCACCGGCCAAATCGGCGACGGCAAAATCTTCGTCAGCTCGCTCGAACAGGCCATCCGGATCCGCACCGGCGAGAAGGACACGGACGCCCTCTAACGTCCCCTTCATTCCTCAGGAGAACGAAATGAAATCCCTCTCAATGATAAAATCAGCGGGTCTTGCGCTAGGCGCCGGACTGACTTCGCTGGCAGTATCCGCCAGTGTAGCGCTAGCTCAAACCCCGGCAGCGCCGGTTCCCAACAAGGGCGACACCGCCTGGATGATTGTCGCGACCCTTCTGGTTCTGATGATGTCAATTCCTGGCCTCGCACTGTTTTACGGCGGGCTTGTTCGCTCGAAGAACATGCTCTCGGTGCTCAGCCAAGTGTTCATGATCGTGTCGCTCGTCTCGATCCTCTGGGTTACTTATGGCTATTCACTGGCCTTCACCAGCGGTGGCAGCCTGAACGATTACGTTGGTGGCCTGTCCAAGGCATTCTTGTTGGGCGTTACGCCTGATTCGAATGTGGCCACATTCTCGAATGGCGTTGTCATTCCTGAATATATTTACATGGCCTTCCAGATGACCTTCGCTTGCATTACGCCTGCGCTGATCGTCGGTGCTTTCGCTGAACGCATCAAGTTTTCAGCCTTGTTGGTCTTCATCGTCCTCTGGGTTACCGTGATCTACTTCCCGATCGCCCACATGGTTTGGTACTGGGGCGGCCCGGATGCCATCGGTGATGCTGCAAAGGCTGTGGCTGAAGCCTCGGACGAAGCTGCCAAAACTGTGGCTGCTGCCAAGCTTGAAGAGGTCAAGGCTGATGCCGGTCTCGTCTTCAAGTGGGGTGCTCTCGACTTCGCTGGCGGCACCGTCGTTCACATCAACGCCGGTATTGCTGGTCTTGTTGGCGCCCTGATGCTCGGCAAGCGTGTTGGCTATCCTCGCGAAGCCATGACGCCACACTCCCTGACCATGACCATGATTGGCGCTTCCCTCCTGTGGGTTGGCTGGTTTGGTTTCAACGCTGGCTCGAACCTTGAAGCCAATGGCACGACGGCTCTGGCGTTCGTCAACACCTTCGTCGCTGCGGCCGCTGCCTCTTTGGCTTGGCTGTTCGTCGAATGGGGTACAAAGGGCAAGCCTTCCCTGCTCGGCATGGTCTCGGGTGCGGTTGCGGGTCTTGTGGCAGTCACCCCGGCATCTGGCTTCGCTGGCCCGATGGGCTCGATTGTTCTGGGTGGTGTCGCTGCGGTTGTCTGCTTTTTCTTCGTCGCTGTAGTAAAGAACAAGTTTGGCTACGATGACTCACTCGATGTCTTCGGCATTCACTGCGTCGGCGGCATCATCGGCGCCATTGCCACCGGTATCCTGGTCGATCAGGGCCTCGGCGGCACGGGTATCGCTGATTATGAATCCAAGCCTGGCGAGCTGGCCATTGCGGCCTACGAATTCGCCCCGGCTGTGATTGCCCAGTTGAAAGCTGTCGGCTTGACCTTGGCTTGGTCGGGTATCGGTTCAGCGATCCTCTACAAGATCGTTGATCTGGTCATCGGCCTGCGCGTCCCGGTTGATGCCGAACGTGAAGGTCTCGACGTCGCCGAACATGGCGAGCGCGCTTACAACCTCTGATCTAATAAAGATCGGAAAATTTACGGCGGCGCCTTTGGTGCCGCCGTTTTCTTTTGAGAAGTCATGAACCGGAGGTCAAGGTTAAACAGGCATTAACCTCGTCAGCCTAGCCTGCTGGTCGATCTGTTCGCCGCAACAAGGCGAGCTCAAAGACCGGGCCCGGCACGCTATTCATGCGAACGACAACCTTTTCAGCCAGTCACCTTGTGCCAGAAGCGGCGCGCGATTTTATTTCGCGCCGTATTGCTGAATTTGTCGGCCTTATCCTGATCTTGGTTTGCGGCCTGCTCGCCGTCGCTTTGATGACATGGTCTGTTCAAGACCCAAGCCTCAATCATGCGACATCTTCGCCAACTCGAAATCTGCTTGGACCGCCCGGCGCGATTATCGCCGATATCATTATGCAGCTTTTTGGTCTTGCATCGTCTGCTCTGCTCTTTCCGCTGGCCTGCTGGGGTTGGCGCCTGATGTCAAAACGCCGGCTTGAACGTCCAATCTGGCGCCTGTTTTTCTGGATTTTGGGAAGCGTCGCGGCAACAGCGATGGTTTCCTTATTTCCGGTCACTGAACGCTGGCCTTTGCCAACTGGACTAGGCGGCGTTCTTGGTGATGCAATCGACACGCTCCCTAAAAAAATGAATCTTGATGGTTCTATGGTGCAGTTGATCAGCTCGATTTTGGCTGCCAGCATTTCAATCATCTCGCTCAGCATTTCGGCTGGCTTTGGCCTTTCAACCTCCTATGCTGACAACGACATGGAGCCTGACGTCCATGCTGATCGCCGCGCGATGGATGATGAGGATGATGCCGTCGATGAACCGGGGCTTGGCCTGATCTCGATTGGCGCAGCGATTCACGGATTGATGAGCATCAAGGCCGCAATCAGCCGTCGGTTTGGTCAGAAACCTAACCCTGTTCAGTCCCGTCATACACATGATGACGAGCCCAACATATATGCTAGCCAGCGCCTCGAGCCCAAGCTTGATTCATACGCACCTAAACGTCCGGTCATGCGTGAGCCTGTTGATCTCGATGAAGTTGAGATCGACATGCGCCCCAGCAATACGCGAGTCACTGCTCCTGCACCCGCCATCAAAACTGGCAAGCGGGCCTTACGCGAAGCGCAACCCTCGCTGCTAGGTAACAGCGGCTATGAACTTCCGCCACTCCTTTTGCTAAGTGAGGCAAAAAAACAGGCCGTCACAAAAATCTCCGAAGATGCGCTTGAACAGAACGCACGCCTTTTGGAGGGCGTGCTTGATGATTTCGGTGTCAAAGGTGAAATTATCAATGTGAGACCAGGTCCGGTTGTGACTTTGTATGAACTTGAACCTGCGCCTGGCATCAAATCATCTCGCGTCATCGGACTTGCGGATGATATAGCGCGTTCCATGTCTGCCATTTCCGCGCGTGTCGCCGTTGTTCAAGGGCGTAATGCTATTGGCATCGAACTACCTAATCAAAGGCGTGAAACAGTCTATTTGCGCGAATTGCTGTCATCAGAAGATTTCGAAAAAAACAAGCATCGCCTTGCGATTGCGCTCGGAAAAACTATTGGCGGTGAGCCAATTATTGTTGATCTCGCGCGTATGCCGCATTTGCTTGTGGCCGGTACAACAGGCTCTGGCAAATCTGTTGCCATTAATACAATGATCCTGTCGCTGCTTTATAGGCTGCGTCCAGATGAATGCCGATTGATCATGATTGATCCAAAAATGTTGGAGCTGTCTGTTTATGACGGCATTCCGCATCTTTTGACCCCGGTTGTGACAGATCCAAAGAAAGCGGTCGTTGCTCTGAAATGGGCGGTCCGCGAAATGGAAGACCGCTACAAGAAAATGTCCAAGGTTGGTGTGCGCAACATTGAAGGATTTAATGCGCGCGTTGCCGAAGCTGTGGCCAAAGGCCAAGTGATCACACGTACAGTACAGACCGGCTATGATCGTGAGACCGGTGAGGCTGTTTATGAAAAGGAGGAGATGGATCTTTCACCTCTCCCCTTTATTGTCGTGATTGTTGACGAAATGGCCGACCTTATGATGGTCGCTGGCAAAGATATTGAGGGCGCAATCCAGCGACTTGCACAAATGGCGCGCGCAGCCGGCATTCATCTGATCATGGCGACACAACGTCCCTCCGTTGATGTGATCACGGGAACGATCAAAGCCAATTTCCCGACCCGTATTTCTTTCCAGGTGACATCCAAAATCGACAGCCGCACCATTCTTGGTGAACAAGGCGCCGAGCAACTGCTGGGCCAAGGTGACATGCTCTACATGGCGGGTGGTGGTCGCATCTCCCGCGTGCACGGGCCCTTTGTCTCGGATAGTGAGGTCGACAAGATTGTTTCTCATCTCAAAATGCAGGGCGTTCCGGAATATCTTGATTCCATCACTGCCGAAGATGATCTGGTTGGCGATGGCGCTGAACCCGGCAGCCTTGCAGCTGAAGAATCCGGCGATCTTTACGACCGAGCCGTGAACATCGTGTTGCGTGATCGCAAATGCTCGACGAGCTATATCCAGCGTCGCCTCTCGGTTGGCTATAATAAAGCCGCATCACTGGTCGAGCGGATGGAGGACGAAGGGGTTGTTGGTCGTGCCAACCATGCCGGCAAGCGTGAAATTCTGGTTGGTGGCGGGGTTGATCGCGGGGCATTTGATCCGGAATCCTAAGCCGTCTCAGATTTGCCATGACTGACGATTAAACCACTTCTCTTATCGCAAGATATGCGGACGGATTGATGACCCAGCGAGCCCTGCTTTTTTCAAGTGCCTGTGTGCTGTGGCTTGGCCTTGCTGCGCCGCTGCTGGCTCAGAACGGCGCGCCGATGAACCTCGTCCCGCAAAATGCCCCTGCCAGTCAGGCCATTTCAAAACAGGCTAAGACCATCGACAAACCTGCGATGGATGCGGCCACTGCCATTGCAAAAGCTAATGCTTGGTTCAACGCCAATCTGAACATGGTGGCCGATTTTGTTCAGCTCAGCGCAGACAGGAAGCGGACGGATGGTCAGCTCTATGTACAAAGGCCAGGACGCCTGCGTTTTGAATATGCCAGGCCAGCAACTCTTGAAATCATAGCTGATGGCACCTCAGTTGCTGTTCGCGATCGAAAGCTTGCCACGCAAGATGTCTATTTCATTGGCCAGACACCTTTGAAATTTCTACTCAAGGAAAAGATTGATATCGCCAAGGATACTCAAATCCTTGACGTCAAGGCTGATGAACGCTCAGTTATGATCTTCATTGAAGACAAGGCGACCTTTGGCGGCACATCACGAATAAGACTCGTTTTCGACACGCTTAATTTCAGCCTTCGCCAATGGACCATATCTGATCCGCAAGGCTATGAGACGCTTGTGTCGCTTTCCAACATCAACCTGACTCAAAAACCCGATCCGTCACTTTTCAAGATCAATTACGAGCGTTTTGACTAAGCTCGTTCTGGAAAACATTTTCCTGGGCTTGAAGCAGGTTTTTCTTTGTGTCACCTCATGATGCAGCGAGGTGACCTGTGTCCTTAAAAATTGCGACCTGGAATATCAATTCTGTCCGGTTGCGCAAGCCGATCGTACTGCGTTATCTAAAGTCGCACGGGCCGGATGTCCTTTGTCTCCAAGAAACAAAATGCCGCGACAGTGAGTTTCCTTCAAGCGACTTGCGCGCTGCTGGTTATCAGTATCTCGCGATCAATGGTCAGAAGGGTTATCATGGTGTGGCCATTGCCTCCCGTATGCCGCTTGCAGATATCGACAAGCACGAATTCTGCAACATGGGTGACGCCCGCCATATTTCAGCAAAAGTCATCGCCGGTCAGCGCGAGATTACGGTTCATAATTTCTACGTTCCCGCGGGCGGCGATATCGCCGATCGTGAGCTCAATCCTAAATTCGGCCATAAGCTCGATTTCCTAGACGAAATGGCCGAGTGGATGACAGCTGAAAAGCTTGCCCACAGGCCATCCGTTCTTGTTGGCGATCTGAATATTGCGCCGCTTGAACATGACGTGTGGAGCCACAAGGCTTTGCTCAAAGTTGTCAGCCACACACCTATAGAAGTCGAAAGATTGAAGAAGGTGTTTGAAGCGGGTCCATGGGTGGACGCCCTCCGGACAAAAATCCCGGAAGATGAGAAGCTCTACACATGGTGGAGCTATCGGTCAGCGGATTGGGAAAGCGCCAATAAAGGTCGCCGTCTTGATCACGTTTGGCTCAGCGCTGATTTAAAATCGGCCCTAGCAGATCTGGATATTTTGAAAGATGCGCGCGGTTGGGAGCGCCCGTCAGATCATGTGCCAGTGATGATTTCGCTCAACGATTGATAGTCAAAAACCTTCATGCGCCAAGGATTTCGTGAGCGCCGTCAATCGAGCCTCAATTGAGGCGCGTGCTTTTCGCGCTGACTTTGGGTATTCCTTCATCACACGATGAAATACATGCCGCCCGATTTGCATCACCGTTGCAGGTTCACGCGCAATGATTGTTGCTGGTCGCTCCGTGTTTGTGAACAAAGCCATTTCGCCAATCAACGAAAAGGGTGGAATGATTTTCTGCATTGCCGGATGTAATGGATCTTCAATTTGAAGGGATCCGGAGAGGACAAAAAAACCGTCTTGGGAGGGTTCGCCCTTACGGAAAAGCACATCCCCCGTCCGCAAGATGCGTGTCTCTGCAGAAAATGCCAAAAGCCTGAGAGCTTCAGGCTCTATTTCCTGAAAAAGTGGAAGCCGCACCATATCGCGGACATCATCTTCAAGAGCCATCTCATCCCGCCTTTATTTAAGGGATGAGCTTATATCCCCCTGCATCAGTTACCAAGAGCTGTGCACTAGCTGGATTCAATTCAATTTTCTGGCGCAAACGATAAATGTGCGTTTCCAGAGTATGTGTGGTCACAGTAGCATTATAGCCCCAGACTTCACGCAGCAGCACATCACGCGTCACCACCTGCTGACCTGCGCGATAAAGGAACCGCAGGATTGATGTTTCCTTTTCCGTTAGCCGCAGTTTTCCGCCCTTTTCGGTCGTCAAAAGCTTTGAGCCCGGCTTGAACATATAGGGGCCGATACGAAAAACCGCATCGTCACTGGCCTCATGTTGGCGCATATGGGCGCGAATACGCGCCAAAAGAACCGCAAACCGGAATGGCTTAGTGACATAGTCATTTGCGCCTGATTCGAGGCCAATGACCGTATCTTCGTCCGTATCGTGTCCGGTGAGCATGATCACCGGGCTTTTGAAACCGGCCTCTCGCATTTTCTTAACTGCCTCACGCCCATCGAGGTCTGGCAGGCCAACGTCCATCAGTACGAGATCTGGGCCCTGATCCTTGGCAACAGCCATGGCCGCGAGGGCACAATCCGCTTCAACCACCGAAAATTCAGGATGAAAGGCCAATTGCTCAGCAAGAGCAGACCGCAAATCATGGTCATCGTCAGCGATCAAAATCTTTCGGACTTGGTTCATTGATTTTCACCCCACAGGTCAGCTTATATCTATTACGTGGAAGGCGTGGCTTCCAGATGTGACCTGCGATGGTAAGCTCAACTCTATGTGTTCGAACAAAAAACTGACCCGGCTGATCGTTCGCCAGACCTCCCGGCACCAGATGCCTTGGGCAGCTCGCATTCACGCCGGGCCATTGATCATTCGGGCGGCCATCGGCAAGAGGGGTGTCTCGCACGCCAAGCGTGAGGGTGACGGAAAGACGCCAGCTGGCGGTTTTCTCTTCCGCCAAGGTTGGTATCGAGGTGACAGAATGCTGCGCTTTTGCTGCACCCCCAACCTAAAATTGCTGCGCAGCAATTTTGGCTGGTGCGACCAAAGCGGAACGCGACTTTACAATAGGCCCGTGCCTGCCGGAGACCGGCTTGGCCACGAAAAACTATGGCGCGATGATAATGTTTATGACGTTGTCTTTGCGACAAACCATAATGAAAGGCCACGCGTTCAGGGCGCGGGAAGTGCCATTTTCTTTCATCTGGCGCGGGCAAATTATTCCGGAACTGAAGGATGCATTGCCATTTCGAAGGACGACATGCGCCGTCTTTTGCCACGATTAGGTAGAAAAGTTCTTTTAGAAATAAAGAGTTAGGTAGATTTAGCCGGATCAGGCCGGGCGCCGAAAATAGCTGAGCCGACCCTGACATGGGTTGCGCCGAGTTGAACCCCCAACTCATAATCTGCGCTCATCCCCATAGACAACTTGGTAAGGCCGTTGCGCCGCGCAATGGTTGAGAGCAAGGCAAAATGTGGGGAAGCTTGCTCATCTGCCGGCGGGATACACATCAGGCCAGTCACAGGAAGCGCGCAGGTTTCGCGGCAAAAGGCGATAAAATCATCGGCGTCTTCTGGAAGAATCCCTGCCTTCTGTGGCTCGCGACCCGTGTTGACCTCTATGTAAAGCTCCGGGCGGCGGTCTGTGGTCTGTAATTCCTTTGCCAAAGCTTCGGCCAAACGGGGACGATCTAGCGTTTCGATGACGTCAAAAACGGCCACGGCCTCACGCACCTTATTTGTTTGTAAGGGGCCGATCAGATGGAGCTCGATCCTTGGGAAGCGGCTGCGCAGATCAGGCCATTTTTTCTGGGCCTCTTGAACACGATTTTCGCCAAAAATCTGCTCGCCAGCCTCTAGGGCGGGCATAATATCGTCAGCTGACTTGGTTTTGGTGACACAAACAAGCTGAACAGAACCGGGAAGTCGGCCGGCATCTTGCTCGGATCGGGCAATACGCGCCCTCACCATCTGCAAAGCTTCAGCAACATGGTTTTTGCCGGACGGGTCCATTCGAAAAAGCTCCTGTTTCATGCCCGATTTAGCAGGGAGCTTTGCATTTGACTATCGGGGGTCAGAAAGATTGACCCCTGCCGCGAAATCATGCTCATTGCCGATCATTCACGTAAGTGCAAAGCCTACTAGGCTGCAGATTCAAGAGCATTGATCAGTTCATGACGTCGGAACGCTACAACCCGCGGGATGCGGAAAAAAAATGGCAGAATATCTGGGCGGAACGCGACACGTTCCGGACTGACAATTCTGATCCACGACCAAAATATTATGTTTTGGAAATGTTTCCGTACCCGTCAGGCCGAATCCACATGGGCCACGTCCGAAATTATGCGATGGGCGATGTGGTGGCGCGCTACAAGCGGGCACGCGGTTTCAATGTCTTGCATCCGATGGGATGGGATGCGTTTGGCATGCCGGCTGAAAACGCAGCCATGCAGAACAAAAGTCATCCGGCAAAATGGACTTATGCCAATATTGCCACCATGCGCGACCAGCTCAAATCAATGGGGCTGTCGCTCGACTGGTCGCGTGAAATCGCCACGTGTGACCCGAGCTATTACAAACACCAGCAACGCCTTTTCCTCGATTTTTTGAAAGCTGGTCTCGTTACCCGCAAAAAATCGAAAGTAAATTGGGATCCTGTTGACCAGACAGTGCTTGCCAATGAGCAAGTGATTGATGGGCGTGGATGGCGCTCGGGCGCTGTCATCGAACAGCGTGAGTTAACGCAGTGGTTTTTGAAGATCACCGATTTCGCACAAGATCTCTCTGATTCTTTGGACGATTTGCACCGTTGGCCGGAAAAAGTTCGGCTGATGCAAAAGAACTGGATCGGGCGTTCGGAAGGTTTGCGTGTTCGTTTTCCATTGGCTGACAACACTATTACTGCGGAGCGCAGCGTTGAAGTTTATACAACGCGCCCCGACACTCTATTTGGAGCCAAATTTCTGGCTTTATCAGCAGATCATCCAATCGCGGTTGAAGCCGGGAAAACAGACACTAAAATTCAGGCTTTCATAGACGAGTGCCGGAAGATGGGCACATCCGTTGCGACCCTTGAAACCGCCGAGAAAAAAGGCGTCGATACGGGTCTTCGTGTTCAGCATCCATTCGATGCCTCTTGGCAAATCCCGGTCTGGATCGCCAATTTCGTCCTGATGGATTACGGCACTGGCGCTATCTTCGGTTGTCCCGCTCATGACCAACGCGATCTGGATTTTGCGCGCGCCTATAATCTTGGTGCCACACCTGTTATTTGTCCGGCTGAACAAGATGCTGCCTCATACACCATTGGCAATGTTGCTTATGACGGAGATGGCACGCTCATCAATTCATGCTTCCTCGACGGGATGGAAATTTCAGCGGCTAAAGATGAAGTGACGCGCCGGCTCGAAGCAGTGCAGATTGATGGCAAGCCGCAAGGTGAGCGCCAGGTCAATTTCAAATTACGGGATTGGGGCGTTTCACGCCAACGCTACTGGGGGTGCCCTATCCCAGTCATTCACTGTGATGATTGCGGCACCCTACCTGTTCCTGTCGCCGACCTTCCTGTGACATTGCCGGAAGATGTAACTTTTGATCGGCCAGGAAACCCTCTCGATCATCACCCGACTTGGAAGCACGTCAATTGTCCGGAATGTGGAAAAGCATCTCGGCGCGAAACCGACACGATGGACACTTTCGTTGATTCGTCTTGGTACTATGCGCGCTTCACCGATCCGCTTTCGGCTGAGCAACCAACGACCAAAGCTGCTGATCATTGGCTGCCAGTTGACCAATATATTGGTGGTATCGAGCATGCGATTTTGCACCTTCTCTACTCGCGGTTTTTCGCACGCGCGATGCAAGCAACAGGTCATCTGAATGTGAAGGAGCCTTTTGCAGGGTTATTTACTCAGGGCATGGTTGTGCATGAGACCTACCGCTCTACTGATGGAAGCTGGCGCACGCCAGGTGAAATCCGGTTTGAAACAACGCCGGAAGGACGTAAGGCTTTTGACCTCACCGATGGTTCGCCAATCAACATTGGTGGCATCGAAAAAATGTCCAAATCAAAGCGCAACACAGTTGATCCTGACGAGATCATAGACACCTATGGAGCGGATACCGCGCGTTGGTTTATGCTTTCAGATTCACCACCCGATCGTGACGTGATCTGGAGTGAAGAAGGCGTTCAAGGCGCTTCGCGTTATGTGCAGCAAATCTGGCGTCTTGTTGGCGAATTGAGAGAGATGTCTCATGGCGCGGAACTGCCAACCGGCCCCCTAAATGACCGAGCCACAGCCATTCGCAAAATTGTTCATGGACATCTGATAAAGGTTGAAGAGCATATCGAGCGATTGCGGTTCAACACAGCCATTGCGGAAATCCGCAAAATGACAAATGCCCTCTCAGCAACGATTGCTGCGATCACAGCACCTGAGCAGGTTACAGTCGATGAGCGCCGCGCTTATCGTGAAGCTCTGGATTTTATGATTCAGATGTTTGCCCCAATGATGCCGCATCTGGCCGAAGAATGCTGGGCGGCTGCAGGTCATACAAAGCCAATTTCAGAATCAGCATGGCCACAGCTCGACCCCGCCTTGGCGTCCGACGACCAAATCGTTATACCTGTTCAAGTTAATGGGAAGAAGCGTGCTGAGCTTGAGATTGAGGCTGATGCCGATCAAGCACGGGTGGAAGCTGAAGCTCTGAAACTCGAGGCGGTCGTGCGTGAACTTAACGGGCGGCTTCCTAAAAAGGTCATCATCGTTCCGAAAAGGATCGTCAATGTCGTGGTCTGATCGACTGAGCCGCTTCGGGCTTGTATTTGCTTTGCTTCTGCCTGTGATGGGCTGCTTCAAACCGCTTTATGGCGGTGTTGAGGGGGTGGCTTTGCAAAATGATCTTGCTGCCATTGCTATCGATCCAATCCCCGAGCGTTCTGGGCACTATCTGGCCAATGAGCTGCGCTTTCTGCTGAATGGCACGGGCTCCGAGGTTAAACCGAAATATAGGCTCCAGATAGTTTTACGAGAGCGCGTCCAAGTATCTCTGGTTGATTCGACCAGTCAGCGTGCATCCGCAGGCTCGATTGTGATTGATGCCGACTACAAGCTCCTGCCCATCGGTGGCGGGGCGCCTGTCGCAAGTGGCGTGGCTTTTACATTCGCCTCTTATGATCGATCAAGCCAGCGTTTCGCCAATATTCGTGCTGCACGTGATGCTGAAATCCGTGATGCGCGGACCTTGGCGGAGCAAATCAAGAACCGCCTCGCTATCGCCTTGGCACGCTGATTATGGTGGCCGTTCGGCATTGGGAAGCTGACAAGCTTCTCGCAAGAATGCCAGGCCATATCCTTTTTTATCTTTTTTTTGGCACCGATGCAGGGCTCGTCAACGAGCGCCTGCGCGTTGTGCTGCGCCAGTCTGTCGACGATCCAAATGATGCATTCCAATTGGTGCGTTTGGATGGCGACGAACTCGCCAGCGAGACAGGGCGCCTTGCTGACGAATGCAATACGATTGGCTTATTTGGTGGCAGACGAGCAATTTGGGTGAAGGCTGGAGCGCGAAACCTGATTCCGGCTTTTGGTGCCGTCATGGAACTGGAATTAAAAGATACGGTCGTCTTAGTCGAAGCCGGCCCTCTCAAGCGCGACTCGGCATTGCGCAAGCTCTTTGAAAAAGAAAGAAGCGCAGCTGCCGTCGAATGTACCCATGATGACCCCCAGCAATTGCGGGCGCTGATTACAGAACAATCCCGTAAATCGGGGCTTTTTATTGATCGAGAAACAACCGAGCTCCTCTCTCACTCACTTGGTGCTGATCGTCTCACGACACGATTAGAACTCGACAAGCTGCTTCTTTACAAACACGGGGAAGCTGAAATAACGCAAGCTGATGTTGAAGCCATCGTTGCTGATGCCGCTGCACTTAATCTTGACACAGCTCTCAATGCAGCTTTTTCAGGTCGACTTGACCTTGTTGATGAAACAGTAATGCAGGCCCTTGGTGCAGGTAACGATGCAGGCATGTTGATCGGCATGGCATCGCGCTATGCGGTCATGTTGCACCGTGCGCGACTTGATTTTGAACGCGGTGTGCCACGCGAAGCAGCTTTGGAAAAAGCCAGCCGGAAAGCCTTTATCTTTCCAAGAAAAGAAGCTTTGAGCGCGCAATTCGATCGCTGGTCTATCGAAGCGCTGGCAAGAGCCATAGACATTCTAGGCCGGGCGCTCAGCGACATACGTAAGGATGCACGACTGTCAGAAGCCCTGGCAACACGCGCCTTTTGGTCTATTGCAACTGCCGCCCGGCGTGGCGGATCTTAAGATTTCAGCCTTTGGCAAAGCGCATCGAGCTGTTCGAGTGACGTATAATAGATGGTGACCGAACCGGACTCACCCTCGTGCGCAATCGAAACATTCATTCCAAGCACATCGTTGAGTGCCTTTTCGAGCGCGCGTGTATCGGCGTCTTTCGGAGTTTTGGTTTTGGTGCCCTCACTAGGCTTTTTAGTTGTGCCTGCTGGTTTTCCTGCTTCGCTCGCTAGTCGTTCAACATCGCGAACCGTCAGGCTCTCTGCGACAATCCGTTTCGCAAGCGATTCGGCATCATCGACTGACAATAGGGCTCGAGCGTGACCTGCCGAGAGAAGGCCTTCTTTGAGCATCTGATGAATAGAAGCCGGAAGCTTCAGCAAACGCATTGTATTGGCAATGTAGCTGCGGCTTTTGCCGATGATCTTCGCAATATCCGAATGTGAATAGGTATATTCATTGGCCAGTTGTTCGTAGCTCAAGGCCTCTTCAATGGCATTGAGATCACTGCGTTGAACATTTTCAATAATCGCGATTTCAAGCGCTTGCTTGTCATCCGCCTCGATAATCACGACTGGGACCTCGTGGACCCCCGCTTTTTGCGCTGCACGCCACCGACGTTCGCCAGCAATGATTTCATAAGCGTCAGCTGTACGCGGGATAGCGCGCACAATAATTGGCTGGATAACGCCTTTTTCCTTAATAGAATCAGATAGTTCTGTAAGATTCTCGTCATCAAACGAACGCCGCGGGTTGCGCGGGTTAGGACGAATAAATTCTATTGGGACGCGTTTTTGTCCGGTCGCGGGTGCCACAGCTGATGGTTCCGGAGCCGAATCGCCAATGAGCGCCGCCAAACCGCGACCAAGTCGTGGACGTGATTCCTCTGCCATTTAAGGCCCTTTCTAAATATCAGGCGGCGCGCAAGCGGCGTTCGCGCTGGATCACTTCGGATGCCAGCTTCAAATAGGCTTGGCTGCCCGTGCATTTGAGATCGTAAAGCAAGACCGGCTTGCCGTGGGAGGGGGCCTCAGACACGCGAACATTGCGTGGGATCACGGTGTCATAAACCTTCTCCCCCATAAACTGACGCACGTCGGCAACAACCTGTGTTGCCAGATTATTGCGGGGGTCAAACATGGTCAAAACTATGCCATGAATTGAAAGTTTAGGGTTGAGTGTTTTTTTGACTTGATCAACCGTCGAGAGCAACTGTGAAAGCCCCTCGAGTGCAAAAAACTCACATTGGAGAGGTACTAAAACAGCGTCAGCAGCTGCTAAAGCATTGATTGTTAATAGATTTAAGGATGGTGGGCAGTCAAAAAGAACATAGGTAAAGCGCTCTTCTCCCAAAACCGTTGCTGCCAGCTCTTGAATAGCGGTGCGCATCTTAAAGGCGCGATCCTTATCTCCTGCAATCTCAAGCTCCACCCCCAAAAGATCCAAGGTCGATGGCGCAACCCAGAGGCGAGGCACTGCGGTAGCTTGAATGACGTCTGTAAATCGACGCTCACCAGTCATCACATCGTAAGTGGAGCGGTCACGGCTTTTGCGGTCAATTCCAAGCCCGGTCGACGCATTGCCCTGTGGGTCGAGATCAATGATGAGAACTTTTTCGCCAATCGCAGCCAAAGCTGTGCCGAGATTAATCGTCGTGGTCGTTTTACCGACGCCACCCTTCTGATTAGCGAGAACCAAAACCCGCATTTCCGGAGTACTCACGACACGTCTCCACCCAAAGGGTCACGTCTACTGACCAAGACGATCACCCCATCAGATTGACTAATACTGGGGCGTATCTCTAGGTTGAACCTACTATCCATTGATAGTTTGGTCAATTCTTCCCGATGACCTTTACCCTTTGGAAAGACACCAATCGCGCCCTTTTCGATAAAAGGTGTGGCCCATTCCACAAGCTTGTCCATCTCGGCTAAAGCCCGAGCGCTGACCGCTTCGATATGGTCCAAATCCGTTACCACAGTTTCGATGCGCGCATGATGCACCGTGGTGCGCAGACCTGTTTCACGTGAAACAGCCCGCAGGAAAGCGCATTTGCGACCATCAGATTCAACCATATGGACATGCGAACCTGGCACATCGGCCAGCAATATTGCGGTGACAACCCCAGGAAATCCCCCACCAGAACCAAGATCGGCCCATTGTTTGACTTTAGGGAATGCGCGCTGAACCTGAGCCGAATCTAACAAATGGCGGACCCATAAATCAGCCAGGGCTGAAGCAGAGACAAGATTTTTGACGTTCGACCACTTTCGGACCAAGCCTTCATAGACTTTCATACGATCCAAATCGACCGGTTTCAGATCTAATAAGAGAACCAGCCTCTCAAGCTCAGCGGAACTCATGCTTTGGCCATCCGTAGAGATTTTTGATGGCGTCTCAGCATAACGGCCAAAAGCGTCACGGCGGCGGGTGTTACACCTTCCACTCTGGAAGCCTGTCCCAATGTTTCTGGTTGAACAGCGGAGAGGCGCGATTTAATCTCATTCGAGAGCCCGTCGATCGATGAAAAATCGAAATCCGAGGGTATTACAAGAGCCTCATCCCTACGGGCAGCAGAAATATCTGCTGCCTGCCGCTCAAGATAAACGGCGTATTTTGCTTCAATTTCGATTTGATCTGCTGTCTTACGATCAATATCTTTGAGCTCCGGGCGAGCCTCAGCCATGCGCAGAAAATCAATATCTGGATAGGCTAGCAGCTCGTAAGCGCTACGCCTTACGCCATCCTGATTGACCGAGAAGCCAAACTCTCCCGCTTCCTTAGGCGTCATCATGATAGTCTGGAGACGCATCACTGCCGAGTTGATCCGGTCGACCTTCCTCTCAAACTGGCTTTGGCGCACAAAACCAACACATCCCGCTTGAATGCCCAAAGGGGTGAGACGCTGGTCGGCATTATCCGCACGAAGCGACAGGCGGTATTCAGCACGCGAAGTGAACATACGGTAAGGTTCGCTGACACCGCGGGTGACAAGATCATCTATCATCACGCCTATATACGAATTGTCGCGCCCTAAGGTCACCGGATCCTTACGGGCGGCACGGCGGGCGGCATTCAGGCCAGCCACCAATCCTTGCGCCCCAGCCTCCTCATAGCCTGTACTCCCGTTGATTTGACCGGCTAGAAATAGGCCTGAGACTTGTTTGGTTTCGAGGGTGGACTTTAACCCGCGCGGATCAAGGAAGTCATATTCGATGGCATAGCCCGTCCGAAATATCTCGACATTCTCCAGACCAGGCATTGTTCGAATAAAAGCCGCCTGCACATCGGTTGGGAGGGATGACGAAATCCCGTTGGGGTAGATTGTAGGATCATCAAGCCCTTCGGGTTCCAGAAAGACCTGGTGGCTATCACGATCTGCAAAGCGAGCGATTTTGTCTTCGATCGAAGGACAATATCGGGGTCCACGGCCAGTAATAGCCCCGGAATGGATGGCCGCTCGATGTAAATTATCCTGAATGATACGATGCCCGGCCAGATTGGTTCGGGTAATAAAACAGGAAACCTGACGCTGTTTGATCCCTGAGGAGAGATAAGAAAAAGGTTCCGGCTCCGAATCGGCTTGTTGCTCGTCCAAAACAGACCAATTGATAGTTCGTCCATCAAGCCTTGCAGGGGTTCCCGTCTTAAGGCGCCCAAGCTCAAACCCGTGCTTTAGGAGAGAATCGCTCAGGCTATTAGATGGTTGGTCGCCAAATCGGCCTGCTGCAATGCGTTCATCACCTATATGGATCATGCCGCGAAGAAAAGTGCCCGTGGTGATCACAATTGATCCGGTCACGAATCGACCGGCGGATGTCCTCACGCCCGTCACCTGGCCATTATCAACGAAAAGCTCAAGAGCCTCTGCTTCAACAATGGTCAAGTTGGGATAATCCCGCAACTCAGCCTGCATAGCCAGACGATACAGTTTGCGATCGGCTTGGGTGCGCGGGCCACGAACTGCAGCGCCCTTGGAGCGATTAAGCATACGGAATTGGATTCCGGCTTCATCTGCCATACGGCCCATCAATCCATCAAGAGCGTCGATCTCTCTGACGAGGTGCCCCTTTCCTAGACCACCGATAGCCGGGTTACATGACATAACACCAATTGTATCTGCGCTTTGAGTCAACAAAGCCGTGCGGGCACCCGTGCGCGCAGCAGCAGCAGCAGCTTCACAACCGGCATGCCCGCCACCAATAACAATGACATCGAAAGATAGGTTCATGCTGAAACTCTGTCGAAACGCACCCGAATCAAAGGCTGTTTCACGTGAAACAGTGATCACTCCATTCACGTGCCAGCCTTACTTGCCCATACAAAAACGGGAGAAGATCGCACCCAGAATATCCTCTGTGCCAATCCTGCCCATAAGAGCTTCAAGCTCAGCTGCTACGCGGCGTAGATCATCAGCGATCAGCTCAATGTCTTGAGCATCATGTGACATGGCCGATTGTAAATGTCGAGATGCTGAGCTCACGCAGGCGCGCTGACGTAAATTTGTAACGAGCGGCATTTCGCCAGAAAGTGCCCGCGAGGCCCTATCTTCAAGAAGGGCAAACAAATGACTGATCCCATCTCCGCTGACAGCGGAAAGACCCACATCAGCCCAAGGAGGAAGTCCATCAGCCAAATCCATTTTGGTAGCAACATGCAAGGATTCAAATTGTCTCAGGGAACTCAGGCTATCCTTTGATCTTGCATCATTGAGCCAAAGAACAAGGTCAGCTTTCGAAATTTCACGTTCCGTACGTTCGATACCAATTATCTCAACAGGGTCATTGGTCTCGCGCAAGCCAGCCGTGTCAGAAACGAGAACGCTGTAGCCCCCGAGATCAAATTCGACTTCTATCACGTCCCTTGTTGTACCGGCATGTTCTGAAACGATGGCCACATCACGCCTGACAAGAGCATTCATCAGGGATGATTTACCCGCGTTGGGGGGACCGGCCAATGCAACACGAAAGCCAGAACGAATACGTTCTCCGCGATCTGCGTCAACGAGTGCGTTCTGCAGGTCATTCAACAGATTAACTAGAGTAATCCGGACCTGAGAAATGACACCTGAAGGCGCATCTCCTTCGTCGACAAAATCTATTTCTGCCTCGAGAAGGGAAAGGCCTTCCAAAAGGGCGCCCCTCCAGAAACTGGCGCGATCAGCAAGATGACCGCCGGCTTGAGATAAGGCCTGTCGACGCTGAGACTCCGTACGGGCGTCAATGAGATCCCCAATGCCCTCTACGGAGGTAAGTGGCAATTTACCGTTTTCAAAAGAACGGCGAATAAACTCACCGGGTTCTGCCATGCGGCAACCTTCTTCTTCGTTCAACGCCAGAAAAAGACGTGCAACGACAGCGCGACTGCCATGTAACTGAAATTCAAGGCAGTTCTCACCAGTAAAGCTGTTTGGCCCAGGAAAGAAAAGTATTAAACCTTGATCAATGATTGTACCGTCGCGTGGGTCACATACAGAACGATAAGCTGCCTGACGCGGAAATAAAAAACCGCCACAATAACGATCAGCGATATGAACCACTTTTGGCCCAGACACGCGAATAACAGCAACCCCGCATCCAAGTGATCCGCTCGCGAGCGCAAAAATAGTGTCTGTCATGAGCCCCCATATAAAGGCAGACCGGCGTAGGTAGCGGGGATAACCCCGCTTACCTTACAGATCACATCAAGTGTTCATGGACTCGAAGAAACTTGCATTGCCCTTCGGGGTCTCGCGCAACTTGCCAAGCAAGAATTCAATCGCATCGACCGTGCCCATCGGGTTGAGGATACGGCGCAAGACATACATCTTCTTGAGGATGTCTGCTGGTACAAGGAGATCTTCCTTGCGCGTTCCAGAACGTGTGATGTCGAGAGCAGGGAAGGTTCGCTTGTCAGCGACTTTACGATCCAGAATAATTTCCGAATTGCCGGTGCCTTTGAATTCTTCAAAAATCACTTCATCCATACGAGAACCGGTATCAATCAAAGCTGTCGCGATAATCGTCAGCGACCCACCCTCTTCAATATTACGGGCAGCACCGAAAAAGCGTTTGGGGCGCTGCAGGGCATTGGCGTCAACACCACCTGTCAGCACCTTGCCAGACGAAGGCACAACCGTGTTGTAAGCACGGCCCAAGCGGGTTATCGAATCGAGCAAAATCACAACGTCACGACCGTGTTCGACTAAACGCTTGGCCTTCTCAATGACCATTTCAGCAACTTGGACATGGCGCACGGCAGGTTCATCAAAGGTCGAGGATACGACTTCACCCTTCACAGAGCGCTGCATATCAGTCACTTCTTCTGGCCGCTCATCAATCAACAGAACGATCAGATAACATTCTGGATGATTGGCCGTGACGGACTGCGCAATATTTTGCAACAAAACTGTTTTACCGGTGCGTGGCGGAGCAACAATCAAGGCACGCTGGCCTTTGCCGATCGGCGAAACGATATCAATAATCCGCGATGACAAATCTTTCCGCGTTGGATCATCAATCTCAAGCTTCAAACGCTGATCAGGATAAAGCGGCGTAAGATTGTCAAAATGAACTTTGTGACGGACCTTCTCTGGGTCTTCGAAATTAATCGTGTTGACCTTGAGAAGCGCGAAATAACGTTCACCATCTTTAGGGCTGCGAATAAGACCTTCGACCGTGTCACCAGTACGCAAGCCAAAGCGCCGGATCTGGGAAGGTGAGACATAAATGTCGTCGGGGCCAGCAAGGTAATTCGCATCAGGGGAGCGCAGAAAGCCAAACCCATCCAAGAGGACTTCAACAACACCTTCTCCGATGATCTCAATATCGCGACTAGCAAGCTGCTTAAGTATCGCAAACATCAGCTCTTGCTTACGCATAATCGAAGCGTTTTCGACTTCATGCTCCTCGGCAAAGGCCAGCAATTCGGTTGCTGATTTACGCTTGAGATCTTGAAGCTTGATTTCCCGCATCGGGGTTAGTCCTTACAAAATCCCGCATCAGTTAGCGGAATGAAAAGAATATATGGGAGGGCATCTGCGCAGGCGGGAAACAAGCCCAAGGCCAAGTACGAAGCGCCATTTAGGAGGGAGACGAAACCTAGCTTAATTTGAACATCTGATCAAGCTGGTGAAGGATGGGTATGGTTTCAACCAAAGGGTTTGATGACCACTAAAGCGACTATAAAGATCATCAGGAGGGTTGGGACTTCGTTGAGCACACGGAAATAACGATCACTGCGGGAATTAATCCCGGCCACAAAGTCTTTGCGCAGACGCCCTAAAAAGCCATGGACGCCGGACATAAGAATAATCAGGACAAATTTACTGATAAACCAAGCTTCAAGCCAAAAGCCAGAAACCGAGGCCATATAGAGGCCCGTCAGCCAGGCAACAACAAGTGCTGGCGTCATAATAAATCGGTAAAGCCGGTATTCCATCAATTCAAACAGACGTGCAGTCTCTGAACCAGAAGCTAAACCACAATGATAAACGAATAACCGGGGAAGGTAGAGCAATCCCGCCATCCAAGAGATGACAGCTAGGATGTGCAACGTCTTCAGCCAGAGATAAGTCATCACTTTGCTCTGACCCTGGCAACCATTTGCTCCACATGGGCAATCGGCGTCTCAGGGGTGATCCCGTGACCTAGGTTGAAAATATAGGGGCGACCAGAGAACGCCGATTTGATGCGATCAACACTTTGATCCAATGCTCGTCCTCCGGCAATCAATGCCAAAGGATCAAGGTTTCCTTGAACTGTCTTTTTTGGGTGGATTTGTTGCGCAACCCAAGTCAGGTCAGCTGATGTATCGAGGCCAAGAGCATTAATTCCAGGATGACTTATAAAAGCCTCCAGATGGGACCCTACCCCTCTAGGAAATGCAATCACGCGGGCATGTGGCACCCGAGCTTTGAGCCCAGCAGTGATATCTGAAATAGGTTTGAGACACCATCTCTCAAATTCGGTAACAGGCAAAACGCCGGCCCATGAATCAAAAATTTGAACAGATTCAACTCCCGCTTCGAATTGTCTCTCCAAATAATCGATGGATGCTTGTACCAAAAGATCGATAAGGTTCTGAAATAAATCAGGTTTTTGATATGCAAAGAGGCGTGCAGGTTTTTGGTCTGGTGTCCCCCGGCCAGCTACCATGTAACTGGCAACAGTCCAAGGTGCACCACAAAAACCAATCAAAGACGTTGCAGAAGGAAGAGCTGTCTTAAGCCTGTCGATTGTCTCAAAAACCGGACTTAATCTTTCAAGATCAATCTGGTCACGTAAGGCTGCGAGACCAGCTAGATCTTCTATTGGGGGTAAACGGGGTCCTTCGCCCTGCTCAAAGCTGACTTTCTGTCCTAAGGCGTCAGGTACTACGAGAATATCGCTAAACAGAATTGCAGCATCAAAGCCAAACCGTCGAATGGGCTGAAGAGTGGCTTCTGTCGCTAATTTTGGAGAATAACAAAAATCAAGAAAGGTCGGAACTGTTGCTCTGATCTCTCTATATTCGGGAAGATAACGGCCAGCTTGGCGCATCATCCATAAAGGAGGGATCGAGCTCGATTGTCCATCTAGAGCTTGAATGAAAAGCTTGTTTTCCGGTTTATGCGACACTTTCCACTTGTCCCTTAAAAAAACCTTCAAAGATCTTTTGATCTTTTTCTTCTTCTTATTAGCCCCCAGAATACCGTGGTGCCAATTAGTGAACAGGCTAAGTCTTATTTATCCACGCATCCTCACAGATCAACAGCTCTTCCTGAGGCTGTGGATGGTTAATAAAAGCTTAAGGATAACAATAAGTCGATCCCGAGTATCCGTAAAACAACTAACAGCTTGTCACCATAATCCAGTTTACCCACGGCCCTACTGGCTTTCCGTGTCTCTATGTCTTTAATGTTAATAGAAATCCGGGCTAGCGCGAGATGGAAATTCGAAGTTGTGCCCTGGTTGATCCTTTTTCCAAACTTGTCCCCAGTCATACAGGCTTTGTGGACAGGCCAAATGCATGGATAGATTGTGGGACGTAATTATTTTCATCTTCACTTAGTTTCAGATGCGACGGGTGAAACCCTAATTGCAGTCAGTCGGGCTGTGACAGCACAGTTTCAGGGCGTATCATCAATCGAGCATGTCTACCCATTGCTGCGAACTAGAGCGCAGCTGGACAGGGCTATTGCTGAAATTGAGTCAGCGCCCGGGATTGTTCTTTTCACCTTGGTTGATCCGGAATTAACCAGCGTTTTGGTTGAATCCTGCCGCGAATGTGGAAGTCCATGTTTGTCAGTTTTGGAACCGATTTTCGGTATGTTTCAGTCCTATCTCGGCACGGCACAAACATCACGCCCAGGCGCCCAGCATATGCTGAATGCGGAATATTTTCGGCGTATCGATGCGCTAAATTATACCATGATGCACGATGACGGACAGCAAGTTGAAAATCTCGAAGAGGCAGATGTTCTTTTGCTTGGAGTGAGCCGCACGTCCAAAACACCAACCAGTATTTATCTTGCAAATCGCGGGATTAAGACGGCCAATATTCCGCTCGTACCAGGCGTATCTTTGCCGCCCTTTGTAGAAAAGCTGAAGCGACCATTGATTGTTGGCTTGATTGCTTCACCAGAGCGGATTGTGCAAATCCGTCAAAATAGGCTTCTCGCTTTGAACGCCGATCAAGAAAGCCCATATGTAGATCGAACGGCAGTCGCTGCAGAAATAGCTCAATCTAAGAGACTTTTTGCTGAACGCGGCTGGTCAATGATTGATGTGACACGACGTTCAATTGAAGAAACTACCGCAGCTATTCTCGATCTCTATAAAGAGCATCGCATGAAATTTATCGCGGAAGGCTGATATCATGGGGCAGAGCCGAATTTGGCGTGACAAGAATGCGCTTATTCTTGCGTCAACAAGTGTGACCCGGCTAAAGCTTTTGCAAGATATTATGGTTCCTGTCGAGGCGGTGGGTGCCCATGTCGATGAGCGCGCCATTGAAGAAGGCCTGCAGGTAAAAGGCGAGCATCCCGCTCAAATAGCTTTAGCGCTCGCCGATGCAAAAGCACGTGACGTCGCTGCCCGTTATAAAAACCGCTGGATTGTTGCTGCCGACCAAACTTTGGCCTTAGGCAGGGAACAATTTCATAAGCCTGCATCAGTAGAAAAAGCCGGCGAGCATTTGAAGTCGTTACGTGGTCAAACGCATCAACTCCATTCGGCGGTCGTATGCTATTTTGGTGAAGAAAAGCGTATGGGTCATGTCGAGACCGCGCAACTGACGATGCGAGACTTTAGCGATAACTTTCTCATGTCCTATCTTGATGCTGCAGGATCAAGTGTGACAAAGAGTGTGGGCGCTTATCAGATTGAGGGGCTTGGCATTCATTTGTTCGAAAAAGTTGAAGGTGACCATAGCACGATCTTGGGGCTCCCCCTTCAACCATTACTCGCCTTTTTCCGCGAAGCCGGTTTGGTAGAGGTTTGACCAAGATGCGTGTCATTGGCCTCACGGGATCTGTTGGAATGGGAAAATCGGCAACGGCGGCCATTTTCCGCGATTTCGGCATACCTGTGCATGATTCCGATCGTGCAGTTCATGATATTTATGCTGGTCCAAAAGGCGCCCCCATTCTGGAGGCCTTTCCAGCGGCGGCGGGCTCTTCAGGAATAGACCGCAACAGATTAGCCAATATCGTCTTGGCCGATCCAGCTGCTATAAAGCGGCTTGAAGAGCTGGTTCACCCGCTTGTCTCGGCCCATCGCAAAGCATTCTTGGACCGCGCCCGCCTCACCGGGGCCCGTTATGCTGTTTGCGATGTTCCTCTGCTTTTTGAAACCGGTCTAGATCAGGACATGGACATTATTCTTGTTGTTTCCGCACCTTTTGCCGTGCAAAAAGCGCGAGTCTTACAGCGGCCCGGAATGACGCCGGGAAAATTTGATGTCATTCTGTCAAAACAGATGCCTGATGAAGAAAAGCGCCGCCGCGCCCATCTGGTAGTGGATACATCAAACGGTTTTGATGATGCCCGTCGCCAGATAGACCGTTTTTTACGTGCATTCGTTTGAGCACTGCTGATCATACAGGGCTGTGATGCGACAAATTATTCTCGACACAGAAACAACCGGCCTTGATCCCGTGACGGGTGATCGGATCGTCGAAATAGCATGCGTCGAAACCATAAATACTATCGTCACTGGTGAACATTTTCATGTCTATATTGACCCTAAACGCGAGGTTCCTGATGAAGCCTTTCGCGTTCATGGATTGTCGACACAATTTTTGAAGGGGAAGCCCACCTTTGATCAGGTGGTCGAAGATTTTTTGGCGTTTGTCGGTGATTCAGTTCTCGTCATTCATAACGCCGACTTTGATATGCGTTTTCTCAATGCCGAGCTAAAACGGTGTGGTCGAACGCCTTTAATGATGGACCGTGTGATTGACACGCTGGCTATGGCTCGGCGCAAATATCCTGGATCTCCAGCATCGCTAGATGCGCTGTGTTCACGATATCGCATCGATAATTCCCGGCGCGTTCAACATGGTGCGCTGCTCGATGCTGAATTACTGGCGGAAGTTTATGTCGAGCTCTGTGGCGGACGACAATCAACACTCGTTTTGGCGAATGACATCAAAGTCGTCCAAAAAACGGAAGCTGTTGAGGTTCGACCAAGGCCCGAGCCATTGCCAGTTTTGATCAGCTCAGAAGACGAAAACGCCCACCGTTCCTTTATCGGAAAGATGAGCGAAAAAGCTGTTTGGATAAAATATCTCGGACCGGCTTCTTAAGAGGCCGACGTGGGATTTTCATTCTCTGCCAGGCGCTGACGGTAGAGGCTGACGAAATCAATCGGATCAATCAGCAAAGGCGGGAAGCCACCACCACGGATGGCGTTGGCCACGATTTCACGCGCAAACGGGAAGAGAAGGCGCGGGCATTCGATCATCAAAATAGGTTGCAAATCTTGTTCGGGTACATTCTGAACGCGGAAGACACCGCCGTAATTCAGCTCAAAGCGGAACAAAGTATTTGCGCCCTCGACGGCTGAGCCCTCAAGCAACAATTCGACTTCATAATCAGAGGCCGCGAGCTGACGCAGGTTCACATTGACCTGAATAGAGATTTCAGGCGCACCCTGCTGAGACGTCAATGAGCGCGGCGCATTTGGATTTTCGAAAGAAAGATCCTTCGTATATTGCGCCAGGACGTTCATCTGGGGGGCGAGATCCTGAGAAGCGCCATTTCCGTTTGCGTCCGTCATTTCGTCTTAATCTCCGAAAATAAATTTGTGCTTGGCGGGTAACATGCTGGCGCTGTCTTCACAAGCCAATCCGGGGCTTAAAAATCAGATACGATCATCATGCGCGCGTGGCAAAGATTGCCCCGGGGACGGGTTTGCATGCCATTCCGAGGCATGGAGATCGAGCGTTCGTGATGACCCTGTTGCATAGCGACGGCGCATGATACCGGAGGCAGTATCCCCAACTCCCGGAAGCAGTAGCAAGAGCCCCATCAAATCAGTCAAAAATCCGGGAAGAATCAAAAGGATCGCGGCGAGGATCCGCGCCGGCCCTAGAATGACGAAATCGATCCTTTGCCCCTCCGGCTGGCCTGCCTGCTGCAATTCTTCAAGGACTGCCCGGCTGGAGCGACCGATCAGAAAAAAGCCGGCTAAAGTCGTCACCAAGCCAAGCAACAGTGTTAGGCCCAGTCCTAAAATCGAGACCAAAATGGCAAATGTTAGCAATTCGGCACCTGCCCACACCAGCAGGGCCAGTTTTAGAATGCCCTTCACTATCACGTCCCCGTCAGTTTGCCCTCAATCGCCATTAGCAAACTGCAATTGCGATCCTATCTGATATATATGAATAGGTTCCGGCGAATGACAGAGCCGGGTCGACATCAGGCTGGATGATAAGATCAATGGACGCCACAACACTGGTTTTTGGGCTTTTGGCCGTTTTCGTCGTTTGGAAGCTCCGCTCGGTTTTGGGAACCCGAACGGGCCAAGAGCAATCAAATCTAGAAATGTATCGCCGCAAGCTGGAGCCCCCCGCGGAGGCTTCGGACAATGTTATCCCCTATCCTGGCAAGGTTTCTGAACCGTCAGAACAATCCATTGATGATATGCGGGCTGCATGGCTGCAGATTCCTGGTATTGAGCAGTATGTTCTGCCAGGCCTTGAGGTCGTCTCCCAAGCTGACAAAACCTTTGAGCCACGTTCATTTATTGATGGCGCTAAGTCGGCTTATGAAATGATCATCATGTCATTTGCGGCCGGCAACCAAGGCGTCTTGCGCGACCTTCTTTCCGGAGAAGTTTATGACAGTTTCCTCGCAGCTATCAATGATCGTGAGGCTCGTGGTGACACTGTCGACACCACATTCGTGTCGATTGATCGGGCAGCCATGGTTGATGTTCAATTGCGAGACGTAACAGCGCAGATCACGATGCGCTTCCAGTCGAAACTGATTACGGCAACGCGCAGCAAAGATGGCAAGATTGTTGATGGGAATCCTGACAAAATTGTCGATATGATTGATGTCTGGACTTTTGCGCGTGAAACCAGCTCGCGTGATCCAAACTGGCGTTTGGTTGCGACGGAAGTTGGCGCCTGATTGATATGGATGATCTCAGCAAGACGCTTGCTGCAAGACTCGAAAAGCTGAGCTTTGAAAATCTCACGCTGTTTGAAAAAGATAATCATCAGGAAAGCTGGAAAGCTTACCTGCAATCATGTCGAGCAATTTTCGAAGCAATTCCTCATCAGCGTCTGGGTTTAGAGCCGCTTTCACAGCAGGTTGAGATTGCTAAGTTAGCTCTATCACTTGGGCCCCTCACATCGGAGGAGGCGCGCGATTTTTTTGAAACCCAATTCACGCCCTATTTGATAGTGCCAAATGATTCCCTGAACCAAGCTAGCAGCGCTTTCTTCACAGCCTACTACAGACCTGAAATTTTTGCTTCACCCGTTTGCACTGAAAATTTTACAGAGCCTTTGTTCGCGCGGCCTGATGATTTAGTCACTCTCTTGCTAGGGGAAGATATTGCTGAATTGTCAGGCTTTGCAGCAGCGCGGCTGATGCCTGATGGTACTCGTAAAGTCTATCCGTCACGCGCCGAGATTGATGCAGGCGCGATTGAATCGCACACACATCCAGTGGCTTTCGTGGCAGACGCGATCGAAGCGTTTATGATTCATGTGCAAGGATCAGCACGATTGCGTTTTCCAGACGGAACAAAGATTGATCTCACCTATGCAGGACGCAACGGTCGTCCCTATACGTCGATTGGAAAAATTCTGATCGCAGATGGCGAGATCCCGCTGGAAGACATGTCATTGGAGCGACTGAAAGCTTGGGTTCGACAGACTGGACAAAGGCCGGGTGAGCGTGGACGCGCTTTACTTCACCGAAATGACTCCTTTGTTTTCTTTTCGGCATCACCTGTTCACGATGATTCCCTTGAGCCTGTGGCAGCGGCGAATGTTCCGTTGACACCTATGCGCTCTATCGCCGTTGATCGTAGCCTGTGGCCTTATGGCCTCCCCTTCTGGATTGAAGCCAATCTCCCGTGGCATGATGATGCCATGATTCCCTTCCATCGGTTGATGATCGCACAAGATACGGGTTCGGCCATTTTGGGTCCGGCACGGGCGGACCTTTATTTTGGTACGGGCGATGACGCTGGCCGTCTGGCTGGGAATATTCGACATCATGGGCGGATGACTGTTCTTTTACCTAAAGGTTTTGCGCCATGAAGGGCCGGCCTCCATCCCGTCCGAAAGGTGGCCGTCTGACCCGTGAGGATGTGCGGATATGGGTAGAAGTGGCCCGAACCGTTCGTGCCAAACCCGGAGCCGAGCTCCCCGCACATGATGATGATGAGCCCATTCAAATAGCTGAAAATGCCGCCCCGCTTGTGGCTGCCCCTCCACCCAAAAAGCCTGCGCTGCCCGAAAAGGCAAAATCACCCCCATTGGCTCCATTGGAGCGTCGCCTGAAACAGCGTTTGTCACGTGGTCAGTTAGACGTGACCATGAAGCTCGATTTGCACGGGATGCATCAGACACAAGCCCATGAAGCTTTGCGGGGCTTTTTGATGCGGGCTCACCAGAATGATGTGCGTGTTGTTTTGGTGGTTACCGGCAAGGGGCGAACGCAGGTTTCGTCCGAAACGGGCTATCATGATCGCATGGGAATTTTGCGTCGCGTGGTTCCCCATTGGTTATCTGAACCTGACTTGCGTCACATTGTTTTGGAATTTGAGGAAGCTGCGCGCGGTCATGGTGGCAGTGGTGCACTTTATGTGCGTCTGCGCGCGGGTCGCCGTTTGACAGAAAGTCCGCAGACATGACGCCCTTGGGCCAAAAGTTGCGCGTCATGCGGGCAGAGCGCGGCATTACGATGAAAGATATGGCCGCCGCTATCGGCGTTTCACCGGCCTATCTTTCTGCTCTTGAACATGGGCATAGAGGTGCGCCAGCTTGGTATCTCGTTCAGCGCATCATCACTTTTTTCAATGTGATTTGGGATGAAGCTGAAGAAATCGAACGCCTCGCTCAGATTTCACATCCACGGATTGTTGTTGATACGGCAGGGCTTGGTGCTGAAGCCACCGAACTGGCAAATAAATTTGCCCGTCAGATTTCAACCCTGTCAGAGACGGATGTGCGAGCCTTGCTCACTTTGCTAGACGAACGTGCCGCGATGGCTTCAAAACGGCCACGGTCTTGACGCATCTTGCATGCGGTGCGACACCGCCATCGAATTAGGAGGGTTTTCGTTTATGCCTGCAGATAAAATCGAAGTTCTTGGTCTTGGCAATGCGATTGTTGATGTGATCGCCCAGGCGGAAGACGACTTTCTTGTAGCGCATGGACTCGCCAAAGGCGGCATGATGCTGATCGATGAAGCGGCAGCGCACCGTCTGTACAATTCAATTGGGTCAGCTACGGTGATATCGGGCGGCTCTGCAGCCAATACAATTGTCGGCTTGTCGTCTCTGGGTATTCGCACAGCCTTTGTTGGCAAGCTGCGCAATGACGAAGCGGGACGGTCTTTTGCACATGATATTCGCAAAAGCGGCGTCCATTTTGAGACGCCATTTGCGAGTGATGGGCCATCTACTGCGCGCTGCCTTGTGCTGGTGACACCCGATGGTGAGCGAACCATGAACACTTATCTCGGGGCCTGCCAAAATCTTGGGCCAGAGGATATTGATGAAAAGCTCGTCCGTGAGGCATCCGTTCTTTATCTTGAGGGTTATCTTTGGGACCCACCAGCCGCCAAAGAAGCTTTCAAGAAAGCGGCCTCCATAGCTCATGCAGCAGGGAATCAGGTTGCGCTGACTTTGTCAGATGCTTTTTGTATCGATCGTTATCGCGATGAGTTTTTGGAGCTTATTCGACACAAGGTTGTCGATATTGTCTTTGCGAACCAGCAAGAGCTGAAGTCACTCTATCAGACGTCAGATTTTGACAGCGCTGTTGCAGCCTTTCGAAATGAAGGCGTTCTAGGTGCAGTGACACGCTCCGAAGATGGATGTCTGATCATTACGCGTGATGAGACACTGGCTGTCCCAGCTTCGCCAATCGAGAAGTTGGTTGATACGACAGGAGCTGGCGATTTATTTGCTGCTGGATTCTTGGCAGGTCTTGTGCGGGGAAGCCATTTGCGCGATTCCGGTCGCCTTGGTGGGTTGGCGGCGGCTGAAGTCATTCAGCATTATGGAGCGCGACCACAGGTCAATCTGGCGAGTTATGTGTCAGATAATGGAATCTCTGTTCCCGCCTAAAGGTCAGAGCTTTTTCAGCGCAACTTGTTCGATTTTATGGTTCTGACCTTTGGTCAAAAACAGGCTCGCACGCGCTCGGGTTGGAAGAATATTTTCGTGCAAATTTCGTAGATTGATCCTCTGCCAGATATCTCGTGCAGTGCGCTCCGCTTCAACATCGTTCAAATCTGCATATTTGCGGAAATAGGAGCGCGGATCACGAAAAGCTGTTTCACGCAATGTCATGAAACGCGAAACATACCATCGCTCGAGATCGTTATCGTCTGCATCCAGATAGACGGAGAAATCAAAAAAGTCCGAGACGAAAGGAATTTCCTTGCCCGGCTTGTTGGGCAAAAGAACATTGAGGCCTTCAACAATGAGAATGTCAGGACGATCAATAGAAATCGATTTACCTGGCATGACGTCGTAGAAGAGATGGGAATAAACCGGCGCCTCGACGTGGTGCTTCCCCGCTTTGATTTCGGATAAAAAGCGCAAGAGGCTTGAACCATCGTAGCTTTCGGGAAACCCTTTGCGGTCCATCAAACCTTCACGCTCCAGAACGGAATTGGGATGGAGAAAACCGTCCGTTGTGATGAGCTCGACCTTTGGGGTGTTAGGCCAGCGCGACAGTAGTGCTTTCAAGACGCGCGCGGTGGTTGATTTGCCAACAGCCACTGAGCCTGCAATGCCGATAATGTAGGGCATTTTGCCATCTTCAGCGCCGAGGAACCTTTGCGTTGCTTTGAAAAGGCCTTGTGTTGCTGCCACATAGAGAGCCAGAAGACGTGACAGTGGCAGATAAATCGCAATGACCTCTTCGACGGAGATCGGGTCATTAATCGACTGAAGCTTTTCCAGATCTTCGATGGTCAGTGTCAAAGGCGTGTCAGCACGCAGAGCCGCCCATTCCTGACGCGTGAAATGACGATAGGGGGAAAGCTCTTGGGGTGGGGCTGCTACGAATTTTTTCTTCATTATGTTCCCCGACAACCCAGGCCTGTATCAGCCTCGGGCGGCCTTTTCCTCATGCCCTGACATACCTGTGCGATGACCAAGTTCGTCGAGAACATCTTGCAACGAAATGCCGCCTGCCTGAAGCGCTACCAATAGATGATAGAGGACGTCGGCGGCCTCCGCCGTCATCGGCGCCCGCTCACCTTGGGCTGTCGCCATGGCAAATTCGACTGCTTCTTCGCCGAATTTCTTGCCACAATGGGCAACGCCCCTGTCTAGTAAAGTTTTGGTATAGGATTTCTCGGCATCAGCCGCGCTGCGCGCTGCAATGATTGCGGCCAAGTCTTCAAGACGGAAAGCCATGCCTCGGTCCCCTTGTTAGTCCATCCGGACAGGCAAGCCTGCCTTCTGCATATGCTCTTTGGCGGCACGGATTGTAAATTCGCCAAAGTGGAAAATAGATGCGGCCAGAACGGCTGTGGCATGACCGTCCCGGATGCCTTCGACAAGATGGTCAAGCGTGCCAACTCCGCCAGAGGCAATCAATGGCGCCTGGACGGCATCGGCAATGGCCCGCGTCAGCGTGATATCGAAGCCTGATTTCGTCCCGTCCCGATCCATTGAGGTCAGCAGGATTTCGCCTGCGCCTAGCGCGACCACTTCTTTGGCATAGTCCACCGCATTGATGCCTGTGGGCTTGCGACCACCATGTGTGAAGATTTCCCAGCGGTCTGGAGAGACTTGCTTGGCGTCAATGGCAACAACAATGCACTGGCTACCAAATTTCTCAGCTGCTTCACGCACAAAATCGCGGTTGTTCACGGCCGCCGTCATGATCGAAACTTTGTCAGCCCCGGCCAAGAGTAGATTACGAATATCATCGGTTGTACGCACACCGCCACCGACGGTCAGTGGCATGAAGCAAGCCTCGGCGGTACGGCGCACGACATCAAGTATCGTTCCACGATTTTCATGGCTGGCCGTGATATCGAGAAAGCAGAGCTCGTCAGCACCTGCAGCGTCATAAGCAATCGCGCTTTCGACCGGGTCGCCAGCATCTTTCAAGTCAACAAAATTCACGCCTTTGACGACGCGGCCGTCTTTGACGTCAAGACAAGGAATAACACGGCATTTAAGCACGCCGAGCCTCCCGCGCTACGCGGATTAAATTCAAAGCAGATGCAGGATCAAGACGACCATCATAAAGAGCTCGGCCGGTGATTGCGCCAGCGAGCTTTTCGCAATCGGGCATCAAAAGACGTTCGATATCGGCCAATGAGGCAAGGCCTCCAGATGCAATCACGGGGATGGACAGTGCTTCCGCGAGAGCGAGCGTTGCCTCGATGTTCAACCCTTTGAGGACGCCATCACGCGAAATATCAGTATAGATAATCGCCGCAACGCCGGCATCTTCAAAGCGTTTGCCGAGCTCAAGAGCTGTGACTTGTGAGACTTTAGCCCAGCCGTCAACGGCAACGAGTCCATCTCGTGCATCAATACCCACAGCGATTTTGCCAGGGTGATTACGTGCAGCTTCGCGTACAAGATCCGGATCGCGAACGGCCGCTGTTCCGATGATAACGCGTGTGATTCCCTTGGAAAGCCAGCCATCAATGGTGCGCATGTCGCGAATGCCACCACCCAATTGAACCGGCATTTTGATCCGTTTGAGAATGGTTTCGACGGCATGTGCATTGCGGGGTTCACCGGCAAAGGCGCCATTCAGATCGACAACATGCAAATATTCAAAACCCTGATCTTCAAAAGCTTGCGCTTGTGCGGCCGGGTCTGTGTTGAACACGGTGGATTGGTCCATGTCGCCATGTATCAGGCGCACGCATTCGCCTTCTTTGAGATCGATCGCAGGAAAAAGAATCAAGGTGTCCACCTTAGGAAATTGGCGATCAGTGCCAGTCCAAGTTTCTGGCTCTTTTCGGGATGGAATTGGGTTCCAACGATATTGTCGCGCCCAACCATAGCTGTGAGCTCGCCACCATATTCGGTGGAAGCGATGATCTGATCCGGATTGGCAGCTTGTAGGTGATAGGAGTGAACGAAATAGGCGTGCAAACCGTTTTCGCCGGTTGGAATATCTTTGAGGAGCGGATGCGGGCGGCTCGGCTTCAGCGTATTCCACCCCATATGGGGAACTTTTAAATTGGGTGCGTCGGGTTTGATCTCAATGACTTGGCCTGGAATCCAGTTCAAACCTTCCGCCACACCATGTTCAAGGCCGCGTGTGGCCAATAATTGCATGCCAACACAAATTCCGAGGAACGGCTTGCCACTCCGGATCACGCTGTCTTCCAGCGCTTCCACCATACCGGCAACGTGATCAAGTCCGCGGCGACAATCAGCGAAAGCGCCCACACCCGGCAGCACAATGCGGTCGACCTGTCGCACAACATCAGGGTCAGATGTCACAATGACTTGCACACCTTGTTCGGCGGCTGCGCGCTCAATCGCTTTATGAGCCGAGTGCAAATTGCCGGAGCCATAATCAACGATGGCGACACTCATCGCTCAGGCTCCTGCAGACGGAAAAAGGCCAACTAGATTAGGCACTGCATTCACGGTTGAAGCTTGGCTTGAAGCGTTACGATTTAGCAAAGCCCAACGGGAAAAAAAGCGGCGCTCTGCGTCTGCGCATTGTCTTTCATGCACAAGATCAATCATCTGAAAACCGCGACGCCCCAAGGCAAAGCGGCGTACGCTTGATGCTTCGAAACCAAGAGCCAGCGCCACGATGAAGTCGACAAGACTTTGCGTCATGATTGGCAAAATCTGTGCATAGACCAGATAGGCCAGAGTTATTTGCAACATGATCCAAGCCAGCAGCACAAACCATGCACGCGTCCAGATGAGCCAAAATGGTCCCAGCAGAAAGGCCAGCCAGCTGAATCCTTCGCGTACGAATACCGCCCGCTCGAAAGCGGACGGCTCGTCAGGGGATCCCTTTATATGGACCGAATAAATGCCCATGTGGTGGTTCTCAGCCTGCGAGGCTGCCCTTGGTAGAGGGCACGCGATCTTTCTGGCGCGGATCAATAGCGATGGCCGCACCCAGAGCGCGCGCAAGACCCTTGAAGCAGGATTCCGCGATGTGGTGATCATTGAGACCGTAGAGGGTCTCGATGTGCAAAGTGATCCCGGCATTCATCGCAAAAGCTTGAAAAAATTCGCGCACCAGATCTGTGTCGAAGTCACCAATCTTGCTGTGATGAAAATTTGTGCGGAAGACGAGAAAGGGTCGTCCGGAAATATCTAGCGCCACACGGGTGAGTGTCTCATCCATCGGCAAAAGGGCATCCGCATAGCGGGTGACGCCGCGCAGATCACCGAGCGCCTGCCGGATCGCTTGACCCAGTACGATACCCGTATCTTCGACCGTGTGATGCTGATCGATATGCAGATCGCCTTTGGCCTCGATCTCAATATCGATGAGGCTGTGGCGTGCAATCTGATCGAGCATGTGGTCGAAGAAACCGATACCGGTTTTGATCGAAGCCATGCCCGTGCCGTCGAGCTTGACCTTCGCCTTGATGTCGGTTTCGCGAGTTTGACGCGAAAGTGTGGCGCTGCGCATGTTGAACGTCCTGAGCTGATATTGGGGCTTCTAGCAAGCCCGGTGCCGTATGGCTACCTCGGACCGGCGCTTGAGTGGCTTTCTGGCCATAGTCTTACCTGACAGGCTCTTGTCAGTTTCTTACCGGTTTCGTGAATACGGTTTTCGGTCCCTTTTGGGCTTGTTGATGTCTGGCTGCCTGGCTTTCAGGCCTTCGGTGTCTGAACAGATTGTGGCCAAATGCCTCTTGGTGGGGGTGCCTATGTGCTCCTCCTGCGTATCGGGGCGGGGAGACCTTGGCCGGCTCAACAGTAAAATGATGTCGATGCTGGCTTAAAAGATGTCATTGAGCCATTTTATACTGTGCCGCTGAAAGGCTTGCCAGACGGTCTACCGATTTGCGATAAGGCGGCCTTGCTGATCGGAGCCATGACGCATGCAAGCCTTCCCACAGCTCGTCTTTTCAGGTGTTCAGCCGACGGGCAATTTGCATCTGGGCAATTATCTCGGGGCCATCACGAAATTCGTGGCTTTGCAGGACACCCATGATTGCATTTATTGCGTCGTAGATTTGCATGCGATTACGGTCGCGCAAAAGCCGTCAGAGCTGACATCCAATATTCGTGAAGTGACGGCGGCCTTCATCGCGGCTGGAATTGATCCTAAAAAACACATTGTTTTTAACCAGAGCCAAGTTGCAGAACACGCTGAATTAGCTTGGATTTTCAATTGTGTGGCGCGCATTGGCTGGCTCAATCGCATGACACAATTCAAGGAAAAGGCCGGCAAGGATCGTGAAAACGCATCCGTTGGTCTTTATGCCTATCCGGCGTTGATGGCTGCCGACATTCTTGTTTATCGCGCGACGCATGTGCCTGTTGGTGAAGATCAGAAACAGCATCTCGAGTTGGCGCGTGATATTGCGCAAAAGTTCAATAACGACTTTCTGGCTGATAACGCTGATTATGCTGACGGGAAGGGTTTCTTTCCGCTTCCAGAGCCTCTCATCCAAGGCCCTGCCACGCGCGTTATGAGCCTGCGAGACGGGTCGAAGAAAATGTCGAAGTCCGATCCGTCTGACAATTCGCGGATCAATTTGGCCGATGATGCGGATACGATTGCACAGAAGATCCGCAAGGCGAAGACCGATCCCGATGCATTGCCTTCGGCTTTGGAAGGTCTGGCTGGTCGGCCCGAGGCCGACAATCTCGTGGGCATTTATGCCGCGCTGGAAGACAAGACCAAGCTTGATATTCTGCAGCAATTTGGTGGCGGCAATTTTTCGACCTTTAAATCGGCCCTCGTCGATCTGACGGTCGCTAAACTTGCCCCGATTGGCGGTGAAATGCGTCGTTTACAAGCAGATCATGCTTACATTGACAGCGTACTTCGGGATGGGGCCAACCGCGCGCGCGCGCGGGCGGCTGCCACCATGACTGCCGTTCGCGATATTGTCGGTTTCGTGCGCTGAGGGCGCGACACAATCGCCATTGATTTTCGTAGGTTTAAGCCCTTATCTGTGAGCGTCATCCGTCGCCGGCCTTGAACCGGACGCCGAGGAGAAAGCCATGTTCATTCAAACTGAAGCCACGCCTAACCCCGCTACGCTCAAGTTTTTGCCGGGCCGCACAGTCTTGCCCGAGGGAACGCTCGAAATTCGAGATGTGGATGCCGCGTCAAAATCGCCTCTCGCTAAGGCACTTTTTGCTATTCCTGGTGTTTCGACGGTGTTTTTTGGCTCCGATTTTGTTTCCGTCAGCAAGTCGGATGGCGAGTGGCAGCATCTGAAGCCTTCAGTGCTTGGCGCCATCATGGAACATTTTGTGTCCGGCGCGCCCTTGCTGGTCGAAGGTCAGGACACGTCCGGTTCGGATGAGGGCGAAGAATTTTTTGCGCCCGAACACGCTGAAACGGTCGCGACGATCAAAGATCTTCTTGAAACCCGCATTCGCCCTGCAGTGGCCGGAGATGGTGGCGACATCACATTCCGTGGTTTTCGCGACGGGATTGTTTATTTGACGATGAAAGGCGCCTGCTCTGGGTGCCCATCTTCCACAGCTACGCTCAAAAGCGGCATTCAGAACCTTCTCAAGCATTTCTTGCCGGAAGTGCAATCGGTCGAGCAGCTCTGATCTGATGAAACTCCTCGCCATCGACACATCACAGGCGGCAGTTTGTGCCTGCATTATGGGCGATGACGGGGCATTATTGGCTTATGAAGTGCTGCCAATGGTGCGCGGACACTCAGAAGCTCTCCTTCCGCTGGTCCAACGCGTTGTCAAAACCGCAGCCTTGCCGTTTGCACAGCTTGATCGCATAGCGGTCGTGGTCGGCCCCGGCTCGTTTACAGGTATACGCATTGGCATAGCGGCGGCGCGCGCCATCGGTTTGGCGGCGGGCATTCCTGTTGTCGGGGTCTCGTCACTGGCTGCCTTTGCGGCCCCGCTCATCGGGCGTGAAGGTGCTGGGGTGATCGCGGCAGCTGTGGATGCCAAACATGGCCATGTCTATGTGCAGGGCTTTACTGTCAAAGGACAGCCTTTGGCAGCTCCTCGCATCGCAAAAGTTCGAGATGCTGTGCGGACCTTGGGCGCCGGGCCTTTGGTCTTTTCAGGCTCTGGCGCAACGATGATGGCGATTGAGGCTTGGTCTTTAGGCGCGCAGGCTGAAGTTGCTGGCGAAACGGTCAACCCTGATATTGCTTATGTTGCCCGGTTGGGGTCCTTGGCTGATCCGGCATCAGCGCCCCCCCGCCCCTATTATCTTAAAGCACCCGATGCCAAGCCGCAGGCCAATGGCGCGATCCCTCGGACAGCCTGATGCTGGGCTGGCCATTTTTTTCAAAAAAGCCGGATCCCGTCATTCGTCCGCTCGAGAGTCGCTGGTTCGCTGATGCAGCGCGTCTACATGGACGCTTTTTTGCCCGTGCTTGGAGCGTTTCGGATTTCGAACAATTGGTCAGGGATCGTCAGGTCGTGGCGGATGGCGCCTTTGATGGTCCTGGAAAGACATGTTTCGGCTTTGCCATTTCTCGTTTTGTGGCCCCAGAGGCAGAGCTGCTGTCTATTGCGGTTGAACCACGCTTCCAGGGACGCGGCGTGGGGCAACGTCTTTTGAGTGCACATTTTTACCGCCTCGCGGTCCAAGGCGTGCAGGAGGTTTTTCTTGAGGTTGAACAGGGTAATGAGCCTGCATTGCGGCTTTATGAGCAGTTTGGCTTTGCCAAAGTTGGCGAGCGCGCGGGCTATTATCCCAAACAGGACGGCACGCGCGCCACAGCGTTGGTGATGCGTGCTGTGCTCAGCTAAATACTTTTGTTCTCAAAAGCGCCCGATGGCACTAGAACGTCATGAAACTTCGCCTATCCTGATGGGGTGGACGAAACACGATTCCCACTCGAGGTGAAACCCGCTTGAATAAGTCGCAATCCGCTCAGCAAAACAGTCAGGCTGGACGGCGAAAATTGTTCATCAAGTCCTACGGATGTCAGATGAACGCCTATGATGCCACGCGCATGGCAGACGTGCTTGCGCCCGAAGGCTATGATGAAACGACCGATATTGCGCAAGCTGATCTGGTCGTTCTCAACACATGTCATATCCGTGAGCGGGCCGCTGAAAAGGTCTTTTCTGAGCTTGGCAAAGTTCGCGAGCTGAAGGAAGAGCGTGCCAAAAACGGCCAAGAGATGAAAATCGCGGTGGCCGGCTGTGTTGCTCAAGCCGAAGGCGCAGAAATTATTCGTCGCCAGAAAGCGGTCGATCTTGTTGTTGGCCCGCAAAGCTATCACCGTCTGCCCGAGATGTTGCGCACGCTTGAAGCAGGCGCGCGTATCGAAACCGATTTTCCTATCGAAGATAAATTTGATCATCTCGCGCCGCCCAAGCCTGAAAAAGTGGCAAGCCGCGGCATTTCTTCTTTCCTGACGATTCAGGAAGGATGCGATAAATTTTGTACCTTCTGTGTTGTGCCATATACACGCGGCGCCGAAACATCTCGTCCCATCAGTAAGATCATGGATGAAGCCCGCCACCTTGTTGCATCGGGGGTGCGTGAGCTGACTTTGTTAGGTCAAAACGTCAATGCATTTCATGGCCTCGATGAGAATGGCCATAGCGTATCTTTGGCTGCATTGACCGCCCGTCTTGCAGAAATCCCGGGCCTCTTGCGCCTGCGCTATATGACCAGTCATCCCAATGACATGCAGGATGATTTGATTGAAGCACATGCAAGCCAGCCAGCCTTGATGCCTTTTCTGCATCTGCCTGTTCAGTCGGGCTCAGACCGTATTTTGCAGGCGATGAACCGTAAGCATACAGCGCAGCAATATGTCGACCTGATCGCGCGTGTCCGCTCTGTCCGACCAGATATTGCCTTGTCATCAGATTTTATTGTCGGGTTCCCCGATGAAACCGAAGAAGACTTTCAGGCCACGCTCAATCTGATCAAAAACATCAATTTTGGCAGCAGTTATTTTTTCAAATATTCGATTCGGCCCGGCACGCCTGGTGCGGAGATGGAGCATCAGATTCCAGAAGATGTTAAAAGTGAGCGGTTGCGCCGTTTGCAAGAGCTCGCTGACGGCATGCGTTATGCTTATAATGAGACTGCGGTTGGGCAGGTCATGCCGGTTTTGTTTGAGAAAAAAGGTCGTTATCCCGGACAAATTGCGGGCAAGACACCTTATCTCCAGGCGGTTCAGGTTGATGGACCCGACTCGATCATTGGTTGCATAGCGGATGTGCTGATTACAGAAACCCGGACCAATTCACTCATGGGCTCTCTTGTTGGAGAGATACCGTGAGCCCTTTAGGGGAGATCCTCGCTTGAGATCATCGGACAAAACCCATTCGTCTGGGCGCGTGCATGCAGCCCCCGAGCGCGCTGGAGCTGCTGATGTGGCAACCATCGAAAAGACAGAGATGACGATTGCCTTTGATGATAATCGCCACGCATCTTTGCTCTTTGGTCATTATGATCAAAATCTGGCGCGGATGGAACGTCGGCTTGGGATTGCCGCAAATGCCAATGGCAATCATGTCACGCTGAAAGGCACACCTGAGGCCTGTGATCAGGCCAAGCGGGTTCTGGAAACCCTTTATGAGCGGATCAAAAAAGGCCAGTCTATTTCGCTTGGAGATGTAGATGGCGCTGTTCAAGAAGGCGCACTTCAGGGCAATCTTTTTCCCAAAGAGGAAAGTGGGCGAACAGCTTTTGATAGTGTGAATACGCGCAAACGAGGTGCCGTGCGGGCACGCAATGAAGCTCAGGATCATTATTTGCGCGCCCTCAAGCGCAATGAGCTTGTTTTTGCGGAGGGGCCAGCAGGCACAGGCAAGACCTGGCTCGCTGTTGGACACGCCGTGTCTTTGCTGGAGCAAGGCGCTGTCGAAAAAATCATTCTGTCACGCCCAGCTGTTGAGGCGGGAGAGCGTCTTGGCTTCCTGCCCGGCGATATGCGAGAAAAAGTCGACCCTTATCTGCGACCAATTTATGATGCGCTCTATGACTTCATGGATGGGCGCATGGTTGAGCGCGGTTTGCAGACCGGCATGATTGAAGTTGCCCCGCTTGCCTTCATGCGTGGACGGACATTGACGTCAGCCTGTGTGCTGCTGGATGAAGCGCAAAATGCCACATCGATGCAGATGAAAATGTTTTTGACTCGACTGGGCGAAGGCTCGCGCATGATCATTACCGGCGATCCAACGCAAACAGATTTACCACCAGGTCAAAAATCGGGACTGAGTGAAGCTGTCCATTTACTCACCAATCTGGAGGGTATCGGGCACGTGAAATTCCGCGATGTCGATGTTGTGCGCCACGACCTCGTGCGCCGGATTGTCAGTGCTTATGAAGCAGCGCATGTTGTGAATCAGGCCCAGAAATGAAACTTGAATCTGATATAAGTTTCGAATGCGAGAGCTGGTCCGCCATCGATCATTTGGACCAACTGGTCGATGATGCTCTCAAGGCGACGGTTGTAGAAGCCAGGAAACAGCTTCTGGATGGTGCCGAGGTCAGCCTGCTATTTTGTGATGATGCGCGTATCCGGGAATTAAACCGCGATTGGCGCGATCTCGACAAGCCGACCAATGTTTTGTCTTTTCCTGCTGTCTCGGCTGATCGATTGGCAACTTCCCCCTTGCTCGGTGACATTGCAGTGGCCTTTGAAACTGTCTCACGTGAGAGCAAGGACGAAGGTAAGACACTGTCGCATCATACGAGCCACATGATTGTGCATGGGCTCTTGCATCTATTAGGCTATGATCATGAAACGGATGAAGAAGCAGAAGAAATGGAAGCGCTTGAACGAGCAGCGCTGGCGCGATTGGGCATAGCCGATCCTTATGCGGCGACAGAACCAGTCAACAGAAAGAAAGCATCATGAGCCTGCCGGACACATCCCAAGGGGACAGTCGCCCGGAGCGCCCGAGCCTGATTGAGCGGGTTCGCTCACTGTTTGGATTGAATCAGCCATCCATTCGAGACGATATCGAAGACGCCCTTGAGGATCAGTCTGTGGGAAGTGATTTCACGCTGCAGGAACGGACCATTTTAAAAAATGTTCTCGGTCTGCATGAATTGCGTGTGCAGGATGTGATGGTTCCACGGGCCGACATCATTTCGGTTGGAATTGAAGATAAACTAGCTGATGTTTTGTCCGTTTTTCGCACCGCGGGTCATTCACGCTTGCCAGTACACGGTGATTCTCTCGATGATCCGCGCGGCATGGTCCACATACGTGATTTTGTTGATTACATAGCTGCTGCTGCAGAAGATTTTTGGAAAGGCCCTGCGCCAAAGAGTGAAGAGCGTTCAGCCAAGCGAGATGCTGTGATCCGTCTGCGTGGTTTGGGTGAGCTTGATTTGACGCTGCCTTTGTCGAAAGCAAACATTGTTCGCCAAGTTCTGTTTGTCCCGCCGTCCATGCCCGCGCTTGATTTGCTTGTAAAAATGCAGGCAACGCGCACGCATATGGCCCTTGTGATTGATGAATATGGCGGCACAGACGGTTTGGCTTCTATTGAAGATATTGTTGAGATGATTGTCGGCGATATCGAAGATGAGCATGATGAAGACGACCGACCGCTAATCGAAAAACAGGCGGATGGCCATTGGCTTGTAGATGCGCGCGCTAATCTTGATGATCTGACCAAAGAAATAGGTTTTGATTTTGTCTCGCTGGCGGGAGAGGAAAAAGTCGAAACTCTAGGTGGACTTGTTATCACCCTTGCAGGGCGGGTTCTGCCGCGCGGTGAAACATTTGAGATTCCTGATGTCATTCGTTTTGATGTTCTTGACGCTGATCGTCGGCGCCTGAAGCGCCTGCGTCTCACTCTTTTGGGTGCCGGCGAATGATTCCGAATTTGCAATGCTGAGGCTCGTCCACGTCATCACCTTATCGGATGGTTGGCGTCGCCATTTAATGGCTTTTATAGCGGGAGCCATTGGCGCTCTCGCATTGGCTCCGGTTCATATCATTCCAGCTGCTTTTGTGCCGATGATTGTCAGTGTTCTGCTGTTGGATGGTTTGGCCCCGGTCAAAGGCGCGCGATTTGATAGAACAGCTTTACGCCAAGCTGGCTTGATTGGTTGGTTTTTGGGCTTTGGTTATTTTGTGGCGGGGCTCTGGTGGCTAGGCGCTGCTTTTCTGGTGGATGCTGAAGAATTTGCCTGGGCGCTGCCTTTTGGCGTGGCAGGACTGCCGGCTATTTTGGGTTGCTTCACAGCTTTTGGCATGATGATCGCGCGTCTGCTTTGGTCGACTGGTTCGACGCGCATCTTGGCGCTGGCGCTGGCATTGGGTCTTTCCGAATGGTTGCGCGGCACGCTCTTTACCGGCTTTCCTTGGAACGATTTTGGCATGATCCTGGGTAGCAATCTTGTGCTGGCACAAAGCGCCAGCCTCTTTGGATTGCATGGCCTTACATTTTTGTCGGTGTTTATTTTTGCGAGCCCAGCCGTCTTGTCGGACCGCTCGTCTGGCCGAAAGCCGACGGCATTGATTTGGGGTCTTATTCTGCTTGTTGCGTTGACAGCTTTTGGGGCACTGCGTCTGGCAGGTGCTTCAGATAAAAATGTTGCAGGCGTTAAAATCCGTGTCATGCAGCCCAATGTGCCTCAGGACGATCGGTTCCGTGCTGAGAATAAAGACCAGATCCTTGATCAATATTTACGCTTGTCTGCGCAGCCCAGTGCACAAGCGCCAAACGGTCTGGCCGATATCACGCATCTGATCTGGCCTGAGTCCGCCTTTCCTTTCATTCTCTCTCGAGATCCGGAATCTCTGGCACTTATCAGCCGTGCCTTAGGACGGGTCGTTCTGGTGACTGGAGCTGCGCGCGCAGAGACGGTGAATGGGGGTGCTTTTCCCAGTGAGATTAGAAAGGTTTCTTATTTCAATTCCATTCAGGTTTTGACGGGTTCGGGCACGATTATTGATACTTACGACAAATTGCACCTCGTGCCTTTTGGTGAATATCTGCCGCTTACTGGATTGCTGGAAAAACTCGGCCTTCGTCAGTTTGTCCATATTCCTGGAGGGTTCGAATCAGGAATCGCCCGCAAATTATTAGCTGTTCCGGGCTTGCCGGGAGTTTTTCCACTGGTCTGTTATGAGGCTATTTTTCCTGAATCTGTTGAGCCTGAGTTGCTTTACAATGCCGGCGTGATCGTGAATGTGACCAATGATGGATGGTTTGGAACGACCTTCGGACCCTATCAACATTTGGCCCAGGCACGCTTGCGCAGCATTGAAAGCGGGCTCCCTTTTCTACGCGCAGCTAATACTGGAATCTCTGCAATCATAGATCCTTATGGCCGCAGTATTGATCAACTAGCTATTGGTGTTGAAGCAGTTCTGGACGCCAATTTACCGGCAGCCATCACTATGCCGCTGGTTGCGCACTATCCATTTTTAAGCCCGTTTTTATTGGCGCTTTTTGGTTTCTTGCTTCTCGGTTTTCTGCGTTGGCGGCGTTAAGCAAACTTGCAGGTTCGTTCAACAAACTCTTGCCCTGAGCTTTGCTGTCTGAGACAAGACTTATGTTTCAGCAATGCTGAGGTTTGAGCGGAATGCGGCACCGTTCAGGTTTCGAGCATGGAGATAATTGCGCGTGACCAAACAGCCGAACCCCATCGACCTACACGTTGGAAACCGCGTCAGAATGCGCCGTGCGCTTCTAGGGCTGACGCAGGAAAAATTGGGCCTGGCCCTTGGCCTGACTTTTCAGCAGGTTCAAAAATACGAGAAGGGTACAAATCGCATTGGTGCCAGTCGCTTGCAGGCCATCGCCCATGTATTGGATGTCCCGCCTTCTTATTTTTTTGAAGGCGCGACAGATTCCCTGGGTGACATGTCTGGTTTTGCAGATGGCACTCGCACTTTTGTGCCCGATCTAGTGACCTCAACGGAAGGCCTGCACCTCAATCGGGCCTTTGCGCGCATCACCGACCCTAAGGTGCGCCGTCGCATTGTGGATCTCGTTGTTCAAATCGCCGAGAGCCAGGCGAGCATGCCCGAAGCAGCCTCAGAAAGCTCGGCTTGAGCGTTCGTTAAAAAGAACAAAACAGCCTATCTGGCTTGACCTGACGAACGCTCAATGGCAAATCTGTTTCGACCCCAAGCGCCAATCAAGATAGGCGCTATGCGAAACTGCGCGACCAGCGGAGATAAGTGTGACCAGACAAGATTATTTGTTCACCAGCGAGTCGGTTTCCGAAGGCCATCCCGACAAGGTTTGTGACCGTATTTCTGATGAAGTCGTTGATCTGTTTTTCCGCGAAGGCGCGAAGGCCGGCATCAATCCTTACGACATACGCGTGGCTTGCGAGACCTTGGCAACGACGAACCGTGTGGTGATCGCCGGTGAAGTCCGTGGCCCCTCTTTTACAGAAGACACCATCATTCATCTGGCACGTCAGGCCATTCGCGATATCGGCTATGAACAGGATGGCTTCCATTGGGAACGCGCCAATATTGAAGTGCTGTTGCATGCCCAGTCTGTTGATATCGCGCAGGGCGTTGATTCAGCCGGGAATAAGGATGAGGGTGCGGGCGACCAGGGCATCATGTTTGGCTACGCTTGCCGCGAAACGCCGGAATTGATGCCTGCACCCATCTACTATTCTCACAAGATTTTGCAGCTTCTCTCACAAGCTCGCCGTTCGGGCGCTGAGAAGCATCTTGGTCCGGACGCCAAGAGCCAGGTCACAATCCGCTATGAGAATGGCAAGCCGGTAGAGGCGACGCAGATCGTCGTGTCACATCAACATGTGAAAGAAGATCTCACCTCCCAGCAGATTTCTGACATCGTGCGCCCTTATGTTGAGAAAGCTCTGCCAGCTGGCTGGATCACCAATAATACGCAATGGCACATCAATCCGACCGGCAAGTTCTACATCGGCGGGCCCGATGGCGACACGGGTCTGACAGGCCGCAAGATTATCGTCGACACCTACGGTGGTGCGGCTCCCCATGGTGGCGGTGCATTCTCAGGAAAAGATCCGACCAAGGTCGACCGCTCGGCCGCTTATGCCGCACGCTATTTGGCGAAGAATGTTGTGGCTGCTGGTTTGGCCGATCGTTGCAGCATCCAGCTCGCTTACGCCATTGGTGTTGCCGAGCCGCTGTCGATCTATGCCGACCTGTATGACACGGGCAAGGTTGATCCGGCCAAGTTGGAGGCCGTCTTACGCGAAGCCATGAAATTAACGCCGCGTGGTATTCGCGAGCATCTCCAGCTCAATCGTCCGATTTACGCGCGCACCTCGGCCTATGGCCACTTTGGTCGCGCACCGGATGCCGATGGCGGCTTCTCGTGGGAAAAGACCGATCTGGTTGATGCTCTCAAGAGCCGTTTCTGATTAGCTGAAGAGGTTTGAACATGTGTGCGGATGAGGTTGTCGGCGTTTCCGGACCGATCAACCGCACACTTTATGGCCGTCGCAAGGGTAAAAAGCTTCGCCAACTTCAGGCGGGGCTTGTTACAAACGAACTTCCGGATATTTCCGTTGATTGCTCAAAGGATATTGTTCCTGAGCAAGTTTTTGAAAAATCTTATTCCGAATATCGTATGGAAATTGGCTTCGGTGGTGCCGAGCATCTTGTGCATGAATCCATAAACCATCCAGATGTTGGTTACATTGGCTGCGAGCCCTTTATCAATGGTGTGGCCAAACTTCTCGTTCAGCTGAATGAAAAGCAATTGCAAAACGTGCGGGTTCACCATGGTGATGCGCGTGAGGTTTTGTTGCGCCTTCCTGAAGCATCGCTTTCGCGTGTGGATGTTTTATATCCGGACCCTTGGCCAAAATGGCGCCAGCGCAAGCGGCGGTTTTTGTCAGAAAATAATATTGACGAAATTGCACGTGTGTTGAAGCCAGGCTCGGTGTTCCGCTTTGCCACCGATATTGATGATTATGCGGGTTGGGTTCTGGCGCGTGTTCTGAAATCTGAGCGCTGGATTTGGCAGGAGGCCAAGCCGGGCGCTCGTGCTTGGCAAGTGTCTTGGGAAAATTGGCCCAGTACGCGTTATGAAGCAAAAGCATTCCGCGAGGGCCGCAAGCCTGTTTATTTGAGCTTTATCAAATCAGCTTAATCTGTTGCGCCGTAGCGATGTAAAGATAAGCCATGTGCATGAAGCCAGGCCTCTGCCCGATCTGTCATAGGCGCGAGTTTTTTTGCTACTGCCCAAAATTCATCCGAATGGTTCATATGAACCAGATGCGCCACTTCATGTGCAGCGAGATAATCCAGCACAAAGGGTGGCGCCATAATTAGTCGCCAAGAAAAACTGAGAGCTCCACTAGCTGAACAAGATCCCCAGCGACTGGTTGTGTCGCGAACCGTTACGCGTCTTGGTGCAAATCCTAATGTGCCACAATGTAGCCTGACAGCGTCTTCTAATGCAGCCTGCGCTTCCTTTTTCAGGAAATCATGGAGGCGGCGTGACAAATGGTCTTGCGAGCATGAGACGCGGACTATTTTTTCGGTTGCGTAGATTTCAACACCGCCCCGCAGGCGCTCGATATGCGCAATCGTAAAGTCTTCGCCCTTGAATGGCAGCGTTGCACCATCAACAAAAGGAGCAGCGCGAGGAACCCGGTTCATCCGTGCAGCAATCCAAGCAGAATGGCGCTGGGCAAAATCTTTTGCGGCGGCGAGGGAGCTGCGTTTGGGGAGAGTGACAACAACGTCACGCGTGGCATTGCGTACTCGTAAGGTGAAGCGCCGCGCAGTGGGGACGCGTTTGAGAAGCACGCGATAATTTACGCCTTCATGGACAACGTCCAAATGATCAGGCGTTTGGGGTGGGGCAGCGATCTGTCGGAGAAGACGAAACATGATACCAAAATCTAACCGATTCTGGCCGTGTTACGCCAGAGGCGGCTATTCAGCTGAAGCTGCCAGCCTTAGCTGTGGCTTACCCCCGCGTGCGGCGTCTTGTTCCAGATTTGAGATAAAATCGCGGATCCGAGGGGCAATCTCAGAACGATAGCGTGAACCATTGAAGACCCCGTAATGACCAACGCCATTTTGCAGATAATGCACTTTGCGCGAAGCCGGGATATTCACGCAGAGCTCTTGCGCGGCATAGGTTTGCCCAACGCCTGAAATATCGTCCTTTTCACCCTCGACGGTCATCAGGCCCGTGCGATGAATCGCCGTCAGATCGACGCGCTTTCCTCGATGCATCATCTCGCCTTTTGGCAAAGAGTGCCGGACGAAGACGTTTTCAATGGTCTGCATGTAATAGTCGGCAGAGAGGTCCATGACAGCCATATATTCATCATAGAAATCACGATGCTTTTCAGCTGAATCACCATCGCCTTTGACGAGGTGATTGAACATGTTGACATGGGCATTCATATGGCGGTCCATATTCATCGCCATGAAACCGGAGAGCTGCAAAAACCCCGGATAAACTTTGCGTCCAAAACCCGGATAGGGGAACGGCACACTGAAAATGCAATTGCGCTGGAACCATTCAGTGCCACGTTCTTGGGCAAGCGCATTTACAGCAGTGGGGCTACGACGCGTGTCGATTGGGCCCCCCATTAATGTCATTGACGCTGGAACATGTGGATGGCCTTCAGCCTCCATGCGCGCAACAGCTGCGATTAATGGGACAGAAGGTTGACACACGCCAAGCGTATGAAGTCCCGCGCCTTTTATGTCTTTGCCGAGCAGCTCATAAATTTCGATCAGATAGTCGATGTAATCATCTAGATCGAAAGAGCCGGCGGTCAGCGGCACCATGCGGGCGTCTGCCCAATCGGCGATGTAGACTTCGTAGTGGGGCAAAAAGGCTTCCACAGTTCCACGCAACAAGGTTGCGTAATGACCCGAAAGCGGCGCCACAATCAGGAGACTAGGTTGTGGCTTGGCCAGTTTCGTGGCGCGCGAAAAATGCAGAAGACGGCAGAATGGCTTTTCCCAGACGACCTCTTCTTTGATGTCGACCGTGACGCCGTTGATGCTGGTCGTGTCGAGCCCAAAGCTCGGTTTGCCATAGCGGCGGGTCAACCGCTCGAACAATTCTGCAGATGCTGCGATGTTGCGGCCAAAGGGCGTATAGGCCAGCGGGTTAACGAGGCTCTTAAAAAACAGCCGCGTTGCATCGGTCGTAGCCCTTGCTGGGACGAGAGCGGCATGGGCCATCTCATACATATGATAAGAGAAGCGGTTCATGCAGAGAGCCCTTCATGTTGCGAAGCAGCAAGGCAAAGCCGCTCGATAGACTCGGGCGCTTTGGTGAACTTTTCGCATAGCAGCATAAACCTGTCCTCCTACTGTGCAAGTGCGTCAAAAGCACAAGACGTGGGTGCCGCCCCCTACCCTACTTAGGTCAATGCGCTGGCGGTGGGCGCGATTTGGGACTAATTGTGGTCTATGCGTGAACTTGGGGAACTAGATCTTGGGAGACGGGCCCGGCAGTTGCGGGTTGATACTATTGTGCGCCTGCGTTGGCTGGCTGTGGCTGGGCAGTCTCTAGCAGTTCTCACCACGCATTTCGCACTGGGTTTCTCTCTACCTCTAACCATTTGTTTTTTAGTCATTTCGGCTTCGGCTTGGCTGAATATCGGGCTCCGGTTGCGTTTTGCCGCCAGCCATCGGCTTGGTGACAGACTGGCGTTGATTCTGCTCTGCTATGATGTCCTGCAGCTTTCCGGCCTGTTGTTTTTGACGGGCGGTCTGCAAAATCCTTTTGCCATGTTGTTTCTGGCGCCCGTCATGATTGCGGCTGTTTCGCTCAATGGGGCCGCGACACTTTTGCTGGGTGCATTGGTTGTCGCTATGGCGAGCTTCCTGACCCTGTTTCATTACCCCCTCCCCTGGCGGCTTGATGAACCCATGGCATTGCCGGTCCTTTATGTGGCGGGTATCTGGATAGCCATCGTCTTGGGCACGGCATTTATCGGGATTTATGCAGCTCGGGTTGCCGATGAAGCGCGACGGTTATCGGATGCGCTGGCGGCCACGGAGCTCGTTTTGGCGCGCGAACAGCATCTCACCCAGCTTGATGGCCTTGCAGCCGCTGCGGCACATGAACTTGGCACCCCGCTTGCCACCATCACCTTGGTCGTGAAGGACCTCGCCAAGCTTTTGCCAGATGGAAGCGAGGCTGCAGCCGATCTCGCTCTGCTCACACAGGAGGTTCAGCGATGCCGAACCATTCTGGGTAAATTGGCATCATTGGGGAACGACACGGGCACCATGCTTGATCGCATGACAATTTCAGTGCTGGTTGAAGAAGTTATTGCTCCGCAAAGAGATTTTGGCGTTAAACTTGTGACAGAAAAGTCTGGCGACGGCCCCGAGCCCGTCTGCCAACGCAATCCGGGCATTCTGTATGGCCTTGGTAACCTTGTCGAAAACGCCATCGATTTCGCCGGATCCTCTGTTGGTATTCATATTCGCTGGGGCGCCGCCCAAGTGCGCTTGACGATTGAAGATGACGGACCCGGTTTTCAGCCTGAAGTGCTATCGCGTTTGGGCGATCCTTATATTTCGACAAAAGGTCTGGATCGTCGGGCCAAGTCGGACGAGGGCGGGCTGGGACTTGGGCTCTTTATCGCAAAAACACTGCTGGAGCGTTCGGGGGCCAGTGTTGTCGTCTCCAACAGGCCCCAGCCCCAGTCGGGCGCCCGTATTTCTGTTGCCTGGCCGCGCAGCCTGTTTGAGCCGACGCGCTCACAAGAGGGGCAAGAGGATGGAAACGCTGCAATACAGGCCTATATCCAAGGGAAACCGAGGATTGAAACATGATGGATAGCTTGAAACTCGCCGAAAATCCGGGTGGCGTCTTTGGCCTCGAAGACAAGACGTTGCTGATTGCCGATGACGATCGCCCCTTTTTGACGCGTCTTACCCGCGCTATGGAAACGCGGGGCTTTCAGGTTACACCCGTTGAGACTGTGGCAGAGGGTCTTCTAGCCATTCGTACATCCGCACCAGCCTTTGCTATCATCGATATGCGATTGGGCGATGGAAATGGGCTCGATATTATTTCCGAACTCAAGGCCCTGAGACCCGATTCACGCGGCATTATTCTCACAGGCTATGGAAATATCGTGACCGCCGTTACGGCTGTGAAGCTTGGTGCTTTTGACTATCTAGCCAAGCCTGCAGATGCGGATGAAATTTACAATGCTTTGATGGCTATCAAGCATGACAAGTCTGAATTGCCTGAAAATCCGATGTCTGCCGATCGCGTACGCTGGGAGCATATCCAGCGCATTTATGAATTGTGCGGCCGCAATGTGTCCGAGACAGCGCGACGCCTCAATATGCACCGGCGCACGTTGCAGCGAATTCTGGCCAAGCGCGCACCGCGCTGATCGGACATTGCATGGAGACGACAATCTTCTAGCCGATCACAACCCATGCTAGGAAGTAGAGCGAGTCAGGTATTTTGAGGACTGCGCGAGGCCAATGAACCCGCTTTTTGCTGATCTTCCAACCACTATTTTCGAAATGATGTCGTCGCTCGCGCGCGAGCATGACGCGATTAATCTCGGCCAAGGTTTCCCGGATGACCCCGGTCCGGAAGATGTACGTCGTAAGGCGGCTGAAGCCTCAGTGTTTGGCTATAATCAATACCCTTCGATGATGGGCATTCCCGAATTGCGCGAGGCGATTGCCGCTCACTACGGACGCTTCCACGGTCTTTCTATTGATGCCCAGCGCGAGACCATGGTGACATCGGGCGCGACCGAAGCCCTGACGGCAGCGATTCTGGCAACTGTCTGTCCGGGTGATGAAGTTGTGCTCTTTCAACCAGTCTATGATTCCTATTTGCCGATGGTGAAACTGGCTGGCGCCATTCCTAGACTTGTCACGTTGAAGCCGCCTCATTGGCATTTTACCCAAGAAGATCTCGATGCCGTCTTCAGTCCAAAGACCAAGGCTGTTTTGATCAACACCCCACTGAACCCCACAGGCACGGTTTTGCCGCGCCACCTTCTGGAAATGCTTGCACGCTATTGCGTTAAATTTGATGCGGTTTGCATCAGTGATGAGGTTTGGGAACATATTGTGTTCGATGATCATCAGCATGTCCCACTGATGTCGATCCCGGGCATGCGCGAGCGTACCATCAAGATTGGATCTGCCGGAAAAATTTTCTCTCTCACGGGATGGAAAATCGGTTTGGTTGTTGCTGCACCTGATTTGATGCGTATCGTTTCCAAAGCGCATCAGTTTTTGACCTTCACGACACCACCCAATCTGCAGTCGGCTGTGGCTTACGGCCTTATGAAAGATGCGCTGTATTTTGCTGACATGCGAGCAGGATTTCAAAAAAGCCGCGACCGCTTGACCGATGGTCTGCGCACATTGGGATTTGATGTAATTCCAAGCCAAGGCACTTATTTTTTGAACATTGATATTTCAGCCCTTGGCGAGACGGATGATTTTGCTTTTTGCAAGCGGCTTGTAACGGAGCACAAAGTAGCTGCGATTCCGGTTTCAGCGTTCTATGCGCAGAACCCCGTGAAAAACGTCATTCGACTTTGTTTTGCAAAAAAAGACTCAACATTAGACGAAGGCCTCACGCGTTTGGCGCGAGCCATCTGCAGGTCGTGAGGAAAGCGTTATGTTGAAGCGCATGTTCGGATTTTGTTTGGTGGGGCTTGGTCTGTTTGTTTCACCAGCATTTGCGCAGGAGCGTATTCTCAACGTCTATAATTGGACGGATTATATCGATACAAAATTGCTTGAGGAATTTACCCGCGAGACGGGCATTAAAATTGTCTACGACACATATGATTCCAATGAAATGCTGGAGGCCAAATTGCTGGCAGGCAATACGGGTTACGACATCGTCGTTCCGTCAGGCACGTTTCTGCAAAGACAAATTCAGGCAGGAATTTTTCAGCAGCTCGATGTGCATAAACTTCCAAATGCCAAAGGTATCTGGCAAGAGGTGGCTGCGCGGCTGGCCGTTTATGATCCCGGCAATAAATATGCCGTGACATATATGTGGTACACGACAGGCCTGTCCTACAATATCGATAAAGTTGCGCAGCGCCTTGGCGTGATGCCCATCGATACGTGGGACATTGTCTTCAAGCCGGAATTGATCAAGAAAATCGCTGATTGCGGAGTTTATTTTCTCGATAGCCCAGAAGATCTCATCTCGGTCGCTCTGCGATATCTTGGGCTTAACCCGGATTCGAAAAAACCGGACGATATTCGCAAGGCTACGTCATTGATTGCGCAAGTCCGTCCTTACGTAAAAAAATTCCATTCTTCCGAGTATATCAACGCGCTGGCCAATGGGGATATTTGTCTGGCAATTGGTTGGGCGGGGGATACATTCCAGGCACGCACACGAGCTGAGGATGCCAAGAACGGAATTAAAATCAATTATACGATTCCGAAAGAAGGCACGCTGATGACGTTCGATGCTTTCGCCATTCCGAAAGATGCACCGCACGTTTCCGAGGCATATAGGTTTATCGACTTTATGCTGCGCCCGCAGGTGGCTGCGCGCAACAGCAGTATTACCAATTATGCCAATGGCGTGATTGATTCAAAGCCGTTTGTTGAAAAAAGCGTGCTTGAAAATCCTGCGATTTATCCCGATGAAGGAACCATGGCTCGGCTGTTCACCATCACGCCCTATGATGCGCAAACGCAACGTCTAGTGACGCGTGAATGGACGCGCGTGAAGACAGGTAAATAAAAAGGGCGGGTTTAACCCGCCTTTTTTATTCGATGAGATCGCGGGCTTTTTCAGCCAGACGTTTGGGCGTTGCCAGCACTTTTTTGACGACCTCTTGCATCGTAACACCACGAACAGGATCGACCTCAATATTTGCTGCCCCCACCTCTTTCAAGAAGTCAGGATCTTTCATCACAGCATCAAATGCATCGCGCAGGGCTTTCACACGCTCGGCTGGCACACCAGGCGTTGTCGCCAACGGGCGTCCAAGCAGCGTGCCTGATACGAGCAGTTCCACAATCTTGCGATTGTCTGCATCGGGGATGACATCCTCGATTGATGGCACGCCAGGAAGATCGGCAGCTTTTGGACCAGCCTGCACGATGACCGTAATATCTTTATTGGCCAGCCAGTTGGGCTTGGTCACTTTCCAGCTAGACCATGTATTGTTGCGCGCACCAACTTCGCCGCGTTCCATCGCAAGATTGACGTCGTTGCCACCGGGATAGCCGGTAACAATTTTGAATTTGGTTCCGGCAAATTCATTCAGCATAGCCGGGAACATATAAGTGATCGCGCCGCGGCCTGTTGCACCCGCAATCACTTCTTTGTTGCGCGCATCCTCAATGGATTTGACGCCAGTGGTTTTCCAGACGGTCATCGTCTCAACCGTCGGGCAGATCGAACCAATCCATTGGAATTGGTTGGCATCGAACATGACGCCCTTCACGCCTGCGGCCTGCATGGCTGGAAATGTATTGGCGATCATGCCAATATTGGTGCCATCACGGGCGGCGACTTCGAAGAGATAGTTCGCCATTTTTAACCCGCCAGCGCCGGTCATATTTTGCGGCACGACAGCGGGATTGCCGGGAACATATTTGCCGAGATAGCGGGAGACGACGCGCGCATGCAGGTCATATTCGCCACCAACGGCCACACCGATCAGCACGTTCACGGTTTTGCCGTGATAAAAATCCGAGACGGCGTCGGCTTGCGCGGTTGAGGCTGCGAGCAGGGCTGCCAGCGAGACCAGTGATGTCAGCTTCATCAAGTTCCTCCCATTATATTTTCGGCCGGTTTTCCGGCTCGTTGTGACCGTCTTATCTCATTTCTGGCATTTCGGGCAGTAGAAGGTCGAGCGACCACTTTGTACAATCCGGCGGACTGTGCCGTCACACCCGCTCGTCGGGCAGGGTTTCCCCTCTTGGTCATAGACACGGAAATTGTGCTGGAAATAGCCAAGGGACCCATCCGTCTGTCGATGGTCGCGCAAGGACGACCCACCCGCTTGGACGGCATCTTGAAGGACCAAGCGGATATTGGCGGCCAGCCGTCCGGCTCCCGTGGTTGGCGCACCTGACTTGCGAGCTAAGGTCCCGGCGGCCCGTTTGGGCGACAGGCCTGAGCGGTGAAGGGATTCACAGACGTAAATATTGCCGAGCCCGGCAATAAGGCGCTGGTCGAGCAAGGCTGCTTTGAGTGGGGCCTTACGCCCCTTGAACAGGTTAGCGAGATGCGCCCCATCGAGCTCGTTGCCCAGAGGCTCCAGGCCAAGATCGCGGAAAAACGGGTGTTCAGAGAGGGTGGGCTGCGGGATCAGATCCATAAAGCCAAAGCGACGTGGGTCATTATAGGTGACCCGGGCGCCGCTTGAGAGATGGAGCACGATATGGTCATGGGCCAGAGCCTTCGATCGCTCGTGGTGGAATTGTCCCGGCTGGAGGCTTTTTGGCCCTTCCTCGACCCGGAACGAGCCACTCATCCCCAAATGGCAGACCAAGACGACCCCATCATCGAGGTGGGCCAAAAGATATTTGGCCCGGCGAGACAGCCCGGTGATGGTCCGCCCTGTCAGGCGCTCAGGAAAGCGCTCAGGCAGCGGAAAGCGTAGGTCTGGCCGACGCTGTTCCACTTTATTGATTTTTTGACCCACCATGGCGGGCTCAAGTCCCCTGCGGACAGTCTCGACCTCGGGCAGTTCGGGCATGGCAGGTCCAGCGCTCTTTGGCTTTGATCTCAGATGATAATCCTACATGGTCAATTCGCAGATGTCGCGCTATGGTCCCGCCCGCTTTGGAGACAGTCATGGATCACGCATCTTCTTCCGCCCCGCGTCCCGACGAGGAGACCCATTTCGGTTTCTCCACTGTGCGTCTTGGCCAGAAGCAGGCCTTGGTGGACGATGTGTTTCACAAGGTAGCTGATCGCTATGACTTGATGAATGATTTCATGTCCGCTGGCCTGCATCGGGCCTGGAAGGATGTGCTGGTCTCAATGGTCAAGCCGCCCCGTAATCGCCCCTTCCGTCATCTTGATGTTGCAGGCGGCACGGGTGATGTAGCGTTCCGCATCGCAGATGCAGGTGGCCCTGAAACGGATGTCACCATTCTCGACATTAATGGTGAGATGCTACGTGTGGGTGAAGAGCGCGCAGCGCAGCGCGATATTGCTGGCAAACTTACCTTTGTCGAAGCCAATGCGGAACAATTGCCGCTGCCTGACAAAACTTTTGATTCCTATACCATCGCTTTTGGTATCCGCAATGTTCCGCGCATCGATCTTGCGCTGGCCGAAGCCTATCGTGTGTTGAAGCGCGGCGGCCGTTTTCTGTGCCTTGAGTTTTCGGCTGTCGATATTCCCGGCCTTGATAAAATTTATGATGCCTATTCCTTCACGGCGATTCCTGCGATTGGCAAAGCTGTCACAGGCGATGGACATCCCTATCGCTATCTTGTTGAGTCGATCCGCAAATTTCCGCACCCTGAAGTTTTCCGGGACATGATCGAAGAAGCCGGTTTCAAAAGGGCTTCTTACACGCGTCTGACCGGTGGCGTTGTGGCCATTCATTCGGGTTGGAAGCTGTAAATATGGCCTTGTTCAGCAAAATTGGTCATCTTTGGCGGCTCGGTCGCGCAGGCTTTGTGTTGGCGCGCGAAGGCGTTTTTTCAAACGTCGATCCCGTGATGTTGCCGCCTACTGCGCGGTTGCCTTTGGCGCTTGCACGTCTTATTGCGCGCCGTGGCGCCGAAGCGCAGTCCGCACGCTTGGCGGTTGCTATCAGCCGATTGGGCCCGTCCTATGTGAAGCTCGGTCAGTTTCTGGCAACACGGCCTGATGTCGTTGGGCCAGCGGTGGTGCGTGATCTTGAATTTTTGCAAGATCGCATGGAGCCCTTCCCGCAAGCCATCGCAGAAGCGCAAGTGGCAGCTGCTTTTGGGCGTCCCTTGAAAGATGTCTATGTCGAATTCGGGCCAGCTGTTGCTGCGGCCTCTATCGCTCAGGTTCATCGCGCTCGTGTCAAAGATATTCACGGTGAACGCGATGTGGCGGTAAAGGTGTTGCGTCCGGGCGTACAAAATCGCTTTGCGCGTGATTTGTCGGACATGTATGCGGCCGCTCGTTTTGCTGAAGAACATTTTCCTGATGCGCATCGCCTGCGTCCTGTGGAGGTGGTCGACACTTTGGCGCGCTCCGTCAGGATGGAAATGGATTTCCGGCTTGAGGCAGCAGCCGCATCTGAATTTGCGGAAAATGTTGCCGGTGACCCCGACTTTCGGATTCCCTCCGTTGATTGGGATCGCACCACCAAGGAAGTTTTGACCCTTGAATGGGTTGATGGAATTCCGCTGACAGATCTCGAGGCCTTGAGGCGTGCGGGGCATGATCTGCCGCTCTTGGGCAGCACCGTCATTCAATCCTTTTTGCGTCATGCTTTGCGTGACGGCTTCTTTCATGCCGACATGCACCAGGGCAATTTGTTTATGGACCCGCAGGGTCGCTTGGTTGCCGTGGACTTCGGCATCACAGGCCGACTGGGCCACAAAGAGCGGCGTTTTCTGGCCGAGATTCTTTATGGCTTTATCACCCGCAATTACCGGCGCGTGGCTGAAGTGCATTTTGAAGCCGGCTATGTGCCCGAGACATTTGACATCGACCATTTTGCCCAAGCTGTGCGCGCGATTGGCGAGCCCATTCATTCACGCACAGCTGATCAGATTTCCATGGCCAAGCTTTTGACACTTCTCTTCGAGATCACCGCCATTTTCGAAATGAAAACGCGCACCGAACTTGTGATGCTGCAAAAGACAATG
>CAINNX010000064.1 GCA_903851305.1 uncultured Hyphomicrobiales bacterium | reverse complement strand
TCCAGCGCATCATTGTGTTCTTCGACCAATAGCATCAGAGCGCCGATAATATGGGCGACAACGAGAATGGTGAAATAGGGCGGGGCATCGTCGGCGCGGTGGTGATGCAATTCTTCACCGCAGTTGGGGCAGCAATCACTGACTTTCAAAAAGCGATGAAACATTTTCCCTTCGCCGCAGGCGGGGCAACGCAGGCGGAAGCCGGTTTTCAGGGCGGCCCATCCATCGCGTGCGGGCATGTCCGAAATATTGGCGGAAGTGGTCATGGATGTTCCTGAAGTGAGATCAGCGACTTTTCTTACGCGTCTTCAATGAGGCTTTCGTGCCCTTTTTACGAGGTGACCCTGTGTCGCGGCCCCGTTTCGTCTTTTTGCCAAAACCACCGCCACCCGGTCGGGGTTTGCCATCGCTGAGCATCTCAAAGCGCAAGGCACCCGCAAAAGGAGCTGCCTCGACAAGCTTGACCTCGACCATGTCGCCCAGCCGGAAGGTTTCGCCCGTGCGATTGCCGATGAGGGCATGCAGACCCTCCTCATGGCGGAAGTAATCTGTGCCGAGCGTCGAGGCGGGGATGAAGCCATCCGCGCCTGTATCGGTGAGTTTGACGAACAACCCGACCTTGGTGACGCCCGCAATACGTCCCTTGAAGGTGGCGCCGATCTGTTCCGACAGCCAGCCTGCAATGAGCCGATCATTGGTCTCGCGTTCCGCCGCCATGGCGCGCCGCTCGGAGGCTGAAATGCGCGCGGCGATTTCCGCCAGCTCGCCCTTTTCCAGATCAGGCAGGCCATCGGGGCCGAGTTTCAACGCGCGGATGAGTGCGCGATGCACAATCAAATCGGCATAGCGGCGAATGGGTGACGTGAAATGCGCATAGCGCTTCAGGTGCAGACCGAAGTGGCCGTAATTCTCTGACACATATTCAGCCTGCGCCTGCGTGCGCAAAACAACTTCATTGACGACATGCTCATTGTCCGTGCCCTTCACCCGGGCGAGGATCTCGTTGAAATGCGAGGTTTGCAGAACCTGTCCCTTGGCGAGCTTGATGCCAATGGATGAGAGAAACTCCGACAGATTGGTGATCTTTTCGGCGGATGGCACATCATGCGCACGATAGATCAGCTCTTGTGCTCTTTGCTCCAGTGTCTCGGCTGCCGCGACATTGGCGAGAATCATGAATTCTTCGATGAGGCGATGCGCGTCAAGGCGCGCCGGCACGATGATGCGATCCACAGTGCCATCACTTTTCAGCAGGATTTTGCGCTCGGGCAAATCAAGATCCAGCGGGCTGCGCTTGGCGCGTTCCTGCTTCACACATTCATAAGCTGCCCACAACGGCTTCAACACGCTTTCCAGCAAGGGCGCTGTGGTCTCGTCGCTAAAACCGTCTATGGCGGCTTGCGCCTGCGGATAGGCGAGCTTGGCGGCCGAGCGCATCATGATGCGATGGAATGTGTGTTTCTTCTTGTGGCCATCGGCAGAAATGATCATGCGCACGGCCAAGGCCGGGCGATCTTCGAGCGGGCGCAGCGAGCACAGATCATTTGAAATGCGCTCGGGCAGCATCGGCACAACGCGGTCGGGGAAATAGACCGAATTGCCGCGCTCCACCGCTTCACGATCCAGCGGGCGATCTGGGCGCACATAGGCTGCGACATCAGCAATGGCAACGGTGACAATAAAGCCACCTTCATTTGCCGGATCATCATCAAGGCGCGCATGGACGGCGTCGTCATGATCTTTGGCATCTGCCGGATCAATGGTGACGAGCGGGAGCGCGCGCCAGTCTTCGCGATGGTCCATGGTGGCCGGGCGTGCGCTGTCAGCCTCGGCCAATGTCTCGGGGCGGAAAGTGTTGGGAATATTATGCGCGTGAATGGCAATCAGGCTGACTGCTTTTTCGCTGCGCAAAGAGCCCAATCTTTCTTTCACGCGCGCGGCGGGCAGGCCAAAGCGGCCTTCACGCATGATTTCGACCGCCACCAGATCCCCATCTTCCGCCTGCGCTTCGGCGCCTGGCGGAATGATGAGTTCGCGGTTCATGTTTTTCTTGTCGACCGGGATGAGGCGGCCGCCACCGGCAGGCTGCGCACGATAAATGCCCAGCACCTGCATTTTGGCACGGGTCAAAAGCTTGATGACACGCCCCGTATAGACCTGAAGTTTTTCGGTGCTCTCGTCGGAGAGTTCCACACGCACGAGGCCGCGATCACCGACACCAGGAACCGGCTGGCCGGGGCGCGCCTTGCGCGGCGCGCTGATCAGAATGCGTGGCACAGCGCCGTGTTCTTCATCCCATTCAACAGGGGTGGCGACCAGATCACCATCACGGTCGCGGCCCGTCACATCAGCGAGCACGACCGAGGGCAGCATCCCTGCCTTGTGGAATCTCTTGCCACGCTTTTCGACTGCGCCTTCAGCTTCGAGATCTTTCAGCAGCGCCTTCAGACCGATCTTGTCGGAGCCGCGGATGCCGAATTCGCGCGTGACTTCGCGCTTGCCGATTTTGATGGGCTGCGCGCCTGCGGCTGCCCGCTCGCGCGCGATAAAGGCCAAAATCTCTGCGCGCGAGGGGAGGGGCTGTTTCACGCCTTTTTCACGGCCTTCTTTTTGGCAGGCGCTTTTTTCGCCGCAGCTTTCTTAGCCGGAGCTTTTTTCGCGGGGGCTTTCTTGGCAGGCGCTTTTTTGGCCGCTGTCTTTTTGGCGGCCGCTTTTTTCGGTGCCTTTTTGGCAGCCTTGCGCGCTGCGCCCGGACCGGCCTTCTCTTCAATGAGCATCAGCGCATCTTCCAGCGTGATGTCCTCAGGCGACTGGCTTTTGGGAATGGTCGCATTGACCTTGCCCCAATTGACATAAGCCCCATAGCGACCCGCGCGCACGCTGACCGCACCACCCGCCGGATGAACGCCCAGCGACTTGCCACCTGCCGCATCACCACCCGTGCCATTCTGCTTGGCCTCTATCAGAGCAATGGCCTGTTCGAGTGTGAAGCTGTCAGCATCCGTGCCTTTGGGAATGGTCGCGTTGACTTTGTTCCACGCCACATAAGGCCCGAAACGTCCGGCCTTCACGGCAATCTTGCCGCCTGTTGGGTGATCACCCAGATCGCGTCCGGCAAAACGTCCACCACCGCCGCGCTGTTCTTTGGTGGTGATGAGATCGATGGCGCGATTGGCGCCAACTTCGAGCACATCATCATCCTTGCTCAGATTGGCGTAGGTTTTCTGATGCTGAACATAGGCGCCATAGCGGCCAATGCCAGCCACAATCGGCTCGCCGGATGTCGGATGTTTGGCAACTTCACGTGGCAGTGACAAAAGTGCGAGCGCTTTTTCAAATGTCACTTCGTCAATTGGAAGCCCTGCGGGCAGAGAGGTTTTTTTGGAATCCTTCTCCTCGCCCAATTGCACATAGGGACCAAAGCGGCCGTTGCGCGCGCTGACTTCGAGATCGGTTTGCGGATCTTTGCCAAGTATCGTGACGCCGGGGCACCCAGTTGCATCGCCTTCGCTGCCCGGTGAGACCGCGCGGGTGAATTTGCATTCTGGATAATTGGTGCAGCCAACAAAAGCGCCAAACTTGGAAAGTTTCAGCGACAATTGACCTGCGCCACACGCCGGACAGGCGCGCGGATCACCCACGCCTTCCTTTTCAGGGAAAATGTGCGGGGCTAGCAGATCATTCAGCGCATCGAGCACTTGCGTGGTGCGTAGATCAGCTGTGCCGGCAAGGGCCACTGAAAACTCCGCCCAGAAGTCACGCAAGACCTGCTTCCAGGGAATGTCATGGCTGGTGACAAGGTCGAGTTTTTCTTCAAGTGCAGCGGTGAAATCATATTCCACATAGCGCGTGAAGAAGCTCTCCAGGAACGCCACAACCAAACGACCACGATCTTCCGGCACAAGGCGTTTTTTATCGAGGCGCACATATTCACGATCACGCAAGACGGCGAGCGTGGAGGCATAGGTCGAGGGACGGCCGATGCCCAGTTCTTCCATGCGCTTCACCAAAGTCGCTTCCGTGAAACGGGGCGGCGGCTCGGTGAAATGCTGAACAGCTTCGATGCGTTCCTTGGTCAGCGCTTCGCCTTGCGCCATCGGCGGCAAGCGGTTGGCATCTTCATCGTCTTCGTCATCGCGGCCTTCCTGATAGAGCTTCAGAAAGCCATCGAAACGCACGACCTGTCCGGTCGCACGCAGATCAATCTGCTTGTAGCCGCCACTTGTGACGCTGGCTGCAATATCAACACTGGTGCGCTCCATCTCTGCCGATTCCATCTGGCTTGCGACCGTGCGCGTCCAGATCAGATCATAGAGTTTGGCCTGTTCGATGTTTTCCGAACTGCGATTGAAGTCGCGCGGCAGGCGTGACAGATCGGTCGGGCGCACGGCCTCATGCGCTTCCTGCGCATTTTTTGCCTTGGTCGAATATTTACGCGGCACACCGGGCAGATATTTGCTACCAAACTCCTGTTCGATCACTTTGCGTGTGCCAGCAATGGCCTCAGGTGCCATATCGACACCATCGGTTCGCATATAAGTGATGATGCCGTCTTCATAGAGACGCTGCGCGATCTGCATGGTGCGCGCTGGCGCCAAACCCAGTTTGCGCGAGGCTTCTTGCTGCAAAGTGGAGGTGGTGAATGGCGGATAGGGGTGACGCTTGGCGGGTTTGGATTCCACGCTTGTCACGCTGAAGGTCGCGTTTTCAAGACCAGTCTTGAAAGCCTCGGCCTCGGCACCTGTGCCAATGTCGAGGCGGTTGATCTTCTTGCCATCGGCGCCGATCAGGCGCGCGCTGAAGGCAGCGCCCGCTTGCGTCTTCAGAAAGGCTTCGAGCGACCAATATTCACGCGCCCGGAATTTTTCGATGTCGAGTTCGCGCTCGCAGACCAAGCGCAGAGCCACTGATTGCACGCGACCGGCTGATTTGGCGCCGGGCAATTTGCGCCACAAGACAGGGGAGAGTTTGAAGCCGACCAGATAATCGAGCGCACGGCGGGCGAGGTACGCATCGACCAGATCCGTGTCGATTTCGCGCGGCGCCTTCATCGCGTCCAGAATGGCGCTTTTGGTGATGGCATTGAAGACGACGCGCTGCACGCGCTTGTCTTTGAGAACTTTCTTGGCCTTCAGGATTTCCAGCACATGCCAGGAGATGGCCTCGCCCTCGCGATCCGGATCGGTTGCCAGAATGACGCCATCGGCATCTTTCACAGCCGCCGCAATCTCGGCCAAGCGCTTGGAGGCCTTGAAATCGACCTCCCATTTCATGGCGAAATCATCATCAGGATCGACCGCGCCATCCTCGGAGGGAAGGTCGCGGACATGGCCAAAGGAGGCGTAAACCTCGTAGCCCGGCCCCAGATATTTGTTGATCGTCTTGGCCTTGGCGGGCGACTCGACGATGACGACTTCCATGGAAATATCCTGAGATTCAATGGGTTATACAGGCAGGCTGGCTCTGTTTGAGCCTCTGGCTGGACCTTTGAGGGGTCATCTTGCGTGGCGAAACATGGTGGAGGGGCTTGGCCCTGTCAAATGGCTCATGGGGCAGCCTAGCCAATTTGGTCCCACTGCTCCCCCTTTCAGGGGGAGCAAAAAAATTGGACCAAAGCTCTGGATCGTCTATTCAAGGCGCATCCATCGGAGACACCATGGCGGCTTTGCCCAGCGAGAAATTGGACCGTTTTCTGCCTCATTGGATGCGCACCTTTGTCCGTGCGCGGGAAAGTGGATTGGCGATTGCAGGACTGTTTGTGGGACTGGTGTCGGGCGTGCTGGTCGGACTGATTGCCAATGGTGCGCAGATTGCGCATGAACTTCTTTTCGATATCGGCTCGCATGAGCGATTGTCCGCGCAAATGAGCCTTGAGCCGATCCGCGCATTGGTTGTGCCGGTGGCGGGTGGTTTGTTGCTGGGGCTGGTCGTCTGGCTGGTGGGCGCGCGTTTCAAAGATCAGATGGCGGATGCCATCGAGGCCAATGCGCTGCTTGGCGGGCGTCTGCGCATGGGCGGCTCTTTATGTATTACGGTGCAGACCTTCATCTCGAATGCCTGCGGGGCGTCGGTGGGTCTGGAGGCTGCCTATACGCAGGTCTGCGCAGCACTCGCGTCCTTTCTGGGTCGCGGCTTGGCAGCGCGTCGCTCCGACATGCGCTTGCTGGTTGCCTGCGGCGCAGCGGGCGCGATCTCGGCTGCTTTTGGCGCGCCATTGGCGGGTGCCTTTTATGCCTTTGAAGTGGTGCTGGGCGCTTATGCGGTGGCGTCCCTTGTGCCGGTGATGGCCAGCGCCATTGTGGCAAGCTTTGCGGTGAAACTGGTGGTCGATCACCACGGCCCCTTGCCTGTGGTGACCGAATTCAATGCGCTGGTGGGAGCATTTTTTGGCCACGTCATGATATTAGGTGCGCTGTGTGCGCTGGGCGCGATCTTGCTGATGCAGGGTGTGGCTTTGGCGGAGCGCCTGTTTGCGCACAAAAAACTGCCTGTGTTTTTGCGCCCGGCGCTCGGCGGTTTGATTGTCGGGGGCTTTGGGCTCATCACCCCGCAAGTGCTGGGTGCAGGCCATGGCGCGTTTCAGATGAACCTCACCCAATCGGTGCCTTTGGCCGTTCTCGCCAGTCTGCTGGTGCTGAAGGGGATCGCATCGGCTATTTCGCTGGGGTCGGGTTTTCGTGGTGGCCTGTTCTTCGCCTCTCTTTTGATAGGCGGATTGCTTGGCCGCTTTTATGCGGAAAGCGTTAGCGCGCTCACACCTTACGCTTTCCCCGCGGGCTTGGCGGCCATCACTGCTATGGCGGCGTTTGGCACGGGTGTTTTGGGTGCGCCGATCAGTATGACTGTATTGGCGCTGGAAATGACGGGTGATTTTTCAGTGACAGTCGCTGCACTCGCCGCCAGTGTGTTGTGCGCGCTGATTGTGCGCGAGACCTTTGGTTATTCCTTCGCCACCTGGCGCTTTCATTTGCGCGGCGAGACGATCCGCGGACCGCATGATGTGGGCTGGGTGCGCCAGCTCAATGTGGCGCGGCTGATGAGGAAGGATGTGCGGACCGTGCCCGCCGACGTGACGATGGGTGTGGCACGCGACATGTTTCCCTCCGGCACCACGCGTCAGATGATGGTCGTTGATGGGCAGGGCTGCTATGTCGGGCTCATTGCGTCTGAAAGCTTGCACGGGGCGGCTGAGGCGCGCGCGCATGAGCCCGTTTCACAGCTTGTTAGCCAGCAGGAGACCTTTCTGCTGCCGGAGATGAATATCCGCGAGGCGCTAGACCTGTTCGAAAAAGCCGAGACCGATGTGCTGGCGGTTCTCGATGGTCAAGACAGTCGCCAATTGATCGGTCTGGTCACAGAATCTCATGCATTACGCCGCTATGGCGAGGAGCTGGAGCGCAGAAATCAGGAATTTGCCCGGTAACATCTGTTGAGGGCAGGGGCTTGCGCTTGCCTTTGGCCATGATTGCCCCCTATACAGACACCTTATGGTAGCCCCGCGCGCAAAGTCCTCATTCCCCCACCGACATTTGCTCGGCATTGCCGGGCTTTCCCGTCCCGAGATCGAATTTTTGCTCGATACGGCGGATGCAGCGGTGGAAGTCTCCCGTCAGATCGAAAAGAAGCGCAGCGTCCTGTCGGGCCGCACGCAGATCAATCTGTTCTTTGAAGCCTCCACCCGCACGCAATCATCTTTCGAACTCGCCGGAAAACGGCTGGGCGCAGATGTGATGAATATGGCGGTCGCCAATTCGAGCGTGAAAAAGGGCGAGACGCTGATCGACACGGCGGTGACGCTGAACGCCATGCGCCCCGATCTCATCGTCGTGCGCCATTATTGCTCGGGCGCGGTGGAGCTTCTCGCCAAAAAAGTTTCCTGCTCCGTGGTCAATGCGGGCGATGGTTCGCATGAACATCCCACCCAAGCTTTGCTCGATGCACTCACCATCCGCCGCCGCTTGGGCAAGATTGGTGGTCTGACCGTTGCCATCTGCGGCGATGTGGCCCATTCGCGTGTCGCGCGCTCCAACATGATCTTGCTCACGCAAATGGGTGCGCGCGTGCGTGTGGTTGCGCCCTCTACTTTGCTGCCTGCGGGCATCGAGCGCATGGGCGTCGAAGTTTTCCGCGATTTCGACAAGGGCATTGCGGGCGCTGACATTGTCATGATGCTGCGCTTGCAGCGTGAGCGGATGGACGGCGCCTTCGTGCCCTCGCTCAAAGAATATGCGCATTTCCACGGACTGACCGAAGAGAAGCTGGCGGCTGTTGCCAGCAAGGCTCTGGTCATGCACCCCGGTCCGATCAATCGTGGTGTTGAAATTGACTCGAGCGTGGCCGATGGTCCGCGTTCGCTGATCAATGAGCAAGTCGAAATGGGCGTGGCTGTGCGCATGGCCGTGCTTGAAGCGCTCTCCAAAAACCTGCCGAACGGGTGAGATGATGAGCGCCCCCAAAAACCTCGCCCTCCTAGACGCCACGCTAATTGATCCGGTTGCCGGAACGCAGACGCGCGGTGGTGTGCTGATTGAAAATGGTCTGATCAAGGACGTCGGTGCGAATGTGACCCGCGCCAATGTCGGCACGTCAGCGGATGTGATCGACTGCGCGGGCGATGTTGTCTGCCCGGGCTTGATCGACATGCGCGCCTCCGAGCATCGCGAAACGATCACAACTTTGTCGCGCGCAGCCCTTGCTGGTGGCGTGACAAGTGTGTGCGTGGCGCCCGATTCCAACCCTGTGCGTGACACGACCGCGCTGGTCGATTTCTTCGTGCGCCGCGCACGTGACAATGACAGCGTTCGTCTCTATTCGATTGCGGCGCTGACCAAGGGGCTGGCTGGCAAAGAGATCGGCGAAATGGGTCTGCTGACCCGCGCGGGCGCCATTGGTTTTGGCAATGGCCGCACATCTGTGCGCGATGCGCAGGTGATGCGCCGCGCCATGACCTATGCGGGCGATTTCGATGCGCTCGTCATGCATGTGCTGCAAGATCCAGATCTTGCGGCCACAGGCGTGATGAATGAAGGCGAATTCGCCACGCGTCTTGGCCTGACAGGCATTCCGCGCGAAGCGGAAGTCATCATGCTGGATCGTGACCTGCGCCTCGTGGCCATGACGGGTGCGCGCTATCATGCGGAACTCATCTCCACCACCTTGTCGCTTGATGCGATGGTGACGGCGCGCGCGAACGGATTGAACGTGTCGTGCGGTGTGTCGATCAACCATCTCACGCTGAATGAAAATGACATTGGTGATTACCGCACCTTTCTGAAACTCATGCCGCCCTTGCGCCATGAAGACGAGCGCCTTGCGCTGGTGGAAGGACTGGCCTCTGGCGCCATTGATGTGATTGTCTCGGATCATTGCGGTCAGGATGTCGAAGACAAGCGCGTCCCGTTTGCGGAAGCAGAGGCGGGCGCGGTTGGTCTTGAGACCATGCTGGCTGCGGCCTTGCGCATTGTGCAAAGCGAGCAGATCACACTGCCCAAACTAATCCGCGCGATGACGTCGCGTCCGGCTGAAATTTTAGGTCTCCCGCAGGGGCGGCTCAGCAAAGGCGCACCGGCTGATCTCATTCGCTTCGATGCCGACGAGCCTTTTGTCGTCGATCCCTCAAAACTCCACTCGCATTGTCGCAACACGCCGTTTGATCATGCGCGTCTGCAGGGTGTGGTGAAACTCGCCATGGTTGCGGGGAAAGTGCTGCACGGCTGACCGATGGAAGAAAAACTCATCGCCTTCGCGTTTGGCTATTTGCTGGGCTCCGTGCCTTTCGGTTTGGTGCTCACCAAACTCGCAGGCACCAGTGATCTGCGCTCTATCGGCTCGGGCAATATTGGTGCGACCAATGTGCTGCGCACGGGCCGCAAAGATCTCGCCATCGCGACTTTGCTGCTGGATGCGGTGAAGGGCACGGTTGCAGTTTTGATCGCCGCACAATTTTCACGCGAGCTTGCCATCATTGCCGGGCTTGGTGCTTTTATTGGCCACCTGCATCCTGTCTGGCTGAAATTCAAGGGTGGCAAAGGCGTTGCGACTTTTCTGGGCCTTGTTGTGGCGCTGCATTGGCCATCGGCTCTGGTGTTTATTGCGGCTTGGTTGTCCGCCGCTTTCATCACACGCTATTCTTCAGCGGGAGCTTTGGTGGCGAGTTTGGCTGTGCCGATCTCGCTCTTGGTCTTTGGTCTGGAGAGCGAGGCTGAGCTGTTTGTGGCTCTTGCAGTTTTGCTCTGGTTCCGTCACGCTGAAAACATCCGCCGGATTTTGAACGGCACCGAAGGCAAGATTGGGCAAAAAGCCGAAGCAAAAAACTGATTGCGCGTTGAACTTTATTTTTGATTTTTTTGACGGGGGTTTCCCCATGCAATTGTCCGATGCGCAGCGCCT
>CAINNX010000063.1 GCA_903851305.1 uncultured Hyphomicrobiales bacterium | reverse complement strand
TGACCCGCAACCCTATTTTGCCGCGCTTCACAACGGGTGGTTTGGCGGCAGATGCGGCCAGCGATGAATTGGCAGAAGAAAAAGAACTCGCCCGTCAGGCGCGCGAAGGGCTCAAAGCGCGGCTCGACAAACATGGCGCAGCGCCCAATCTGTCGATCAGCGATTATGAAGAACGTCTCGAATTCGAATTGTCGATCATCAATCGTATGAAATTCCCCGGCTACTTTCTCATCGTGGCCGACTTTATCAAATGGGCAAAACAACAGGGCATTCCGGTGGGGCCGGGGCGTGGGTCTGGCGCAGGCTCGCTCGTTGCTTATGCCCTGACCATTACCGATCTCGATCCGCTACGCTTTGGTTTGCTGTTCGAACGCTTTCTCAATCCAGAACGCGTGTCGATGCCCGACTTTGATATCGATTTCTGTCAGACGCGGCGTGAAGAGGTCATCCGCTATGTGCGCCAGCGCTATGGCGCGGATCGCGTGGCGCAGATCATCACGTTCGGTTCGTTTCTCGCACGCGGCGTGATGCGCAATGTTGGGCGCGTGCTCGAAATGCCATTGGGCCAGGTTGACAAGCTCGCCAAACTCGTCCCGCAAAATCCGGCCGCACCTGTGTCGCTGAAACAGGCGATTGCATCCGAGGTGCGCTTGCGCGAGGCGGCTGAAGCTGATCCCAATGTTGGCAAAATGCTGAAAATCGCCGAGACATTGGAAGGGCTTTATTCCAACGCATCAACCCATGCCGCGGGTATTGTGATCGGTGATCGCCCGCTCGATGAATTGGTGCCCATCTATCGCGATCCGAAATCGGATATGCCCGCCACCCAGTTCAACATGAAATGGGTCGAGCCTGCGGGCCTCGTCAAATTCGACTTTCTTGGATTGAAGACGCTTACAACGCTGTCGACCACAGTCGAGTTGTTGAAGAAGCGCGGCATTGACGTCGACATCAGCGCCATTCCGCTCGATGACAAGAAAACCTATGAAATGCTGGGCCGCGGTGAAACGATTGGCGTGTTCCAGGTGGAATCGGCTGGCATGCGCAAGGCGCTGGCTGAAATGCGCGCTGACCGGTTGGAAGATATTATCGCGCTCGTCGCGCTTTATCGGCCTGGCCCCATGGCCAACATTCCGACCTATTGCGCGGTCAAGCACGGCGAGATTGATGCCGATTATATTCACCCCCTCATCGAGCCTGTGCTGAAAGAAACTTGCGGCGTCATCATCTATCAAGAGCAGGTGATGCAGATCGCGCAGATCATGTCGGGCTATTCGCTGGGCGAAGCCGATCTTCTGCGCCGCGCCATGGGCAAGAAGATCAAGTCGGAGATGGACGCGCAGCGTGAGCGCTTCGTCAATGGCGCGACTGCCAATGGCATCACCAAGCAAAAGTCAGATGAGATCTTCGATCTGTTGGCGAAATTTGCCGATTACGGTTTCAACAAATCGCACGCCGCCGCTTATGCCTTGATTGCGTATCAAACAGGCTGGTTCAAAGCCAATTATCCGGTTGAATTTATCGCTGCTTCGATGACCCTTGATAAGAGCAATACCGACAAGCTGTCGGAATTTCGCAACGAAGCACGTCGTCTTGGTATTCGCGTTGAGCCGCCGTCCTTGCGCTCATCCGGCATTGATTTCGATGTGCATGAGAGCGACGATGGGACGCTGTCGATCCGCTATGCGCTGTCTGCTGTGAAAGGTGTTGGCGAGGGCCAAGCTGCAGCTATTGTGGAAGCGCGCGGTAATAAGCCTTTCCGTGATATGGCGGATTTTGCAGCGCGCATCAATCCGCGTGACGTAAACAAACGTGTTCTGGAATCCCTTTGTGCAGTGGGAGCATTTGACGAATTGGAGCCAGATCGTGCCCGCGCTTTTGCCGCATTGGAGACCATTCTTGCCATTGCCAATCGCACGCAGGCCGAGCGGGCAGGTGGGCAGGACAGTTTGTTTGGTGGTGCGCTAGCCGAGCCAGAAAAAATAGCCATTCCCAAAGTGCCATCGTGGCCCGCGGCCGAGCGTCTGCGGCGTGAATTTGACGCGGTCGGATTTTTTCTCTCGGGTCATCCGCTCGACGATTATCAAAATGTTATGCAGAAATTGCGCGTTGAACGGTGGGCAGAATTTTCCCGTGCCGTCAAAAAGGGTGCGACGGGTGCAAGGCTTGCAGCTGCCGTTCTTGACCGCACGGAGCGGCGCACAAAATCCGGCAACAAGATGGGCATTGTCACCTTGTCAGATCAGACCGGACAATATGAAGCCATCATGTTCCAGGAAGGTCTCAACCAATATCGCGACCTGCTTGAAAAAGGCGCGGTTGTGCTGGTGGGCTTGCAGGCTAATGTCGAGGGTGAAGATGTGCGCGCGCGCATTGTCTCAGTCGAGCCGCTCGAAGTAGCCGCGCAACGCGTGCAAAAGGGTTTGCGCATTTTCCTGCGAGACGAGAGCCCGATTTCTTCTCTGGCCACCCGCTTGGCAACACGGGGTGATGGCGAGATTTCCTTTGTCCTGATGCTCGACAAGGAGCGCGGCGAAGTTGAGGTAAAACTGCCCGGCCGCTATCAGGTTAGTTCGCAAATGGCGGGTGCCATTAAGGCTATTCCAGGCGTCGTTTCGGTTGAACACATTTAGTGATTTCAACCATTTGATAGAAAATCACCATTAATTTTTATAATGTTACCAAGGTGCCACTCTAAACGGGTAGACCTAGAGCGATGCTGTGGTAATGTTATCCGATTGTTAACAAACGCCGTTACGTTAGCGTGTGTTTGTGTGATTTTTTTAAAAATCCTTTTTTTCAAATTCGGTCATTGCCATGAACAAACCATTTGCGCCTTTGTCTCGCGAAGAAATTGCCATTCGTGCTTTGGGTTTGCGTCGCGATCCCCTCGCAGGTGAGTTGATCGCGCTGGAGCCGCGCATGGTCTTCGACGGCGCGGGTCTTGCGGTGGCAACTGATGCAGCCAAACAGGCTTCCGATGCGGCAGATGCAGTAAAGACCGACACATCTGGAAAGTCGACAGCAGATGCTGCCGCGGAACTAGCCAAGACCATTGCGGAAGCCGCCGTGCCGCCCGCCCAGCCTGCATCCACGCCTGTGGAAGTTGTTTTTATCGACAGCCGCGTGGCCGATATTGACGCGTTCAAAAAAACCGCAGGAGACAATCGCCTTGTTGTGGTTGTCGATGCCGCCGAGGACGGCATTACCAAAATCACCGACACGCTCAAGGGTCTGCATGATGTTTCCGCCGTCCATATTGTCGGCCACGGTGTTGAGGGCTCGTTTGAGCTTGGCAAGGACTGGATTGGCGTCGAAGCGATCAAGGCACATGATGCCGACATCAAGAGCTGGACGCAGTCACTGGCGGTTGGCGCGGATATTCTTCTTTACGGGTGCGATGTCGCCAAGGGCACGGATGGAGACACGCTGATCAAGACCTTGGCGCAGGAGACGGGCCGTGATGTCGCCGCTTCGGCTGACGCAGTGGGTCTCACCGAGCACGGTGCGGACTGGACGCTGGAGAAGACAACCGGCACGATTGAAGCCAAAGCGCTTGCGCCGGTGGGGTATGCTTATGAGCTGGCGGTGTCGGCGGAAATCACGGATGCGAAGCTGGTGGATGACACCCTTCCCAATACAACGGGCCTGACTGGATCAGGTTTAGCCCTGAACGCGACTTATGATCCTGTTACGACCGGCTTGAACAATTCTACAAATGACCCGACACCATCCTTCCGCAGTAATAATGCGACCAATGGCGCTATTCTTCGGCTTTATCTCTACGATAGCACCGATAAGACTCGCACGCTGGTTGGTGCAGCTGTGGGCCCAACAGTTACATATGGGAGTGCTGGCACCACTGGGTTGACCATTAACGCCACACCCCTGACGACAACAGGCAAGCTTCATTTTGCCATTACACAACAAGAGGTTGGAAAAAAAGAATCTCAGGCTGATCCAACAAACTCGAGTCTGTCGCATATCTGGATCAATTATGATGTTGATGCGCCGCCCGCGCTCTCCTCAAGTTCGGTATTTTTATATGGCGGCACCGCAAACGTTGTCGACAAGACTGTGACGCAGACTGTCAGTACTCGTACCACTTTGTATACGGTTTTGTTGAGTGCTGCGCAGAAATCCGCACTCAGTCTTTCGAGTGCGGATGGAAAGTCGACTGTTTATATAGGCGGATTTATCAAAGCTTATTATTTTGATGCTACGACTAACAAATATGTTCTTGCAAGTGTTGGAGTGACAAAAAACACCGTTGATGCATCCGGCAATGCCTATCTGACGACAGCACCTTTATCGTGGACCCCGACAGATACGACCAGATCTTTCAGCTCGACGCAGACGTATTATTTCTTCGTGTGCGATTCTTCAGGGAATTATATCGACGCAAAGGGAAACAAGCCTGACACATCGGGCAGCATCGATGTACCGAAAGATGTAACCGGTGTCGCCTCGCTGACCATTGCATATCAGATCTTGGGCGCACCAACGGTGACATCCATTAAGGATTCAACAGGACCCAAGACTGGCGACATCACCAATGCTAATACAACTACAGATGAATTGCGCCCGATCATTTCAGGAACAGGTGCCAATGGCACGGATGTTGTTCTTGTGCTCCGTGTTTCCCAAAGCAGGATGGATGGCTCGGGGAGTGTCACAACATCTTATGATCCGTCTGCGGCAGGATTTGCCAAACTCAATCCGAATTACAGAACAACCGTAAATGCAGACGGAACCTGGACGATTGATATTGGAAAAAATCTTGATCCAAATTATAAATACAAGGTCAGTGTCATCCAGAAGAATGTGACAACGGGTTTGACATCAAACTCAAGTACGCAATTTGAGTTTAACGTCGACACCAATGCACCGGACTTTGCTTTTGTCGACAATGTCGGATCGATCCAAAATAGCAATCTTTCAGCATTTTCACTGGTCGATGCGGTCACGCTAAAAGGATCCACGGGCAAGGGTGAGAGCCAGAGCCTGACCATTGACCTGGAAATCACGTCATTCACTGAGACACGCGCAGCAAATGGCTCAATTATCGATACGCCGATTGGCCAGCCCCCACGAGGTGATCCGGTGGTTATGTTAGTTGACGATTTGGTTTGACGCTAGCGCTGGGGTGGCCGGCGAAGCTGGTTGGGGTTGCGCAGCCGGCCACTGTAGAACTTCTGGTGCAGGTGGTTGATATCTC
>CAINNX010000062.1 GCA_903851305.1 uncultured Hyphomicrobiales bacterium | reverse complement strand
TGAGAACTTCTACCTGCCGAAGTTTGGCGACAATCTCTTCCGCCTTGTGCCTTTTCCTAGCCATGCGCATTCCTCCTCAAGGCTCATAAGCCATACATCAGGGAGGACCACTTTTCAGGGGGCAGGCCACGTTAATCCCATAATTGATTTGGTTATGAGGCCCATCTTGTACATATCTAATCGTCCTCCCGGTTTATATTGTTTTAAGTCAACACCTTGTTTTTTGACTTGAGGTGTGGCGCTATTCTGCCGACAAGTTGATATTGTTCACCATCTTTTTCCAGTTCTGAATTTCGTCCTGAAAAAATCTGACAGCCTCGGATCGAGATCTCTGGCTTGGCATTACACCTAAAGTTTGGAGCTGACGGAGAACTTCAGGGTCTTTCACAGCTTCATTGACGGCGGCATTGATGGTCTTCAACGTTGTCTCCGGCGTTGCGACCGGCGCGAACAGGCCCGTCCAGGAGCTAGCAGTGAATCCTTTCAGGCCATTTTCTGAATAGGTTTTAATGTCCGGCAAAATGGTGCTGCGCTCCAGACTGCCCACTGCAAGCCCCACCAGCTCGCCACTTTGAATGGCAGGAATGGCGGTGGCTGTGCTTGCCAACACGCTGATCTCGCCTGTCATCAGAGCCAGCATGGCGGGGTTCCCGCCTGAAAAAGGAATGTGTTTCACATTCACTTTAGCCATAATCCGCAATGCATATTCGGCAGAAATATGCGAGCCGCTGCCAATGCCGGAGCTACCAAGATAAATCTGTTCGGTTTTCGCTTTGGTCAGCAAATCAGCAAAAGTTTTGATGCCTGATTTTGGATTGGCGACCAACAATTCTGGTGCCTCGACTGGAATGGCTACAGCGGTCAACCCGTCAGTACGAAACCCTTTGTCGCGATAAAGCGTATCGTTGATTGCCAGCGATGTTGTCGTGGCAAGCAGCGTATAGCCATCAGCTGGAGCAGCAGCCACAGAGCGGGCGGCAATGTTGCCGCCCGCGCCGGCCATATTTTGAATAACAACGGGTTGCTTCCACATGTCGCCGAGCTTGCGGCCAACAACGCGAGCGACATTGTCGGCAAACCCGCCACTCGCATAGCCAACAATCACGGCAACTTTTTTGCTTGGCCAGATTTCGGCCTCTGCTGCAAATGAAGGGCCTGTCGCAAGCGCAATGGTCAAGCTCATTGAGGTCGTGATCAAACGCAATTGTCTCTGCATAGCGTCCACCCCTGATCGTTAATTTTTTAATCTGACTTTAGCTGGCATATCCCGGTGTAATGTGTGCATTGATGAAATAGCGCCCACCCTTGTCGAGCACTTTGCTGGCTTGCAGTAGGGCCATTTCCAAGTCTTCAAGGCTGCGTACTGCAGGTGCGGCTTCAAACCCCTGTGCAGCGGCAATGGCATTGAGATCTACTGTTGGATTTTCGAGCTTTTGCCCAATGCCTTTATTCTCAACCGGTCGTCCACGCTGGATGGCTACACGTTCTTGATGCACTTCGTCGTTATAATAGGATTGATTGTTGGCGATGATGAGCAACAACGACAAATCTTGGTTTGATGCCGTCCAAAGTGCATTCATGCCCATGAGAAAGTCACCATCACCGATGATGCCGACAACAGAGCGCTTGCTGCCTTTCAGTGCTAGCGCAGCACCAACCGTATGTGCTGGTCCTGTGCCAACGGTGCCGCCCCCATCTTTGCCCAGAAAATCAAGAGGATGGTTGAATAGGCAGGCTTTGGTTGGCCAGCCAATTGGCAACCGTGCAAAGGAAACATCTTTCTTTTTCTCGCTCCACTTCGTGACACCTGCTGCAAGCTGCAGGAGGTCGAAGCGCTTACTGGCTTCAGGTGCTTGCAATGATGTCTGCCAATGCGCTTGCTTAGACGTTGGCTTTGCTCTCTTGGGCGCAATTTCCAGCAGGTCTCGCACAAGCGCATCTGGATGAGCTATGATGGCAATATCGATGGCAGGTAGGGCTTGATGATCCATGCTCCATCCATTTGTTAGCAGGCCATCAAGCGAGCAATGAATGACTTTGGCGGATGTCGGAGTTTGCGTTTGAGCGCCTGCACCGCGGGCGCGCAGGAAGCCTGCGAGATCAAGCCAATCGAGAGAAAGGATAAGATCGCTTTGCGCAATCAGCTCGCCTTCTTCCTTTGTGGGCTTGTCACCAGCAGGTGGCAAAATATGTAGCGGGTGCGAGACCGGGAAGGCGGGGGCATTATTGGCTGAGGAAAGAACCGTCAGCCCATAGGCTTCGGCCAAAGCAATGCGTTTGTTCCAGTCGTCGATGTTGCGCGAGACGCGACCTGCCAGCAACAATGGATGCTTCGCGTCGCGCAGTGCTTCACCAATGGAAGCGAGGGTGCGTTGATCCACACCAATCGGGGCTGGCGGCTTGAAGCGCTCAATGGGTGGAACGGTCACTTTGCGATCAAGGGCCGCCTCTTGCATATGTGCATCAAGGCACACATAAACAGGCGCTTGCGGAGCTGTGCGCGTGATCTGGTTGGCGCGCAAAATGGATTCAACAGCTGCTTCGGCTGATGCGGGCTGATCATCCCATTTCACAAAGTTGCGCACCAAGGCGCCTTGATCTTTGGACGTGTGGACCCAATCAATCCATGGGCGGCGGTGATGGGCATCGACAGGGCCTGTGGCACCCAGAATCAGCATGGGGCGGCGGTCACACCATGCATTGTAAATGCCCATAGAGCCGTTCATCAGGCCGACATTCGAGTGCAAGATCACAAGCAATGGTGTCTCGGTGACGCGCGAATAGCCATCGGCAATCGAGACAGCATGGTTTTCATGAAGGCAGGTGACGAGCTTCGGGTCGTGATTACCAAGCCGGTTGACGAGGGAATCATGCAAGCCGCGAAAGCTCGCACCTGGAACAATCACGGCATAAGGCAATTCCAGAGCGCGCAAGAGATCAGCAATAACATCGCTGCCCCAGCCAGCAGCCTCAGCGTTTTGTTCATTTTCCTTGGCGGCCATAGCGTCTCATTCTCCGATTTTGATTTTTTAATGTCAGCTGCTCATCTGGGCAGCGGAAAGCGATCCAGATAGGTTTGATATTCCGGCTCGACTTGTAAAGCCAGAGAAGCAGTAAAGCGTACAAAGCCGATATAGAAAGACGTCACAAAGAGAAGATCAATAATTTGCTCGGCAGAGAAAGACTTTTGAAGCTCTGCAAAAGTTGTTGGGTTCACAGCACCGTCAACTGTCATCTGTGTGGCAACATGAATTACAAGCTGGGTGATTGGTTCCGCGGCAAAGCTCTGACCTGTTGCCAGCATTTTTAACTCATCTTCGCTAACGCCAGCTTCGAGCGCGATTTTGAGGTGGTGCGAATATTCGTAAGAGGAGCGTGCAAGCCAGGCGATTTGCAGAATGGCTATTTCACAAAGGCGCGCAGGCAGGGCGCTCTCTTTGCGGAAATAAAGGCCCATTTGCCGTGAGTGTCTGGCCAATTTCGGGCTATGGAGGGTTTGGCGGTGCAGGTTCATCCCCACACCAAAAATATCGCGATATTCCGCAGGGACCTCGTCTTTGGTCAATAAAGGCAAGCGCGACATGATGAATCTCCCCGAGAGCAGTCTCGCATGCCTGCGCTGCTTATCCAGCCCCCAGTTCGCACCAGAGCGAAAAGCTCTTTTCATGAAAGAATAGGCCCTTGGGGGTCTAACTCCATTGCTGCATGGCGTTCAATTCCCGACAATGGCCCTCAAGACAAGACGGGGAGGGTGCTTTGGGCTTGAGGGTCGCCATTATTGGGGCTGGCATGGGCGGGCTTGCGTGCGCTGCGGCATTGAAGGCCCAAGGCGCGGATGTCAGCGTCTATGAGCAGGCGACGCAATTCAAGCGCATCGGTGCGGGCATTCAAATGACCCCCAATGCTGTCAAGGCGCTGCGCGGCCTCGGGCTTGAAAATGCTTTGCGTGAGGTCGCCTTTGAGGCAGAGCTTGGGCATAACCGTGTAGCCTCAAGCGGCGAGATCACCAACGTCATTGAATTGGGTGCGCGCATTGTCGAGCGCTGCAACGCGCCGCTTCTGACTTTGCATCGGGGTGATTTGCACAGCGTTCTCTTGTCGGGCGTGCCGCAAGAGATCATCCGTATGAACCATCGTCTCGTCTCTTATAAGCAGCAAGGCGATGTTGTGCAGCTTTTTTTCGGCAATGGAGTCGAGGTCGAGGCTGATTTGGTCATTGCCGCTGACGGCGTCCATTCGCTTATTCGCGAGCAGATGCTCGGCCCCGAGGCTCCGCGCTTTACAGGGCGTGTGGCCTATCGGGCGACTTTCCCTGCTTCGTTGATCGGGGAATTGAAGATTGATGACCGATGCAAATGGTGGGGCGCTGACCGTCATATAGTGATCTATTATACAACCCGCACGCGTTCCGAGATTTACTTTGTCACGTCGACTCCAGAGCCCGATTACAATCTTGAATCGTGGAGCACCAAGGGTGATTTGGGCGAGCTGCGTGCGGCTTATGCGGATTTCCACCCGACAGTGCGTGGCGTCTTAGAAGCTTGCCCCGAAGTTCATAAATGGGCATTGGTTGTGCGTGAGCCTTTGCCGCGCTGGCATGAGGGGTGTGTCGCTTTGCTTGGCGATGCATGCCATCCGATGACGCCCTATATGGCGCAGGGCGCTGCCAGTGCGATCGAAGATGCCGTGATTTTGTCCCGTTGCCTCAAAGGTGTTGCGCGCGCTGCCATCGGTAACGCGCTGACGCGCTATCACGCTACGCGCTTTCCGCGCGCGACCGCTATCCAGCAAACATCGGCACAAAATAACTGGATGAAAGAAAAGACCGATTTCGACTGGGTCTACGGGCATGATGTCTGGTCGGAAGACCTGGCCTGACAAGGGGGATGTCAGATGTTGAAAAGCATTGTTCAGGGGCTTTTTCCGGCCTTGTTTCTCGTAGCGCCAACCATGGCGCAGGAACCAGCCTTTCCGTCGCGTCCGATCACTGTCGTTGTGGGCTCCTCATCGGGCTCGTCGATGGAATTCGAAATGCGTATTCTCAGCGAAAAATTCAAAGAGCTGACCGGGCACCCTATTCTGATTGATATTCGTCCCGGTGCGAATGGCGCCACGGGCGCGACTTATGTCATGCGTGCCAAGCCTGACGGTTACACGTTGTTCACCTCGCCTGCCTCGCCGATGGTCTTCAATCCGCTGACGCACAAGAATCTGAATTATGATCCCAAGAAAATGACGCCGATCATCGAAATCGGTGCGCAGCCGCTGGTGCTGGCAACACGCGGTGATCTGCCAGCCGATTCGGTGGCCGACATGATCAAATACGCCAAAGGCAAGCCGGGAAATGTCTTTTATTCTTCGACCGGTATTGGTGGTGGCAATCACATGTCGGTTCTGCTCTTCGAGCGCTACAGCAAAACGCAATTGAAACATGTGCCCTATGAAGGGGCTGGTCCGGCAACGCAGGCCATTCTGCGTGGTGAGGTTGATTTCGGTATCCTCTCCATTGCCTCTCTGCTGCCTTGGTACAAGGACAAGAAAATTAAAATCCTTGCTGTTGGATCACAGGAGCGTTCGCCTGATGCGCCGGACGTGCCGACCTTTCGTGAGCTTGGTTATCCGGAAGAATTTGTGCTGACGGGTTGGCGTGTGCTGGTTGGGCCGCCCGCTATGCCACAGCCGATAGCTGACCGGATCAATGGGCTCGTGAACAAAGCCTACGAAGATTCGCAAGTGCGGGCGCGCTTCAAAGCTTTGGGGCTCGATGCGACAGGCGGCACGCAAACAAAAGTCGCTGCCATGCTGAAGCGGGAATCGGCCACATGGGAACAGGTGGCGCGTGAAAATGGGATTGAGCCGCAATGAATGCTCCTGTCATCGATCCATTGGCTTTTCGCTCAGTCATGGGCTGCTTTCTCACGGGCGTGACGATTGTCACCAGTGCGGGAGAGGTGGGTCTGACGGGTCTGACCGCCAATAGTTTCACTTCTGTCTCGGTAAAGCCCTGCCAGATTCTTGTTTGCATCAAATCTGAAAGCGTCACCGGCGCGACCATCCGCGAGCGCGGTTATTTTGCGGTCAATCTTTTGGCCGCGGGTCAGGATGATTTGGCGTGGCGTTTTGCCAAGCCGTCCGATGATCGCTTTGCGGGGATTGATTACCAGCTTGATCCTCAGGGTATGCCTTTGCTCACGGGCGCTTTGGCGTATTTATCCTGTGCGGTGGATCGCATTCATGCCAGTGGTGACCACGATATTTTCATCGGCAATGTTTTGGCTTGCGAGAGTGGGGCGGCTCAACCGCTCGCTTTCTTGCGTGGAAAAATGCACGACTATGTCGGCGCGTGAATCAAAAGGGAGAGTTTGATGCAACATGGTATTGTTCAATCGGGCGTGCATGGCCGCACACATTATCTGGAAGCAGGCGCAGGGCCGATCGTCATTCTGATGCATTCGAATGGCAATTCCGCCTATGAATATGAGGATGTCATCCCGATTCTGTCGAAAAACTACCGTGTGATCGCCGTCGATTATCCCGGCCACGGTGATTCCGAGCCGCTGAAGCATCATTACTCGGTCGGCGATTATGCAGATTTCATTGTGGCATTCATGGATGCAATGAAAATCGCCAAGGCGAGCGTCATGGGCTCCTCTATTGGTGGCGCAGTAGCCATTGACTTGGGCATGCGCCATGCCAATCGAATTGAGAAACTCTTTGTTGTCGAGAGCCCGATCCGTACGCCCGAACAATGGACCGAGCGTTGGTATGCGACGGAGAAAGGTTATGGCACGGTCGTGCAGACAGAAGAGCAGGTGCGCCCGCGTTTGCGCAATCTGACGGAAGCCATGCTCGAGCGCTGGAATATTGATCGCAGCAAGGCGGGTTCATGGGCCATGATGGCTGTCATGTGGTCGCTGCGCGAATACGATGTGTTGGGAAATATTCCGAAGATCAAAGCTTCGACCATGGCGATTTATGGCGCCAAGAGCCCGCACCCGCATGGTCTGGCGACATTCGAAAAGCTTCTTCCCGTTGCAGCGCGTGCGCAAATGGCCGATTGTGGCCATTTCCCTATGCTCGATGATCCGGCGGAATTGTCCCGCCTGATCGATACATTCATTCGCGGATAATCACAGCGGGGCATGTTGCGTGGAATCTGCAGCATGCCCCACCTTTATTTACTGAAAGAGCGACTTGCTGTTTCGGCTGAGAAGCGCGAAGGCCAGACTAAGCAATGCGACTTGAACAATGGCAAGCGCGGCTACGTAGAGGAAGTTTTGTTCGCTGAGAAGCAGCATAGCCACACTGATCGTCTCTGTGCCTTGTCCGTAGAGAAGAATGGTCGAGCCCAGTTCACGTACCAGAATGATAAAGAGCATGAGCCATGTCGCGATCAGTCCGGGACGCGACAGTGGGATCACTACCATGCGTAAGGTCTGCCACCATGTTGCGCCACAGGAGCGCGCGCTTTGTTCAAGCTCGGGACTGAGTGACATCAGAAGCGCGCCGATCGAGCGCATGGCGAAGGGAAAGTAATGCGCCACATAGGCTATGAGAATGATCCAGTAAGTTCCGTAAAGCGGCGTGCGGATGAGCAGGATCAGGATGCCGAGGCCGAAGATAATACCGGGAATCCCGTTGGGCATGGAAAGAATCGGCTGCAATGTTTTGGCGAGCCAGCCTTGGCGTGATTGCAGCCGGTAGGCTTGCAAAAAGCCGAGTGCAACAATGAGTGTGGCGCCAAGCACGGACAAGAATGTGCTGTTCAAAATCGCATGTTGGGTCATGTCGAACTCTTCCAGCACATAGCGGAAGTTTTCGAGCGTTGCGCGATTGGGGTCAAACCAGCCTTTCCAGATCGGCGATAAAGCGACCAGCAAAACGGCAATCAAAGGCAGAATCGCGCCAAAGCCGATGTAAAAAATCTCGATTGCCAGACAGGTCAGGTGTGACAAAGGGCCGAGTTTGGCAGGGCGCGGGGAATAGCCTTTTCCGCTTACGGTTTCAAAACGGCGATTGCCGATGATGTATTTCTGCACAAGGATCAGTCCGACAATCACCAGCATCATCATCGTGCCAAGTGCTGCGGCGCGTCCGAAATCGGATGGGTAGCCGATGCTCTCGAAAATCAGCGCAGGGATAGTGGGTATGGCATAGGGCGTTGCCAAAATCACAGGCACATCAAACAGGCCGGCGCTGGTCACAAAAACCACAATCGCCCCCGACAGAAGGGCAGGTGCGAGCAGGGGAATGGTGATGCGTCGCATTGTGTCGATAAAGCCAAGGCCGTGCACGCGGGCGGCATCTTCCAAAGCGCCGTTGAGATTGCGCATCGGCCCGATGACAAAGAGATAGATGAAAGGCGTGTAGAAAAGCACCAATACCCAAATGACGCCACCAATCGAATTGATCCGCAGGAAAGACAGATCAAGCCCGAGCCAATTGCGTGCCAAATATACAAGCAGCCCGCTGTTTGGCGCGGTCAGATATTGCCAGGCCATGGCCCCGACATAGGGTGAGGTAAAAAAGGGTACGAGATTGAGGAGCTCGAATGCGCGACGCCCCGGTATTTCCGTGCGCGAGACAATCCATGCGAGCAGAAAGCCGAGCAGGGCGCTACCCAGGGTCACGCTAGTGCCGATGATCAATGTATTGCGTGCGGCGAGTTGCGCGCGGGGATCTGTGAAAAGCTTTGTGTAATGGATCAGTGTCAAGCCATCGGTGCCATCAAGTGTCAGCGAGCGCAAGAGGGTGGCGGCCACCGGAATGACCGCCAGAAAGACACCCAAAGCAATGGCAAGACCCGGCACCCATCTTTCGATGCGTCGGGTCCAGACATCCTGATCTGACAGACTGGTGGTGATCACTGTTTGAAAATAGCCATCCATTCACGACGCGCGGCTTGCAAATCATCCGGCGTCATTTTGTTCCAGTCGATGTGAACCAGATGCAGCTTGTTGATGGCTGGCGCATAATCGGGGATCGGGCTGGTGAAGCCGTTGCGGCCCGAAATCATGGCCTCCTTCTCGACGATAATCTTCTGGCCCTTTTCGGAGAGGATGAAATCAAACCAGAGTTTTGAAGAAGCCGGATGGGTAGCATTGGCCATGATGAAGAAATTCTGCGGGAGCAGTGTCACGCCCTCTTTGGGGAGGACATATTTCAGATTGGCGCCCTTTTGATTGAGCTGGTAGGCCCGTGTCGGCATGCCCATGAAGGCCATCATGTCTTCACCCGTCACCACGCGCGAGGCAATCGTTTCGGATTTGGGAATGAAGACCGGCTTTTTGGCGGCAAGGGCTTCGACATAATCTTTGCCCATTGCCGTTTTGAGGCCGATATAGGTCATGATGGTTGCATCGGATGCCGCGCCATTGCCAACCGATACGCGACCTTCTTGCAGAACTGAAAGCACATCTTTCCAGGAATCGCCGGCGACTTTGACTTTGTCCGGGTCCCACATGGGCACAAAAACATAAGCTCCGTTGAAAGCATAGAAACCGTTTTCAACGAGGCCTGCTTCGGCAACCATGCTGTAGTTTTTATATTCGGGTGATTCATACTTCATCAGGGCGCCGGCGCGTGCTTGCGCTGCGACCCAGATGGGAGAGGCGATCGCGGCGACATCGACAGTGGCACGACCTGCTTTGGCTTCCTGTTCAAGACGCGTGATCATATTGCTGGGCGCAATTTCGCTGAACTCGATCTTGAACGTTTTTGGAAGGCCATAATGATCGATGAAGGCTGGCAGCAGTGCGTTTTTGGTCGCGGGTTGTAGTACTGTGTCCCAATAGGTGAGCGATCCTTCTTTGGCTGCTTCCGCCACAAGCGCAGTAATACGGGCTTTCTCGGCATCGTTTTGGCTTTGTAGAGCCGGAGCTTGCGCATGTGCTGCGGATGCGGCGATCACGCCGGCGACCAAAAATGACGTAAATGTTTTGAAGCTCATCTCGTCCTCCCTTGTGTTGGTTTTTTTGTTCTTGTTTTTGATGTCAAAGATTGGCCGGCATCACAATGCAACGTTCGGGTGCAATGGTGATCTGGCAAGAAGGTGAATCATAACGCCGCGGTTCCCAATGGGCGCGCAGATCAAAGACGCCGCCACAGCGCAGCAACATTTCATCATGCGAGCCTTGGAAAATATGCGTTAGGATTTCACAAGGCAGCCCATCACTCTCGCAAAAAAGCACATCCTCCTTGCGTATGCAGGCATGAACAGGCGTGCCTGCTGCAAGGTCGGTCAGGATGACGCGCAGTCGCAGGCCAGGCGCAAATTCGACTTCATCGGCGCTCGACATGGTGCCTTTGAGAATATTATAGCCGAAGAATTTTGCGACAAAGGGCTTGTGCGGTTTAAAATAAACGGCATCAGGTGAGCCCTGCATTTCAACAAGGCCACGGTTCATCACCAAAACATTGCGCGCCAGTGCGAAAGCTTCGCCATGATCATGGGTGACATAGACGGAAGTGAAGCCGATCCGCTCCTGTAGTTGGCGCAGATCCATTCGCATATCTTCACGCAATTGCGTGTCGAGATTGGACATGGGCTCGTCGAAGAGAACAAGGCGCGGATGATGCACAATGGCACGCGCTAGCGCGACGCGTTGCTGCTGTCCACCCGAGAGCGCCATGGCTGAGCGCCCCTGCCAGCCTTCCAAGCCAACGAGTGTGAGTGCTTCTTCAACGCGCGCTTCTATCTCACTCTTGCTGACACGGCGCACTTTCAGCGGCAGGCCAACATTTTCACCCACCGTCATATGCGGCCAGATGGCGTAGGATTGAAAAACAATACCAAGCTCGCGTTTTTCAGGCGGCAGATCAATGCCGCGCGCAGAATCAAACACTACTTTGCCGTCGATTTCGATCAGCCCCGCGTCAGGCGTTTCAAGACCAGCAATGCATCGCAGAATCGTGGTCTTGCCGCAGCCTGATGGCCCCAGCAAGGCGAGGCCGTCACCCGCATCGATCGAGAAAGAGATCGACTTCAGCGCTTGAAAAGCGCCATAGGATTTGGAGAGATTTTTGACGCGCACGAAAGTACGCCGTGGTTGCGCCATGCGCACTCCGGCCTCGTCAGCCCCGTCCAATCTCCTCGCCATCAACATGGTCCGTTCTTCGGCTTTGCGTTCTTTGCCTCAATGCGAGCAGGCTAGTGAAGCCTGCGCCAAGAGCCAGCGTCAAATCGGAAATCGATTTTTTCCGCGCAGGCATGAGTACCTTATTGCGCTGCAGCAAGAGGCGCGGATTGGGTGCGGCTGGCGCTGGTGATGCGCTTGAGGAAGTCGAGTACCGTGGCCACTTTCTGCGGCACATGTTTGCGCGCCGGATAACAGACGGAAATCGGCACAGCCTCGCGCTCGAAGGGCTCCAGCACGGGCACCAGTCGGCCTTCCCGCAAATCCTTGCGGAACAGCCACCAGGTCGATTGGGCAACGCCTAGCCCCGAGACGGCGGCCTCGCGCACGGCGTCGCCATTTCTAAGGGTCAGAACCGATTTCACATCGACCTTGATGTCCGGCCCTTCAGGACTGCGGAAGCGCCATTCAGAGCCATAATTGCTGATGATGCAGTCATGGTTGGCAAGATCTTGCGGCGTCTGTGGCAGGCCATGGCGGGCGAGATAATCGGGGGAGGCCACACAAATGACTGGGCCCTTGTGCAGCACGCGCTGGATCAGCTGGGAATCTTCCAGCTCGCGGGAGCGCACGGCCAGATCAAAACCCTCTTTGATAATGTCGATGGCATCATCGGAAAAATGGACATCAAGTCTGATTTCAGGGTTTTCTTTGAAAAAGGCCGGCAATTCGGGCGTAAATGTCACGCGGCCAAAAGAATAGGGCATGACAATGCGCACCAGGCCTTTGGCGGCCTTGTTCTTGGCCCGGAGAGCAGCTTCCGCCTCTTCCAGATTGCCTAAAATCTCGACGCAGGATTGGTAGAACTCGCGCCCGTGGTCGGTCAGCGCAATGCGCCGCGTCGAGCGGTTGAGCAATTGAATGCCAAGCTCGTCTTCAAGGGCGGTCAGGTTTTTGGTGGCTGCAGAGGGCGAAATGCCGAGGCGGCGCGCGGCGGCGGTAAAGCCGCCGTGGTCAACCACAGTCTTGAACACTGTCATGGCCTGGAACTTGTCCAAGTCCGCTTCCTCCGCCCGAATGGCTTATGCCTTGTCTTTTTAACCATCTCGCAGCCGCGAGACGCGGTCAAGGGCGGCGTTGATGAAGTCTTTTGCGGAACAGGACCATTTCGCAAATGGATGTTTTGTCCGGCATAGGGCAGGCTTTAGTCTGGGAACATGATGGAAGAGGCCGGAATCGCCTTTTCGAAGAACCTAAAAAGGTGAGGGAGCGACCATGCGCCTTGGCTATTTCACCATGCCGATGCATCCGATCGAGCGCGATTGGGTGGAGACCCTGCAGGAGGACCGCGAAACCATCATTCTGGCCGACAAACTCGGCTTTCATGATGCTTTTGTCGGCGAGCATCTGACGGACAGGCTGGAGAATGTCACCAACAGCATGATCTTTCTGGCAAGCCTGATCTCCGACACCAAGCAGATCAAGCTGGCCACAGGCACATCCAACCTGTCACAGATGCATCCGACACTCATCGCTTCCAATGCTGCGATGATGGATCATCTGACCAAGGGCCGCTTCATTTTCGGCATTAGCGCCGGTGCTCTGCCGACTGATGCGGAAGCTCTGCAAAACCTCGACAAAGATCGCCAGAAAATGTTCGAGGATGCGATCGACGTCATTCTTGAAATCTGGACGCGCGAGGCCCCTTACGACATCGACCTGCCAGGCAATCAGTTCAAAGTTTCCACCCGCCAGACGGCAAAGTTTGATCTCGGCGTAGGCTATCTGCCGCGCACTTTGCAAAAGCCCTATCCGGAAATCGTTGGCACTGTTGTGGCGCCTTTCTCCAAAGGCGTGATTGCCATGGGGCGTCGTAACTTCCATCCGCTGTCGGCGAATTTTTTGCTGTCGAAATGGGTGAAAACCCATTGGCCCAATTATGTGCAGGGGAAGCAGGAAGTCGGGCAGGTGGCCGATCCCGCTGACTGGCGCGTCGCGCGCACCATCTTTGTGGCGGATGATGAAGCCACAGCGCATCGTTATGCGATTGAAGATGCCAAGAGCCCGTACCGTGCTTATTATTACCAGATGCTGGCCAAAATGATGCGCGCCAAGCGCCATGTTATTTTCAAACAGGATATGAACCAGCCAGATGAGGAGATCACGCTGGATTATGTGCTCGATAATCTCGTCATCTATGGCACGGTCAACAAGGTCGTGGACAAGATTCTGGCCCTGCGTGAAGAAGTCGGTGATTTCGGTGAGCTCGTTTATGCTGGCATGGATTGGGTCGATCCGGCGCTGACCAAGCGCTCGATGGAGCTGATGGCAACCGAAGTCATGCCGCGCGTCAATGCTGCCATTGCTTCGGGTAAACGGGTAGCAGCGGAGTAAGCAACGTGAATCCGAAAACGATTATTACCTGCGCTGTCACGGGCGGCGATGATACGGGTCTGCGCTTTCCTGCAGTGCCCGTCACGCCCGAGCAGATTGCCACGGCCTGCCTTGATGCCCATGCCGCCGGCGCTGCCATTGTCCATATCCATGTGCGCAATCCCGAGACGGGCAAGCCGTCCATGGAACTTGATCTCTATCGTGATGTTGTCGCGCGCATCCGTGCAAACGGCAGTGATGTGATCATCAATCTCACCACGGGGCCGGGCGCGCGTTTCAACCCGTCCGATGATCAGGCCAATACAATTGCCGAGGGATCCAATCTGCGCACACCAGCAGAACGTGTGCGACATATTTTGGATCTCAAGCCGGAGATTTGTTCGCTCGATCTGGGCTCGCTGAATTTTGCCGGCGTCACTCTCATCAATGTGCAGCGTCACGTCGAGCTGATGGCTGCGGAAATCAACAAGGTCGGTGTGAAACCGGAATTGGAGATTTTCGATACGGGGCATATGGCGCTGGCCAATCATCTGGCGGCTAAGGGGCTGTTTGGCCCAAACCCCTTGTTCCAGTTTGTACTGGGCGTGCCATGGGGCGCGCCGGCCACATCTGAAACTATGGCGCTGTTTAAAAATCTGGTTCCTGCGGGCGGTAATTGGGCAGCGTTTGGCATTGGCCGCCATGAGTTCCCGATGCTCGCCCAGGCCCTTGTACTGGGCGGACATGTGCGCGTAGGTCTGGAAGACAATCTCTATATTTCTAAGGGCGTTCTGGCTAAAAGCAATGCCGAATTGGTGGAGCGCGCCGTGCAGATCATTCGTCTGCTCGGTTCCGAAATTGCTTCACCGGCAGAAGCGCGCGAAATCCTGAAGTTGAGCCCGCGCGCGTGAGTGAGCAGCCCGTCCCCTTTCTCGAATATTGCGGCGTGAAAAACGAGCCTGGGCCCGCAGGTGTCGCGCGTCTGTCGATTGATGTGCGTCATGATGTGGCCAATACGCGTGGTCACGCGCAGGGCGGCTTGTTGATGACCATGCTTGATGTGGCGCTCGGCCGTGCGGCGCGTGATTCGGTGGCGGGCGCCATCAGCTTCATTACGATTGATCTTCACACGTCTTTCTTGAAGCCGGGTGAAGGCCATCTCGTTGCCGAAGGCCGGCGTACGGGCGGTGGTAAATCCATCGTCTTTTGCGAAGGCGAAATCCGCGATGCCAAGGGCGATATAGTCGCCAAGGCATCGGGCGCTTTCAAGCCGGTTCTGCCGCGTCCGGAATGACGGGCCTTAGCCCTTCATTTTTGCGACCAGTGCCAAAGCATCACGTGCAATCGTCATATCCGCCACGCGCTCGGCCGGCATAACGGCGGTCTGCACCTGCGTTTCCACATTCAGGCGCTGAATGTAGTTTAGTCGCTCATCCGACAAAACCAGATCCACAGCATAAGGCTTGTAATGCTGGATATAGTCCCATTGCGAAACGGCTTCCTTCTCGGTTGAGTTAGGAAGCATTTTGGCGCGGGCTTTCAAGAAATCATTCTTTGCTGCGGGTGTGTGAATATAGCGATACAGCTCGGCATGGGCGGCGAGCGTGCGCACCAGTACATCACGCTTGGTCTGGATCATGCGGTCTGAGGTCCATGCGCCCTGATAGGTATATTCCATCAGGCCGGTCGTCATATTGCCGCCTTCGACCATGCGCAATTTTGGGAAAAGTTCCATATCTTCCAGAACCGCCGTCTCGCCGGTGCCTGCATCAATGGTGCCCATAATGGCGGCGCGGAAAACGTCGCCGCTGGCACCGATATTGACGAAATTGACCTTCTTCACATCGACTTTGTTTTTGACAAGGATGGCGACGCAAAGCTGATGCAGCAGCGCGCCGATAGCGCCCGTACCGATGGTCTTGCCTTCCAGATCTTTAAGGCTTCGCACATTGTCTTTGGATGTGAACAACGTGAGCGAAGGCACCATCTGGCAGCCGCCAATCATTTTCAGTTTCGCGCCTTTTTCAACGGCCGGAAAAATCTGGCCGAAGCCTGACATCACCGAGGAATCAATGTCACCGCCAATCAGGCCGCCCATGATTTTCGAGCCATCGGCCACCGCCATGAGGTTGGGCTTGAGGCCATATTTTTCATAGAGATTCAAATCCCGCAGCATTTGTTGCAGAGAAATGTTCACATTGCCTGCGGCATTGGCGACCGTGGTCGGCACCAATTCCTGTGCGCGGGCAAGGCCGGAAAAGCCGAGGCCTGCAACAGCAAGGCCCGAGGCGATGGCGTGACGGCGTGAAATATTCTGCATGGGATCAAACTCCCTATTCTTCTGTATAGCGCCAAGGCGCGATCATTTTTTCTGCCCGTTTGACGATGACCGAGAGAGTGACGCCCAGCACCATCAGCATCAGGATCGGTACGAACATGGTCGCCGTGTCATATTGGTTGCCATATTTCACGATGAGCGCGCCAAGGCCCGTGATAGCCGTAAAAAATTCCGCCACAACCATGCCGATAATGGCGCGACCGATACCAAGGCGCAGACCTGTCATCATATAGGGCAGGGCCGAGGGCAGAATGATCTTCACAAAGATCTCGCGCTCGCGCGCCGCAAAAGCATTGCCGAGTTCGATCAATTGCGGGGGCACATTGTGCACGCCGGCAATCGTGTTGATCAGGATCGGGAAGACCGCGAGGATGGTCACAATGAACAATTTGGCAGCGCCGCCGAGACCAAACCACAGAATGACCAGCGGAATGATGGCGACCAATGGCGTTGCATAAAGTGCATTGACGAGCCAATCGGTCGCGGCCTCAAAAGCTTTGTAGCGGCCAATGAGCAAACCAAGACCGATGCCCACCGTCATAGCAATGAGGAAGGCAAAGATGAGAGTCTGCAGAGAGCTTGCAAGCGCTGTCCCCAATTCGCCGGATGCAATCAGGCGAATGGCCGAGCGTGTGATCTCGCTCGGATAGGACATGAACAGCGGATCAACTTGCCGCCCGCCATATTCCCAAGCGCTCATGAAGACGATGACCGAGCAAAGCCGGATCATCCAGATGCGGCTTTTATTCTGAGGCGGAAGACCGATTTCTTCAATCGGGCCGGAGCCTGGCAAGGCGGTGTCGGATGCCTGATGTTGCGTATTCATCATGCAGCCTCCTGCGAGCGAATAAGGTTCCACATTTCTGTGCGGATGGCCTGAAAGCGCATATCGCCGCGCAATTCCGGTAATTCAGGGCGATCGGCGCCGAAGGGAATATCAATGACTTTGCGAATGCGCCCTGGTTTGGCCGCCAAGACGATCACGCGGTTGGATAGATAAATAGCTTCGTCCAAATCATGCGTGACGAAGAGAATAGTCTTGCGGGTCTCAGCTTGAATGCGCAGCAGTTCTTTCTGCAGCACTTCGCGTGTTTGCGCGTCGAGGGCCGAGAAGGGTTCGTCCATCAGTAGAATGGAAGGATCAATCGCCAGCGCACGGGCAAGGCCGACACGCTGCTGCATGCCGCCCGACAATTCATGCGGAAATTGATCGCCTGCGCGGCCAAGGCCGACCAAATCAACGAGGGTTTGTGCCCTCTCACGACGCTTGGACTTTTCAATGCCCTGAAGTTCGAGGCCAAATTCGACATTCTGGCGGGCTGAGCGCCATGGCAACAAAGTCGCCTGCTGAAAGACGAAGCCGCGATCACGGCCTGGGCCGCTGACTGGCGCGCCATCCACGCTGATCATGCCAGCATCATTTTTGATGAGGCCCTGCACGATGCGCAAAAGCGTGGTCTTGCCACAGCCGCTTTCGCCGATCAGCGAAACGATCTCGCCTTCCTGCACGTCAAAGCTGATATGGCGCAGGACAGGAAGCAGATGGTCAGGCGTGTCGCCGCCACCGCGAACGCGAAATGTTTTGGATACGTCATGGACGCGAAGTTTGGGGGCTGTGCTCACGCGTTCAGTCTTTCAACGAGGGATAAAGTGTCAGCGCCGTGCCGCCGAGGATCATGGCCTGATCTTTCGCATCCAAAAATTTGATGAGATCGCGGGCTTGCCGCAGCAATTCGCCCAAAGTCCCCTTATTGGTCGGATAGTTTGAGCCCCAAGCAATATGGTCCGCACCAAAGACGGACACGGCTTTGCCGAGCAAATCTTCCGCCCGCGATGGGGCTTCATTGGCGCGGTTGATGAGGAAGGGAGTGAGCTTCAAATAGATATTGTCGAAGGCTGACAAAGCAAAGAGCGAGGATCCTTTTTTATAAGGCGCGCCATCGCTCACATCGACGCGGGCGAAGTGATCCAGAATGATGTTCACTTTCGGAAAGCGCTTGGCGAGTCCCGCAATTTGAGCGTGACCCGAAGCGCCCGTCTGGATGCACATGGGCAGGTTGTGTTCTTCGCAGAATGTCCAGGCAGGGAAGGATGCAGGGTCATCCAACACGCTGGTGTCGAATTCCTTGGTGCTGCCACCGGTGAAAATGCGGAACCCTGTAATACCGCGAGCGACCCAGTCCTTTATGACCTTGGGCGCATCGGTGGCGAGCATGTCGACAGAGCCAACGCCTGTCACGCGCTTTGGGTGGAGCTTTACGGAATCGGCGAGGTAGGAGCAGTCAAAGCCGTAGCAGGTCGACGAATGCACGATGGCGGCTTTGTCCACGCCTGCAGCATCCATGGCAGAGATCATGTCTTCAATCGGGGTAGGGCGTTCTTTCGACCATTCCGACTGAATGCCGAACAACGGGACGCGTGGATAGGCTTTGTCGTCTGCAGAAATAATGTGCGGATGGATATCGACGACCGGGGTCATGTGCTTTTCACCCTCCCTGTGGCGTGGCCTGATGCGCCTTGATTTTTATCGGCCGTATTTTCGGCTTTGGGCCTGCGCCCCGCCAATTCAAGCCATTGTTGCCGTGATCGGCTTTCCCTGCAAGGCCGGCCGGACCCCTGTTCAAGGACGTGATGGGACAGTCGGGAAAGAGATAATTTCCGGAAAGGGTTAAATGTCGGTCGGGACAGTCCGTTTTGCCGCTTCCGCTTGGTTTCTCCCCTGATTAGACTGGCCCAAAAAGATAAGCGCGGGGAGGTTGTGGCATGGTGGATTTCAGCCGACGTGGCCTTTTGGGCGCGGCAGCCTTGGCAGCCGGGACGGGTGCTGGCCTTGGTTTGGCGTCTCCTGCGAGGGCCCAGCAAAAACACATTATTAAAATCGTCAACACGCAGGGCAATGCGACCGTCACCCTGCAGGAATTGATGAAGCGCCAAGGCTATTTACAGGAAATGGGTGTCGAGCCGCAGATCACCTATGTCTCGGATGGCTCCAAGCTGATGGGCTCACTTCTGTCGGGCGAGAATGACATCTGCATGTTTTCCGGCTTTGCACAGGTGCTGACCGCGCTTGAAAAAGGAGCGAAGCTCAAAATTGTCGCCGGTGCGCTGGTCGGTATCGAGCATGCGCTCTACACCAAGCGAGATCATATTCGCACGGTGCAAGATTTGGCTGGCAAGACCATTGGTGTCGGATCGGTGGGTGCACTGCTGCACGCCATGGTCATTGCGCTTTTGCGCAAACACAAGGTTGACCCTTCAAGCGTGCGTTTTGTGAATGTCGGATCGACGGCCGATGTTTTCCGCGCTGTCGTGGCGGGCACGGTCGATGCGGGCGTGTCGGAAATTGACGTCTACGACCAGCAGGCAAAATATGGTGTGCGCGTTATTAAGGAAGGCGATCTTTGGACAGAATTGCCGGAGTTCACTTTCCAGGCGAGTTATGCGTCTGAACGGGCCGTCGCCAATAATCGTGAGGCGCTGGTGCGCACGCTAGCAGCTTATGCCAAGCTTTATCGCTTCTTGATGACGCCCCAATCTAAAGATGCCTATATTGAAGCACAGACAGCCGCTCTGGGCCGCGCTGATCCGGCGGCGGCTGAATGGCAGTGGCGCTTTTTCCGCGAGACAGGGATTTATGCAACCGATCTTGTGCTCTCGCGTGAGCGCGTGAACTGGATGCAGGAGCTGAATCTGCTGCTCGAAGTGCAGCGTAAAGCCTTGCCCTATGAGCAGGTCTTCGATGCCTCTGTGGGCGCGGAGGCGCTGAAGAGGCTTGGGTAGGGTCGTTAAGCTGAGCCTAAACGCAGCATTTCAACTCTCGGTGGTTGCGGGTCCCCGCAACCATACGAGCCTGAACATTCAGCTCCTTGGGTTCGGGAAGCTTTCCTTCCATAGATCTTCTGCAATGGATAGCGGCTCGATTTGTTTTTCGGCCCACCAGTCTTTCTCGTTGCCCCGCATGTGGAGTTCATGGTGGTGAGTGGCGCAAAGTGGCACGGTAAATTCGTCTGATACTTTTCTGCCAAGGGCGCGCGGTTGTGCAAAGCGCACGTGGTGTGCTTGCGATGGCATGCGTGCGCAAACGAGGCAGGGTTGGGATGCCACGAAACGCAGATGCTCACGATTGCGAATGCGTTTGGGCTCACTCAGGGCAAGGGCGGATTTTTCTATCCGCTGCGGTAGGGCAGTCGTCGTTGTTGGAGTTGCATGCGTTCCTGCGGGCAGCCATGCGGTAAGCGAGGCTTCGACCATCTTTTGTGTGCCGGCAGGTGGTTGCGAAGCGTTTTCTTGCGTGGCGTTGTCTGGGTGCGCTTGGTCGAATGTTACGGTCGTCTCGTCAGCTTTTTCCGGATAGATGACGTCAGGCTCAATGGATGATTTCCTGGACGGTGGTTTGCGTGCCGCCTTGGCCTGAGGTGCTTCTGTCTTGTCCCGATAAAGCGAGAGGCCGAAGGAATTGCCGAAGGTCGAGAGGGCACGCTTTGTGGCGTCAGTCTCAGCGGCCTTGCTGGCGCGCTCATGGGCTTGGCCGGCCGTTGCAGCGACCGCCTCACCAGAGCCTAAGCCCTCTCGTTGAATGATCCTCTCTCCGGCTCGTACCGTGATCCGGACACGCGTCAGATAGGCGGCGGCATAGCGATAGTCGATCTGCTTCTGCCAAACGCATTGGCTCTGTATCGTCTCACGATCCCATCCGTCAAAGCCGAAGATACGATTGGCTTCCGAGATGACATGCCAGCCTTCGAGGTAGTGAAGGACTTTGTCCTCTATCTGTCGTTCTTTCACGAATTGCGGACGCACCGGCGCGCGCAGCAAGCGCAATTGGCTGTCAGTGAAGCTCATCTTACTGGCTCCGGACGGATAGGGAGATCTTGGGTTGTGAGAGAACGGCACCCGGGACAAATGTGCCGCCAGTCAGGGCGTCCAATATGGCGCGCTTATCGGGCTTTGGAGGCTGGGGCAGGAGATAGTCGATGGGCAGTTCGTCCTCAGCCACGATATTGACTGATGGTGGTCCCAATCGAACCGAGGCAGTGAAGTCGGGTTCTTGGAGCTTTCTCAGATCCGCCAACTCCATATTCTCGACTGCGACCTGGCGCTTACTCGAAGCTCTGGCCTCCAAGCGGTTCAATCTACCCCTCATCTGATCGAGGCGTTCTTTGAGCGCTTTGGCCAGACATTCATCTTCCAGTGCAGAACGGATCAAAGCGGCCAACGCCTCTTGGAAAGAACTTGCGCCTTCCAACGTGTCGGCTAGGGTCTGGTCATCCAAGTCCGGATGCAGCTCAAGCAGCCGGCGGCGGAGTTCTACAAAGCGGGTGCGTTCGAGGGTTACTAGGCCTGCCATCGATACCTCCTAAGTCTATTTTATAGACAATAAAGTACATTTAATGGACATTTTGAGGTTTGTCAATGCTTACCGGGGCGCAAATTAGGGCTGCTCGTGCCGCGCTTGGCTGGTCAACGAACGTACTGGCAGAAAAGGCGGGGGTGGCCTCGAAGACCATTTCTCGATTTGAGGAAGTGAATGGCATTCCGCCCAGCCGATCCGCCACACTGCTCGAAGTAAAGGCGGCTCTTGAAGCCGGTGGCATTGAGTTCACGGGAAGCCCCGGAAATAACCCCGGGATTACAATTCGAACTGTAGGTAAAATTGATTGATCTGGGTGTTTTGAACCTACCTGTTTCTTGTACCTGATAGGGTCTTGACGTCAGTTTTTGTTTCGATCAGCATGACGACATGAAAGCGTGCGGTCTCCAGTTGACCTGTCTTTCGGAAAGAAAGCACGCAATCCAAGCGGCCAGCTCCCCGGTGTGAGGCAGGGCAGCGTTTTCGATCCAGCAACATGGTGTTGCGGGACGATGACCTGTTCAGGATCTCGCTCGATGAAAAAGTCAGCTGCCCTTAAACCATCCAAAAACCAGTCACTATCCCCATTGAAGCAGAAGCTCGATGCTGTTTTGGGAAAGCCGCAATTGTTGTTGGGGGATGATGAAAATCAGTTCGCTCAGCTCGAAGCATTAATTGCGGCAGAACTCAATCCGCAGGACATTCTTGAGACGCTGTGGTGTCGTGATGTCATTGAGCGCTTGTTCGAAATTCTGCGCTTACGGCGTTGGAAAGCCCAATTTATCGAACTGCGGGAACTGGGCGCTGTTAAAGTTCTCTTAAACCAATCGAGCCAGCTCATTCGCTATCCAGAAAAGATTGATGATCTTGTCAATGGTTGGGGCGCCGGCAATCAAGAAGCGATCACTCGCATATATTCAATTTTGAAGAATACAGATCGCGAGCATTCCCACATCGAGGCACAGGCCGTAGGTGCTAATTTAGAAACACTTGCGGCCATTGAAAGCCTGCTTCTTGCAAATGAAGTTCGGCGTGACGCGATCATAAAGGAAATTGATCGCCACCGTGATCTTAAGGCCAAGCGCGGTGCACTTGATGTCGATTTCAAGGATGTAACAACCACGGAGACGGTAAATGACCAGTCAAAAAAAGGCTGAGGCCGCTCGTTTAAATGGAGCTAAGAGTAAGGGACCACGTACCCAAGAGGGCAAAGCAACGTCGTCTCAAAACGCAATCAAGCTTCAACTTTCTCTGCCGATGATCTTTAGTCCTTCGGAACAAGGTATGTATGATGAGTTGATGGAGTTGTTTAGTGGATTAAACTCTGATCAAGAAATCAGGACCGCGGCCGACATAGCGGCTTATGCGCGGGTACAATTGCAGCGCGTCCATAACGCCAGTCAATCGGCGATGCGTCAGGCAGCCGAGGTATTCGGGCAGCCATCAACATTCAAGAAATCCATTCAGCTCGCAGCGTCATGCAGACGCTATGAAGGGCGAGCCTTTTCGAAATGGAAGAAAGCCGCTCGTCGGCTAAGCGAGGCCCGTTTAAAAATTGACAGAACGAACCAAAGTGCTGAGTGCGGTTCCACCCAAAACTTAGTTGCTTAGTGCGATGCTTGGAGCGATCAAAATGCTTATCCAAAATTGACAGAACGAACCCGAAAAGCGTGAAGGCAAGGTTGGATGCTTGCCTGCAGCACCTTTTTCGGAGCCTTTCAGATCTGGGAATAAGGCGGCTGGTGGTAGCCCTTGGGGGATAGCGTGAAAACTTCCACGCCGTCTTCGGTCACGCCCACCGTATGCTCAAATTGTGCCGTGAGTGAGCGGTCGCGTGTCACAGCAGTCCAGCCATCGGCCAGAACTTTCACATGCGGACGGCCGAGATTGATCATGGGCTCAATAGTGAAGAACATGCCGGGCTTCAGCACAACACCTTCGCCATGTCGGCCATAATGGAGGATGTTGGGCTCGTCGTGAAACAGGCGGCCAAGTCCATGGCCGCAGAATTCACGCACCACCGAGCAGCGCTCGGCTTCGGCAAATTCCTGGATAGCCGCGCCAATATCGCCGGTCGTATTGCCAGGCTTGACCATGGCAATGCCGCGCATCATCGCTTCATAAGTGACTTCGACGAGACGTTCGGCGCGCCGTGGCACATTGCCAACATTATACATGCGGCTGGAATCGCCATGCCAGCCATCAACGATGAGGGTCACGTCAATGTTGACGATGTCGCCATCGCGCAGCGGCTTGTCGTCGGGAATACCATGGCAGACGACATGGTTGATCGAGGTGCAGATGGATTTGCGATAGCCACGATAATTGAGCGGGGCCGGATAGGCGCCATGGTCCATAGCAAATTCAAAGCAAATCTTGTCGAGCGCCAGCGTTGTCACGCCGGGTTCCACATATCCGACCAGCATATCGAGGGCTTCGGCAGTCAGGCGACCGGCCTTGCGCATGGCAGCAAAATCATCTGGTCCATGTAACTTGATCTGGCCCGTCTTGCGGCTCGGAGCTTCGGCCGCTTCCACGAAAGTCATGGTTTTTCCATTGGCAAGAGGAGGCGCGCCGATGGTCAAGACATGCGGCGCAGGATATGGGCTGAATCTAAGCATGTTGGCCTCCTGCGCAAGTGCGGATCGGGGCCGCTCTGGCATTTGACGCCTGCTCCATGCTACAACAGCCCCCAGACGAGAAAACGCCTTTATTCCAAAGGGGTGCGAGCGTCTACTGTCCCGGGCGGAGCATGAATAAGGCCATCGTCAACGATCTGTCCCCATTTGGCCGGCACGCCCCTGCGGGGCTGGCGCGGGCCATTTTGCAGTTGACGCGCGCATGCCCGGCTAGCTGGGCAGGGGCGCGGCGCGCCTTTGTGCTGCGCAGTCTGGCCGTTCAGTTGCTGGGCGGGCGGCCGCTGGATGTGGAGGCGCTGGGCGCTCGCATGCGGCTCTATCCCACCAACAACTCATGCGAAAAGCGCTTGCTGTTCACGCCGCATTATTTCGATCCCGCCGAGCGGGCCTTGCTTATGAATATCGCGAGCGAGGATCTGCATTTCGTTGATATTGGCGCGAGTGCTGGCCCTTATGCTTTGTTCATGGCGGGGTTGTCTGGCGCGCGGGCGCAAATTCTGGCCATTGAGCCCAATCCGGTGATTTTCGAACGGCTGATTTACAACATCCGCCAAAATCCTTTTGCCACAGTCAAAGCACTGGATTGCGCGGTGGCGGATCGCGAAGGCGAGATCACATTGTTTCTCGATGCGCAGAACCAGGGCCGCACATCGGTGCGCATCAGTGATGCGCAAGGCGGCTCGTTGAAAGTGCATGCGCGCACACTCAACGCCATTTTGATGAGCGAAGCTTATGAGCGGATTGATGCGTTAAAGATCGACGTGTCGGGCGCAGAAGATGTGATCCTCGAGCCATTCTTTCGGGAAGCAGCCCCGCAGCTCTGGCCGCAGCTCATCCTGTGCGCCAGGGCCAGTGCGGGCTGGTCGGTTGATCTTGAGCGAATGATGCCCGCCTATGGCTATCGCGAAGTGCTGCGCTCGCGCGAAAACATTGGCTGGCAAAGAGCCTGAGCGGGCAGGGGAAATCCTCTCAACCGAGCCATTTCCCCTTGCCATCAGGGTAGGCAGCTTTCTAAAGCTTGGGCCGGAGAAAAGACCCATGAGTTCCAGCAAAGCCATCACAGCCGCCATTCTTGTCATCGGGGATGAAATCCTCTCGGGCCGAACCAAAGACAAGAACATTGGCTATATCGCCGATTATCTGACCAATCTGGGGATCGACCTCAGCGAAGTGCGCATCGTGCCCGATGTGATGGATGAGATTGTCGCCGCGCTGAATGCTTTGCGCGCGCGCTACACCTATGTGTTCACCACAGGCGGCATTGGCCCGACCCATGATGACATTACCGCTGATGCAGTGGCGCAGGCTTTTGGTGTCGAGCTTTATGAAGACGAGCGCATCATCAATGCAATGCTCGAGCGCATCAAGCCGGAAGATCTGAACGAAGCGCGCCGCCGCATGGCGCGTGTGCCGCGTGGGGGTGATCTGGTCCCCAATCCGGTCAATAAAATTCCGGGCTTTCGCATCGGCAATGTCATCACCATGGCCGGTGTGCCGATGATCATGCAGGCCATGCTCGACAGCGTGGCCCCGACGCTGGAGACGGGCGTCAAGCTCACCATGCACGCGATCGATGCGGGCCTGCCTGAAGGCCAATATGCAACGCCCCTCGGTGAAATTGCCAAGGCGCATGAGGGCCTCTCGATTGGCTCTTATCCCAGCTATGTCGATGGGGCTTTTCGCAACCAGATCATCGTGCGCGGTCGTGACCCCCAAGAGGTCGCTGTGACAGTGGAAGAGATTGAAACCATGCTGGCCGATCTGCGCGCCAAGCTGAAGGGTTAAGACATGTCCGATCCAAACAACAAAGCTTTCCCGGTTTCATGGGATCAGTTTCACCGTGACTCGCGCGCACTCGCTTGGCGTCTGGCGGAAGCTGGCCCCTTTGATGCCATGGTCAGCATCACACGCGGTGGCCTTGTGCCCGCCGCTATTGTCGCGCGCGAGCTTGGTATTCGCATGATCGAGACCGTCTGCATTGCCAGCTATCATGATTATACGACGCAAGGTGGCTTGAAAGTGCTCAAGGGCATTGCGCCGGATGTGGTGAAGCATGGTGATGGCAAAGGCGTGCTGGTGATCGATGATCTCGTCGACACGGGTGCGACCGCACGTGTTGTGCGCGAGATGTTGCCCAACGCGCATTTTGCCACAGTCTATGCCAAGCCGCAGGGCCGTCCATTGGTCGATACATTCGTGACGGAAGTCAGCCAGGACACATGGATTTATTTCCCTTGGGATCTGGGCCTCGCGTTCCAGCCGCCGATTTCGAAGAACGAGAAGGGGTGAGTCTCTTCCCGCCGTCATTGCGAGCGAAGCGAAGCAATCCAATCCATAAGCCTCACGCGCGGTCGCTGGATTGCCGCGTTGCCTTCGGCTTCTCGCAATGACGAGCGGAGCCGTGGCGTTTTGGCAATGAAGATGCGCGCGCGTGCCCCCTGCCGGAATCGAACCGGCACGCCCGAAGGCCCAAGATTTTAAGTCTTGTATGTCTACCAATTCCATCAAGGGGGCAGGCGGGGCTGTTTTTCCATGAAAACACCGCCATGGGAAGAGCTGGGCGGGGACTTGTTCGCCCGACACTTCCGTTGCAAGCTGTCTTCAACAAAAGAAAACAGGTTGGGGAGGGGTTACCATGCGGCTTGGCGCGCGTCTGTGGAGGCTATCTGCCGTTCTCTTGGGCCTGTCCAGCGCCCAGATGGCAGCGGCGGATGATGGCTATTTTCGCGGCAAGCGCATCACCATCATGATCAATTATGCCGCCGGTGGCCCCACCGATATCGAAGGGCGCCTGTTTGCCAAACATATTGTCAAATATCTCGACCAGCCCGCCAGCCTCATCGTGCAGAATATGGATGGAGCAGGCGGCCTCATCGGCACCAATTGGCTGGGCGAGATTGCGCCGCGCGATGGCACGGCCTTTGGCTATCTTACCGGACAGATCTGGCGCGCGATCAATGATCCCGCACCGCGCCGCATTGAATTCAAGAATTATGAATTCGTCGCCTATCAGCCCGGCACAACCGTTTATTTTGCGCGCACTGACATCAAGCCGGGTTTGAAAAAACCAGAAGATTTTGGCCGTGCGGAAGGTGTTGTCTCAGGCGGGCTTGGTGCGGATAATGCCAAAGATCTTTTGCTGCGCATGGGGCTCGATATGCTCGGCCTTAAATATAAATATGTGACGAGCTACCGCGGCTCGCAGGCCGCGCGTCTGGCGCTTCAGCAAGGCGAGATCAATTATTATGCGGAATCGCCGCCCTCTTATCGCTCGCTGATCGAACCCACGCTGGTCAAGACGGGGGAAGTCATCCCGCTGTTTTATGATCCAGGCTATGACGGCGAGACCTTTCGCACACCCAAGCAAATGGAAGGCGTCGACATGATGTCCTTTCCGCAATTTTACGAGAAGATCAAAGGCGTGCCGCCATCTGGTCAATTGTGGGATGTTTATCGCACCATTCTGGCTGCCAATGGCGCCATGCAGCGGTTGATTGTCATGCCGCCGGGCGTGCCCAAAGAGGCGCGCGATGCCTTGACCCAAGCCATTCTGGCTTTGGAAAAAGATTCTGATTACGCAGTCGATGCAGAAAAGACGCTGGGCTATGTTCCCGATTTCGTCACTGGTGATCAGGTCAACGCGCGCGTGCGCAAGCAATTGACACTGCCGACCGGCACACGTGAATTTTTGGCCGATTATGTGAAGAAAGCGCCGCGCTGATCTTCATAAAGCCAGTCGAAACGCGAGCTCACCATATCAGGTGGCAGCGCCCGCATGCCCACATCGCGCACAAGTGCGGCGGGGCCCGAGAGATGGTAAATCATGCCTTGTTTGCGCGAGGCTTCTTGCACGCGTGTGGCGCGTTTCTTCCGCTTGCGCTCATAATCGGCAAAGCCGCGCGCGATGGACACTTCCTGCCAATTGCGTGGACGGAACGCCGCGCCAAGGGCGGCTGCATCTTCAATGGCCTGCGCGGCACCTTGTGCAAAAAACGGCAGCATAGGATGGGCGGCATCGCCCAGCAGCGTGATCGGCCCTGCGCTCCAGCGCGGCAGAGCTTCTGCATCAAGTAGCGGCCAGCGTTTCCACTCGTGCACAGTCTCCAGCAATTTGCGGGCAGAGGTATCCCAGTCACGAAAGGCTTTCAGCACATCGCGTGCTTCGCCCGTGGTGGACCAGAAATCTTCATCGTCTCCGCGCCATTCATCTTCTGTGATGGCGACGATGTTGATCAGGCTGCCACCGCGCAATGGATAATGCACCAGATGTGTTTTAGCGCCCAGCCACAGCGCTGTTTCGGGCGCACGCGCAAAGGCTGGTGCATCTTGGGCTGGGACAAGCGCGCGCCAGGCGACGCGGCCCGAATAGCCCGGCCCCCCGCCAAGTCGCGCCGCACGACGCACAATCGAATGCGCGCCATCAGCCCCAACGAGCAGATCGCCAGACGCCTCGCCACCATGCATGAAACTCAGATGCGCACCGCGCGCATCACTGGTGACGCTGGCAATGCGCGCATCAAGTTCAAGTCGGATATTGTGGTCTTCAGCTACAGCCTCCAGCAAAGCTTTTTGGAGATCGGCGCGATGGACCACCAGCATCGGATGATCCCAGCGCAGGCGCGCGTCGCGGCCAAGCTGCAGGGTCATCAATGAAGAGCCGGTGACGCCGCTGCGCACGCGCAGGCGCTCTGGTTCAAGCGCTTTGTCTTGCAGGCGATGCAAAACACCCAGATCCGCCAGAATGCTTGAGGCATTGGGTGGCACTTGAATACCAGCCCCAACGTCATCCAGTGTGGCGGCACGTTCAAATATTTCCACCCGAAAGCCGGCGCGTGACAAAGCCAGCGCGGCGGTGAGGCCGCCAATGCCAGCGCCCGCAATCAGCGCATGCCGTCTTTCGTGAGGATCTCGTGCCACCTGCGTCCTTGCGGGCGTCAGGCCGCGGCCTGTTTCCACTCGCAGGATGCGGGGTCCGCATGGCCATGCAGGGAGGGCTCATATTTGAACAGGGTCGAGCAATAGGGGCAGACAGCTTCTGCCTCGTCACCCATATCGATAAAAATATGCGGATGATCGAACGGCGGCAGCGCGCCGATGCACATGAATTCCTTGGCCCCCACGCGCACGACGGGCACACCCGGCTGGTTGTGGAAATGGGGCGTGGAATGTTCGGCCATGGCTTGGGAATCCGTGCGTCTGGATGGATCTTGGATGGCTGGCACCATAAGCGAGGCAAGCCGCTTTGGGTAGAGTCAAAAAGGCTTAACCCCCGGCCTCTAGGGTCTTGCGGCGAGACCCTTCACAAAGGGCCAGAGCTTTCGCTATGGTCCGCGCCCGTTTCCCCGGATACCCCAGATGCATTTTTTCAATTCAGACGGGCTGCAAATTGCCTATATCGACCATGCCCCAACCGGGCCTGATATCGGCGAGCCCATCCTGCTGATCCATGGCTTTGGCTCCAACCATGCCATCAATTGGGTCAATACGCTCTGGGTGAAATTTCTGACCCATTCGGGACGGCGCGTCATTGCGCTCGACAATCGCGGCCATGGCGCCAGCCAGAAGGTCTATGATCCGGCGCTCTATCACACCGCCACCATGGCCGAGGATGCACGCCGCCTGATCGAGCATCTCCAGCTCGGTAAGATCGATGTCATGGGTTATTCCATGGGCGCGCGGATCACCGCCTTTCTGGCGCTCAACCACCGCGAATATGTCCGCTCCGCTATTTTGGGTGGACTGGGTCATCATCTGGTGGATGGGCTTGGTCTGCCGATGGGGATTGCAGATGCCATGGAGGCGCCCTCGCTCGATGATCTGACCGACCCGATGCAGCGGATGTTTCGTGCCTTTGCCGAACAGACCAAGAGTGATCTTCCGGCTCTGGCTGCCTGTATCCGCGGCTCACGCCAGACATTGACCCATGATGAGGCGTGCGCCATCCGCGTGCCGGTTCTGATTGCTGTGGGCACCAAGGATGATGTGGCGGGTGACCCCCATGTCGTGGCCGCCCTCATTCCTGGCGCCAAAGCACTGGATATTCCCGACCGCGACCACAATCTGGCGGTGGGCGACAAGGTTTTCAAGGAAGGCGTGCTGGCCTTCCTCAATGAGCGCCCCTGATCTGGCAGTGCTCGCCCTCGGGCGTGAGAGCGTGCTAGAAGAGATGACGCAAAAGGAGTTTGGTATGTCGCAGGTGCTGACGGCCACAATCGCCCCCGATGGGCGGGCTGATCCGATTTTTTTGCGGCTTCAGACCGAGGCCGAGGAAGCGATGGCCCGCGAGCCTGAACTCGCTGGCTTCATCCGTCCGGCCATTCTCAATCTGGCCTCTGTGGAAGAGATCGTCGCTGACCGTGTGGCGGCGCGCCTAGATCACACGGCTGTGCCCGGTGCCTTGATCCGCGCGCATTATATGGAAGCCATTTCCGAGGATACGTCCTTGGGTGATGCCTTCCGTGCCGATATTCTGGCGGTCGCGGATCGTGATCCCGCCTGCATGCGCCTCATCGAGCCGGTTCTCTATTTCAAAGGTTTTCACGCGCTGCAGACGCATCGTCTCGCGCATTGGATGTGGAACCGTGGCCGCAGGGATTTTGCGCTCTATCTGCAAGCGCGCTCATCCGAAGTGTTCCAGACGGACATTCATCCGGCGGCCACGCTTGGCAAGGGTATCTTTCTGGACCATGCGACGGGTCTTGTTGTGGGGTCCACAGCGGTTGTCGAAAATGATGTGTCGATTTTGCAAGATGTGACGCTGGGAGGCACAGGCAAAGAGCGCGGTGATCGTCACCCTAAAATTCGCTGGGGCGTCTTGATCGGCGCGGGTGCCAAGATTCTGGGCAATATCGAGGTCGGGCATTGCGCACGCGTGGCCGCAGGCTCGGTTGTGCTGGCCTCCGTTCCCAACAATAAAACAGTCGCTGGTGTGCCGGCTCGCGTTGTGGGAGAGGCCGGTTGCGCTGAACCTTCACGCTCGATGGATCAGATTCTCGCCGACAAGTTGGACGTCTAGCAAAGTACACCTGCTTGCGGGCAGGTGGCTTTTCTGGCAAAGCGCTTGAAAATTGGAACACAGAACGGGATTTGGAATATGCCTTTGGAGAAGACCGAACTTCGTAAGCTGCAGGAATTTCTGCGTCACTCCTTCGGCAATGAAGCTTTGCGTGTGGCTTTGAATCCCAAAAACGTCGAAGCTGCAGATGTGCATTTCGGTGAGCGTCGCATCGGTGGCATTGATGTCGATGATGAGGATGGCGACCGCTCATTTTCTTTCGAGATGAAAATTCCTGTCGGACGCGAGACGCTGCAGGAATATCTGCGCATGCTGTTCGAGAACGACAAACTCACGATTGTGGCGCGCATGCGCAAGGCCGATTCCGTTGAGCTGAACCATGGCGAGGATTTTCTGGGCGTGATTTCCGCAGATGATCCCAAGGGCAAGAGCTTTACCTTGCAAATGGCGATCCTCGATTTCGATCTTGACGATTTCTGATTTCGGAGATTGGCATGCCGATTTACGCGCTGGGTGATCTGACGCCTGACCTTCCCGAAAAGGGCCGCTACTGGGTGGCGCCCGATGCCAATCTGATTGGCAAGGTGAAGCTTGGTGAAGATGTGGGCATCTGGTTTGGCGTGACCTTGCGTGGCGACAATGAATGGATCTCGATCGGCGCGCGCTCCAATGTGCAAGAAGGCACGGTGATGCACACCGACCCTGGTGCTCCGCTTGTCGTGGGCGAGGGCTGCACGATTGGCCATAGCGCAATCCTGCATGGCTGCGTCATTGGCGACAATTCGCTGATTGGTATGGGCGCGACGATTTTGAACAATGTGAAAATCGGCAAAAACTGTCTTGTGGGCGCCAATGCTTTGGTCACAGAGGGCAAGGAGTTCCCGGATAATTCCCTGATTGTCGGCTCACCCGCCAAAGTCGTGCGCACGCTCGATGACGATGCTATAGACGGTTTGCGACGTTCCGCTGTTCGTTATGTTGCCAACTGGCAGCGCTTTGCACGCGATATGAAACAGATTGACTAAAGTGGAGATTGGATCGCCTTGAGAGAGCCACGCGAACGCCTCTTTAATCTGCCGGGCGTCATTCTTTGGCTCATCGTGGCGATGGGCGTGATCCACGCCTTCCGTTTGCATGTTCTCTCCAATGAAGAAGATCTTGAGCTGCTGCGGGCCTTTGCTTTTGTGCCTGCGCGCCTGACCACTTTGTTTGACACCAGCGGCGTCGCCGCACATTTGCGTGCCATTGCACTGCAGGGCGGCGATGAGATCGAGATCGCCAGTTACTTTTTTGGCGATGGGTCTTTCCAGCCATGGACGATCTTGAGCTATGCACTGCTGCATGCGGACTGGTCACATTTTGGACTGAACGCGATCTGGTTCGCAGCCTTTGGAGCACCGGTTGCGCGCCGCTTCGGCAGCTGGCGTTTTGTCGCTCTGTGCATTGTCACCGCACTGGCGGGGGCAGGAACCCATTATGCGCTGCACCTTTATGATGCCACGCCGATGATCGGCGCCTCTGCAGCTGTCTCAGGTGCGATGGGAGCAGCTTTGCGTTTTGTCTTTCAGCCAGGCGCCCCGCTCGGTCTGGCTTTGGCTTTGCGGCCGGATGAGCCAATGGCCTATCAGCGATCCGCCTTGCCCTTGCGTCATGTGCTGCGCGACAGGCGCGTGCTGACTTTTATCATTTTCTGGTTTGTTTCGAATCTGATTTTTGGTGTGGGCGCGCAACCGCTGGGTTTGAGCGAAGGTAGCGTCGCCTGGCAGGCCCATGTCGGCGGATTTCTCGCAGGCTTGCTCCTTTTTTCAATCTTTGATCCCAAGAGATCGGATTTCAGCTTCGAGTTTCGGTGAGTCTGGCCGAAAGGCGAAGACCGCATATCTTGTCGGCTCACTTTTTTGCGCTCATCCTCCTGAGACTGCATCAGCAGGTGGGAGGACGAGTGCCATGACAGTGTCGCGCATTCTCGCAGTGAAGGGCCGACAAGTAGCCACGATTGCACCCGAACAGACTTTGCATGAAGTCTCTGTTCAACTTTCATCTCAAGGCATTGGCGCGCTGGTCGTTACCGATCATGACGGGCGCGTGGTTGGCATCATTTCGGAGCGCGACGTTGTGCGTTCTCTGGCCGAGCGTGGTCCGCGCGCCTTGGGCGATATGGTTGCCAATCATATGACCGAGCGTGTGGTGACCGCGCATGAGGGGACGACGATCAATGCGCTCATGCAAAAAATGACCAGCGGTCGTTTTCGTCACGTGCCGATTGTCGAGGGCGGCAAGCTGAGAGGCCTTGTGTCCATCGGCGATGTGGTCAGCTACCGCCTCGTGGAATTTGAAGCCGAACAGCGGGCGCTGAAGGATTATATTGCGACTGCCTAAGCGTGCTTATTCCGTGATGGAGAGAGTGATGCTGCCATCGGCAGCGCTCTCGACCTTGCGATAAAAACAGGAGCGGCGTCCGGTGTGGCAAGCCTTGCCATCGCCGCCGGCGTCCACGATGAGTTCAATCGCGTCCTGATCGCAATCGGTGCGCATCTCGGTGACGGTTTGCACTTGCCCTGATGTATCGCCCTTGCGCCAGAGCGATTGGCGCGAGCGCGACCAATAATGGGCAATGCCGGTTTCGAGCGTGAGGCGAAGCGCCTCCTCATTCATATAGGCAACCATGAGAATGTCGCCGCTCTGGCGCTCACGCGTGACGCAAACGATCAGCCCGTCACGATCAAACTGGGGCGCAAAGCCGGCACCTTCTTCGATCTGGTCTTTGGTGCCGCGAGGGGCAAATGGGGAGGCGGTCATGGGAGGCCCGTGTCTGTGATTTCAGCAGCTTTATAAAACAAGCTGGCCGTCATTGCGAGCGAAGCGAAGCAATCCAGAAGCCACGCCGAGGCCTCTGGATTGCTTCGGAGCTCACGCTCCTCGCAATGACGCGCGGGGCACTCGCAAGGGCGGAAAAGAGGCAATAAAAAAGGCGGGTCTTGAGCCCGCCTTTTCTTATTTGAAGCCGCGCAGCAGCGTATAAAAGCGGGCTTGCTCCGACGGGTCGTCTCGAAAGACCCCCGTGAACTGGGTGGTGACTGTTGAAGCCCCCTGTTTCTGAATGCCGCGCATCGACATGCACATGTGTTCAGCCTCAATCATCACGGCAATGCCGCGTGGCTTGAGCACAGTGTCGATCGCGTCCGTCACTTGGGCGGTCATGGTCTCTTGCGTCTGCAGACGCCGCGCAAATGTTTCTACCACGCGAGCGAGCTTCGACAGGCCGACCACGCCTTCTGACGGGTAATAGGCAATATGTGCCTTGCCTACGAAGGGCACCATGTGGTGTTCGCAATGCGAGGCAAAGCCGATATTGCGCACCAGCACCATATCGTCATAGCCTTCGACTTCCTCGAAGACGCGCTCAAGATGTTCTTTGGCGTTTTCTTTGTAGCCGCCAAACAGTTCTTCATAGGCTTTCACAACACGCTTGGGCGTATCGATCAGGCCCTCACGAGCAGGATTGTCACCAGCCCAGCGCAAGAGAACGCGCACGGCGGCTTCTGCTTCTTCCCGGCTTGGGCGCACGGCGGGTTCGACGGCAGGCTTTATTTTGCGGGCAGGTAAGGTCTTAACCACGGCATCCATGTGGCGCCTCCAATTGAGGGGTTGCAGGAATTCTTTGGAGTTACGGGAGCGATTTAAGCTTGGACCAGTCAGGCAGAGTCATTTTCTTTGGCCGGTCCGGGGCATGCCCTTCTCGTCAGCGCCTCCGCCGCCCTATATAGGGGTAAACTCAGGCTCATGTCAGGTCACTCCATGCTGAATGATATTTACAACCGCCGTATTCTGGAACTGGCCGGAGACATCCCCCGGCTGGGTCGGCTGTCGGCGCCCGACGCCTCGGCCACGGCCCATTCCAAGCTCTGCGGCTCCACCGTGACCATCGATCTGACGCTTGCTGACGGAAAAGTCACGGATTTCGCCCATGACGTGAAGGCCTGCGCGCTGGGGCAGGCGTCCGCCTCGATCATGGCCCGCAATGTTGTGGGGGCGACCCCCGACGAGCTGCGGGGTGTGCGTGAGGCGGTGCGTGCCATGCTCAAGGAGAATGGCGCGCCGCCAGAGGGCAAATGGGCCGATTGCGCCGTTCTGGAGCCGGTGCGCGACTATAAAGCCCGCCATGCCTCGACATTGCTGACTTTTGACGCGGTGGTTTCCGCTCTCGACCAGATCAAAGTCGCGAGGGCCGGGTGACCCCTCTGGCGCTCTGGCCGCGCCGTCTAGCCCATGCCTTGATCCGCACCTATCAGCTGACGCTCTCGTCGCTGATCGGGCGGCAATGCCGCTATCTGCCCAGCTGCTCGGACTATACGGACGGGGCCATCCAGACCCATGGGCTGTGGGCGGGTGGCTGGATGGGACTGGCCCGCATTTGCCGCTGCAACCCATGGGGTGGATCGGGCTACGATCCCGCCCCGCATGAGCGCCCCAAGGGCGCTTCAACGCTCACGCCCTGGCGCTATGGCCGGTGGCGCTGTGAGGCGGTCGAATAAAAGCCGTCATTGCGAGCCGAAGGCGAAGCAATCCAGAAGGCAGCACATGAGGCTCTGGATTGCTTCGCTTTGCTCGCAATGACGGGAGAAAGCTTGCGCCCCCCGCGCCCAATCGGCTATTCCGCCCAGCATAGCAATCCCGCTTACGCCGACTCGTATCGGCGAGTGAGCAACAGCAGACGACATGATTTCCGTGACTGTCCCGGATGGCGCGCAGCGCCAGTTAGAACCCGGTGTGACCGGCTTCGACATTGCCAACTCCATCT
>CAINNX010000061.1 GCA_903851305.1 uncultured Hyphomicrobiales bacterium | reverse complement strand
GTGTGGCGGCAATGCCATCGTGCTTCCAGTGCGCACCCATGCCCCCGCTCTGGAAATTCTGTGACAGAAACTTCGTGCCTTTCGCATCAGGCCCCGTGACACCAGGGCCCGCACCAAAGCGCAGGCTCCAGCTGGCACCCGTGCCTTCAGCCGGCGCGCGACCGGGCATGGCTTTTTCAAAACAGCCAAAGGCAACATCTGGCAACATCTGGCCAATCAGTGCGCGTGCTGTGACAGGCGCGGGGAACGGCGCATTGACGATGGTGCCTTCGGGCGCTGTGACAACAATGCGCGCCAGCACGGCAGCATTATTGGCCAGACGCGGCGCCACAAGGCATTTGATGCCAAAGCTCGTATAGGCATCCGTGTAGCAAATCGGGCAATTGATGCCATATTTCGACACGCCGGATGTGCCTGCGAAATCGATGTAAATCTTCTCGCCATCGATGGTGAGTTTGGCGGCAATCTCGACCGGATCAGCAAAGCCATCAATCGTGACCTTGTGCGACCACGTGCCTTTCGGCAATTGCGCAATCGCCTCGCGCATGGATTTGTCACTAGAGGAGAGAATGTGATCGCTCAGATCATCGAGGGAGGTGAGCTTATATTCTTCCATCATGCTGGAGAGCTGCTTGCCACCCGCTTCATTGGAGGCGATGAGCGCATAGACGTCACCCTCCAGTTTTTCAGGCTCGCGGCTGTTGGCGCACAAAAGCTTCATCAGCCATTGGCTGATCTCGCCCTGCATGACCAGTGGCATGATCGGCAAGAAGAGCCCTTCGGCAAACACATCGCGCGAATGAGGATCGGGCCCATTGCCGCCAATGTCAGCCACATGCGCCGTGCAGGCGAAAATGGCAACTAGCTTGCCTTTGTGAAAGGTCGGCGTGACAACGGTGAAATCGAACAAATGCCCTGTGCCGCGCCACGGATCATTCGTCATATAGACGTCGCCCGCTTTCATCGTCTCCGCTGGAAAGACTTTCAGGAATTCCCGGATAGAGCGCGCCATGGAATTGATATGGCCAGGCGTGCCGGTGACGGCTTGCGCCAACAGATCGCCCTTGGTGTTGAACACACCTGCCGACAAGTCGCCTGCTTCACGCACGACAGTCGAGAAAGCCACACGCATCAAGGTGCGCGCTTGCTCTTCCACCACGGAGATCAAACGATCCCACATAACCTGATTGCGGATTTTCTGGAATTGCGAGCTCATCTTAGCCCTTCCTTTCCAAGATCACATGACCGCCAGCCGACATGCGTCCATTAAAACTTGAGGGCACCCAGACTGTCGTCTGATCTTCGACAATAAGCGCGGGGCCAGCGAAAGCAGCACCCGGTGGTGAAGCTTCGCGGCTGATGATTTGCGCTTCGACAAAATCGCCGACTTCCGCATCAAACACGCGAGTCTTGCGCATGGCGAGGGCTTGCGTGCGCGCTGGCTCGCTGAGAACGGCTGCCTGCGCACGCTCGTCAACAGCTGACAAAACGAGTGTCCAGGTCAGGGCTTCCACGGTGAGATTGGGTATACGGCGGCCATAGTTTTTCTGATATTGCGCTTCAAACAGCTCAGCGAGAGCTGCGCCATCGCCATCTTCATAGATGCGCGCGGGGATCTCAACGGCCAGTTCATGCCCCTGCCCTTTGTAGCGCATGTCCGCAAATCGCCGCTCGCGTAGCGGGCGATCAGCGGAGGCGATCCGCACCACGCCTTCAGCCTCTTTGCGCAATTGCGCGAAAACCTGATTGGCAGAGGCTGCATGGAATTTTGCCAGATGCATGATCTGCGAATAGACCGCCTCATAGGCAATCGGGGCTTTCAGAAAGCCATAAGCCGACCCGACGCCTGCGGCTTTAGGCACGACCACTGTCTGAATACCCAGCTTCTCAGCAATGCGGGCTGCATGGAGCGGACCAGCGCCACCGGTTGCAATGAGCACGCGACTTTCCAGCTCTTCGCCTGCATCAGCGGCATGCACGCGTGTGGCATTGGCCATATTTTCGTCGACGATTTCGCACACGCCACCCGCCGCATCTGCCCATGAAATGCCGGCAGGTTTGCCGACATGTTCTTCGGCGGCTTGGCGCGCCTTTTGTGTGTCGAGCGTCATCGAGCCCGCAGCAAAGGCATCGGGATCAAGCTTTCCAAGCAACAGGTCGCAATCAGTCACCGTGGGGCGTGTGCCGCCGCGCGCATAACATGCGGGACCGGGCACAGAGCCTGCACTTTCCGGACCCACTGCAATGCGGCCCAATTCATCGACATGTGCGATGGACCCACCGCCTGCACCAATCTCGATCATTTCGATCACAGGAATACGCAAGGGCAAACCGCTGCCAGCCAGAAAACGATAAGCGCGCGCCACTTCCATGGACCGCGCATGGCGCGGCTCATAATCGGTGATCATGATGATCTTGGCGGTCGTGCCACCCATGTCGAGCGCGACCGTGCGATCAGCACCAATTTCTTTGGCGACTTCACGCGCCAGAATAGCGCCGCCTGCCGGGCCTGATTCCACCAAGCGGATCGGCAGACGCCGCGCGGTCTCGACCGAGGTCAGCGACCCTGATGACATGATCATCAGCAAAGGACCATCGACACCAAGCTCTTTTAAGGCACCCGACAATTTGCCCAGATAAGTCGACATCAGCGGCTGCACATAGGCGTTGGCGACGGTCGTCGACGTGCGCTCATATTCGCGGATTTCCGGGCAGACTTCATGCGAGAGTGACACGAAAAGGCCCGGACATTCTTCGCTCAGAATGTCACGCACGCGCTTTTCATGCGCGCCATTTCGATAGGCATGCAGGAAACAGACAGCGACAGATTCGATTTTTTCTTCGCACAATTGCGCCGCGACCTTGCGCACACTCTGCTCATCAAGTGCAAGCAGCACAGTGCCGTCAGCCGCCATGCGCTCGACAGCCTCAAAGCGCAGCGGGCGCGAGACCAGCGGCTCTGGCCTCTCAAGCTCCAGATCATATTGATCAAAGCGGTGACCGAAAGCGAATTCCAGCGTATCGCGGAACCCCTGCGTGGTGATCAGCGCTGTGCGCGCCCCACGTCGCTCAATGATCGCATTGGTGGCCAAGGTTGTGCCATGAATGACGAGATCCAACTGTGCGGCAGCAACTTTTGCCTTATCGAGGACAAGACAGACACCATCAATCACGCCCTGCTCTGGGCGATCAGGTGTGGTGAGAACTTTTCCGGATTCAAAACCGCTCGGTGTTTCGAGAACAATATCTGTGAAAGTCCCACCAATATCGACGGCGAGCCGGTAGCCCGCTTCTTTTCTCATTGTCATTTCGGTTCACTTTCCCCCGGACTCGAGCGCCTCGCGCACACGCTTCACCACTTCGGGCGGCGTCTGCATGGCTTTTTCTACCAGTTCGTTCACGCGCTCACCCGTGATTGCATCCACATCAATCTGGGCGCGAGCCGCTTCAGCCAAAAAGGCTTGATCCTTCATTGTCGCATCAAAGGCACGGCGCATATAGCTTACGCGCTCAGGTGCCACACCCGGTGGCAAAAAGAAGGGGCGCCCATATTCGAGACGCCCGACCATCAACGCCATAGCCTGCCGATCTGATTCTGTTTTGGTTGCATCAAAAATCGTCGGCACATTGGGCAGATCGGGATGACGCTCAAAATTGAAATGGACGATGGGGATCACCTTGCCATCGCGAATCCAATCGGCATTGAGCGCTTTCAGGCTCAACCAGGCATTCGAGCCCATGCCCTGCAATTCGCCCCGTTCCATCGCCAGATGAATATCGGTTGTGCCTTTGTAGCCAGAAATCAGCTTGTATTTGAGGCCCAGCAATTTCGCCGCCACCAACGGATATTCAAATTGCGTGGTGCCCGGCGTTGTTGCGCCCACCACCACTTCTGTCTTCATCAGATCGGCCAGATTTTTCACCGGCGCCGTATGCCAGACATAGGTGATCTGTGTGTCGCGATTGGTGGAGCCTAGCCAATTGAATTTGCGCGGATCAAACTGCACGACATCAGGCGTAAACAAAGCAGATGTCGGCATGCCGTTAATGGCCGCGCCCATCACCGTGCCGTCTTTTGGCACTGTATTGTAAATCTGGTTGGCCATGGCCACACTGCCCGCACCTTGCTGGTTCTGGACAATGATATTGACGCCGCTCGACAGATGGCCGGCATAATGGCGCGCAAAGAGACGCGCATTCACATCATAACCAGAGCCAGCAGCCGAGCCGACGATGAGCCGGATTTGCTTATCGCGGAAAAAGGCGGGCTCATCGGCCAGAGCTGGCAGCGCCCCAGATGACAGTCCGCACAAAAGAGCCAAGCCCTGCGTCAAACGCCCCATGTCCCACTCCCCGCAATCGGGCTCTTTTTCGGCCCGTATTATTTCAAAAGCATAACATTCTATCCCCGGGAGGGAAGCCCGATCAAAGCGTTGCAAACACTTGCCCCGGCGGCCGCTGCGGACCCGCCCAGCCCATCAGGCGCAAAGCCTCGAAGATAACGGCTTGGTTGCTGGTGATCATGGGCCGCCCAAGGCGGCGCTCGACCTCATCGATTATCCCGATGCCTTGCACATTGGCACAGGAAAGAAAGAAAGCATCCGCCACACCATCCGCCGCTAGCATGCGCTCCAGCCAGACCGAAGCAGGCGTGAAACAATAGGCATCACTCCCACCCAGATCCCAGCCCTTCGCATAGGGCACATCCAAGCCGCGCGCGTTGAGGAAATGCACTTCATGCTCTGTGACAGCCTCACTATAGGGCGTCACGAGCGCAATGGATGTGGCCCGAAGTGCCTGCAGGGCAGAGATAATCGCAGTGGACGTGGTGGCAGCCTGCGGTGCGCCTGCTTTTGTCATCGCATCCAGCAGACGCGCTTCGCCATCTGTGCCTTCTGACATGGAATTGGCGGTGCAATGAAAGACAACCACATCGCATTTGGCATCGACGAGCGCGGCGGTGGCGGCCTCGACCGCGGGCAGAAGATCATCGATGGATTTGCGATTTCCCCCCGTCATGCGCAGGCGCGTGACATGGGGCACAACGTCAGCGGGGAAGTAGCGCGCCATTTCCTGCTCGACCATGCGATTGGACGACGGAATAATGAGGCCGACGCGGCGTACCATAGGCTCCTCCCTGTTTCTTTTTTTGACATGCTAGGGGTTCCAGCCGCCTCCCGCAACCAAGCTTGCGTTGACGGCCTACCGCCTGCCGGACTAGCTTTATGGTTGTAACAAGCTCCGGCAACAAAGACCGGATGCGTGGGAGGAGTAGATATGCGCAAGGTCATGGCCTTGGCCGGCATGGCAACAGCCATCTGCCTTGGAGCGGCTCATCCCAGTCGTGCGGCTGATGGGGTTGCGGATTTCTACACCGGCAAAACCATCACAAATATCGTTGGCGCGGGAGCAGGCGGGGCCTACGATCTCGTGTCGCGCGCCGTCGTCGCCCATATGGGGAAATATATTCCCGGCAAACCGGGTTTCGTCGTCTCCAATATGGCGGGTGCCTCCAGCCTGACGATGATGAATTATTTGACCAATGCCGCGAAGAAAGACGGCACGGTCATGGGCATGACCAATCCAAACATTGCACTCGAAGGCCCGCTGAAAATGCTGTCCAAAGGCGGCGGCAAGGCAATGTTTGATGTGAACAAGTTGCAATGGATCGGCTCGCCCTTGCAGCAACCCCATGTGCTGTGGGTCTGGCACACGGCGCCCGCGCAAAAGTTTGAAGATCTGCGCACCAACAAGATCATTCTCGCATCAACCGCTGTGGGTGGCGATAATTATACATTGCCGCTCATTCTCTCGCGGCTCATGGGCGCCAAGTTTGACATTGTGACGGGTTATGAGGGCCAGAATGACGTCTTCATCGCCACTGAGCGTGGCGAAGTGCAAGGCAATAGCGCCATTCTGCCCAATCTCACATCTGCGCGGCCAGACTGGTTTCGCGACAAAAAGGTGCGCGTGCTGGTGCAGTTTGGCGTGTCACGCATGCGCCAATTGCCCGATGTGCCGACCGCCATTGAGCTTGCCACGCGCCAGGAAGACAAAGACATGCTGCGCTTTTATGCGCGCAAATTTTCCATGGCCTATCCGTTCGTGATGGCGCAGGACGTGCCCAAAGACCGCGCGCAAGCGATCCGCACGGCCTTTGATGCGACGATGAAAGACGAGGCTTTCTTGAAAGAAGCCGAACGCCTTGGTCTTGATGTTGACCCCTTCTCGGGTGCCGAGATGGAGCAATTGATCACGGAACTGAACAACAGTCCCAAGGCGATCGTCGATGCGGTGGCCGACTTCATCCAGATGCCGAAATAAAATGCCTTAAGGAGCCAATGCGTCATGAACGCCAAAAATCGCGACGAAACGCGCATCTATAATAAGAACAAGTTCAAGCTCGGCCTGTTTGGCATGAATTGCTCAGGCGGATTGAGCCTGACCTTGGCGCCCGAGCGCTGGGATGCCAGCTGGGATAATAATGCCAAAGCCGCACAAATGGCCGATGAAGCGGGACTCGAATTTCTGCTCCCCATCGGTCGCTGGCATGGCTACCAAGGCAAGAGCGACACGCAGGGCACAACCTTTGAAACGCTGACCTGGGCCTGCGGCCTGCTCGCGCTGACCGAAGAGATCACGACCTTCGGCACTCTGCATGTGGCTTTCTGCAATCCCGTGTTCTCCGCCAAACAGATGGTGACGGCTGACCACATCGGTCACGGCCGCTTTGGCCTGAACATTGTGTCGGGATGGAACCCGGTTGAATTTGGCATGATGGGCGTCGAGCTGAAAGAGCATGATGATCGCTATGCCTACAGCCAGG
>CAINNX010000060.1 GCA_903851305.1 uncultured Hyphomicrobiales bacterium | reverse complement strand
GCTGATAATCTTGGCCGTTGGCCCCTCACGGGCGGGATGGATGGCCATGACGGGCCAAGCGGCTGGTTCGCTGTCACCTGATTGGACGCCTGCAAAACAGGCACGAAACGCGGTCAAACACAGTGCACTGCCTAAGCTAAGCTCTGCACCAGACGCATGACGGCCATGCGAACTTCCCGCTGGTTATACCGCGATGCACAATCCATATTGTTAACACGATCTGGCGTTATCGCCGATCCAGCCCTCCTTGGGCGTTTCCTCCCTAGACTTGGGCCGCTGGTGCAAACCGGCGGCCTCCTTTCTTTCTAGGGCCTTTTTTCCAGTTCAGAGCCCGGCCAGAACGCACGCCAATGCGGTGGGCAGATCATCAGCCACGAGCCCGCGCCCAGCTAGATTTCCTGCCCGACCATGCAGCCAGACAGCTGCGCTGGCCGCTTCAAAAGCTGGCATACCTTGCGCGAGCAGACCGCCGATGATCCCCGCCAGCACATCGCCTGAGCCAGCTGTGGCCAGCTCCGCCGGCAGATCCGTGGCAATGGACGCGCGTCCATCGGGCATGGCGACAAGGCTGTCGGCCCCCTTCAGCAGAACGGTTGCACCTGTGGATGCAGCGAGCCAGCGCGCTTGTTCAAGTTTTGAATCTGCTACTTGCGAGATTGATTCAGGGGCTTGTGAAACTGATTCAAATTGGCGCGCCAAACCATTGGCCAGTCGTTTGAATTCTCCATCGTGGGGTGTGAGCACCACGGTCCCGGAACGGCTTTTGATCAGCCCGCAGAAGCGTTGCATGTCACCCGCCATCAGGGTCAGCGCATCGGCATCCAGCACCAGCGCCCGCGCCGGATCTGAACAAACGACAGCTTCAAGCAGGCTGCGTGCCTCTTCATCAAGGCCAAGGCCTGGGCCGATAACAACCACAGTCTTGCGTGGGTCCGCCAACAGCCGGATGAGATCGGAGGCACCAGTGAGGGGGGCGCACATAATAGCTGTCACCTGAAAGGCATGTTCACTCAGCGCGGCGGTCGTGCCCGCAAGCGTCACCAGCCCCGCCCCCGCCCGCGCCGCCCCTTGTGCTGCCAAACGCGCGGCACCCGTATGAAAGACGGGGCCAGACACCACCAGCACGTGACCACGTGCATATTTATGGTCCTGCCGTTCAGCTTTGGGCAGATGCTCTCCCCAAAGCGCAGGGCCGTTCAGAAATGTTGCAACTGCGAAATGATCAAGAAGGCCCTCAGGCATACCGATATGCGCCAGATGCAAATCACCACAGAGCGCACGCCCCGGCATCAGAACGTGTCCGGGCTTTAGACGGAAGAAGGTTACGGTTGCATCAGCCTCAACCGCCGTGCCCCGCACCCGCCCCGTGCGACCATCCAGACCCGAGGGCATATCAACCGCCAAGACGCGCCCGCCACGGTTGCGCCAGTCATATATCCGCGCTGCGACCTCAACAGCCTCGCCTTCGAGGTCACGTGTCAGACCCGCGCCAAACAAGGCATCGATCACCAGATCGAACATGTCAGGATCAAAGGCCCGCAAAGCGTGGCACGCCCCCGACCAAGCGGCTGCAGCTGACGCGGCATCACCCTGAAGCTTGGTCGGATCACCCAGCGTAAAGCAGATCACAGCCATGCCCCGTCCGGCCAGCAGGCGCGCCGCCACATAGCCATCGCCGCCATTATTGCCCGGGCCACAGAGCACTGCGATGCGCGGTTTGGAGCGGCTCAATGGCAAAACCAGACTGGCCGCCACATCAGCCACTACCTCGCCCGCTTTTTCCATCAAAGCCAAACCCGACACGCCAGAGCCGATGGCGGCCGCATCGGCACGAGCCATTTCATCAGGCGTCAGCAATTCACGTGTTTTGGGCCAGGAGATCATCAGAGCTGTCATGCGCCCATGGTGGTGCCTCAGCGGGTCTGAGGCAAGCGACAGCAACACGCCGCCCTCAAAAAGGCGAAATAGACGCGCGGGCCGATCTAGGCCATGCTGCACTGCGAAACCGGAGCTCCATCATGGTCGGCAAGACGCCGCGCAAATTTTTCGAACCTCTCGCTGCGGGTGCCCCTACCCCCTTTCGCGAATTGCCCGTGCGTCTGGAGCGCATGATTCATTTCGTGCCACCCCATGTCGAAAAGCTCCGCGCGCGGGCGGGTGAGCTCGCCAAAGAGGTCGATGTCGTGCTCGGCAATCTGGAAGATGCGGTGGCCGTTGAATCCAAAGAAGCCGCGCGTGCGGGCTTCATTGACATGCTCAAGACGACAGACTTTGGCACAGCGGGCGTGTGGACGCGCATCAATGCGCTCAACTCCCCATGGGTGCTCGATGATGTCACGCAGATTGTCGGCACCGTCGGCAACAAGCTCGATGTGATCATGCTGCCCAAGGTCGAAGGCCCGTGGGACATTCACTATCTCGATCAGCTCCTCGCCCAGTTAGAAGCGCGCCATGGCGTGCAAAAGCCCATTCTCATTAACGCGATTCTCGAAACCGCCGAAGGCGTGAAAAATGTCGACGAGATCGCGATAGCCTCGCCGCGCATGCATGGCATGAGCCTGGGGCCAGCTGATCTCGCCGCCTCGCGCGCCATGAAGACCACGCGCGTGGGGGGTGGTCATCCCGAATATAAAGTGCTGGCCGATGCGCAAGGCGACGAGCCGCGCACGAGCTATCAGCAGGATCTGTGGCATTACACCGTCGCCAAAATGGTCGACGCATGTGCGGCGGCTGGCATCAAACCCTTCTATGGACCCTTTGGGGATTTCTCCGACAGTGCGGCTTGCGAAGCGCAATTCCGCAATGCCTTTTTGATGGGCTGCGCCGGTGCCTGGACTTTGCACCCGAGCCAGATCGCCATTGCCAAGCGCGTCTTCTCACCCGATCCGGCGGAAGTCGCTTTTGCCTTGAAGATTTTGCAAGCCATGCCAAACGGCACAGGCGCTGTGATGATCGATGGCAAGATGCAGGATGATGCGACCTGGAAACAGGCCAAAGTCATGGTCGATCTGGCACGACAGGTGGCGGCAAGTGACAAGGATTTTGCGGCAAAGGCGGGGCTGTAAGTCTGGATTGCTTCGCTGCGCTCGTAATGACGGCGGAAAGGTAGCGCTTTTGCGCCCGTCATTGCGAGGAGGCCGGAGGCCGATGTGGCAATCCAGGAAATAACCGTCATTTGACACGCCCCCCTGCCCCGTCCTAACCCATGCGCCCTTGACGAGGAGCACCATGGAAAGTCGGATTGCCAAGTTTCGTATCGGTCAGGTTGTGAAGCATCGGAAGTTTCCCTTCCGGGGCGTGATCTTTGACGTCGATCCTGTCTTCAACAATACGGAAGATTGGTGGCTCGCCATTCCGGCTGACGTGCGGCCCTCAAAAGACCAGCCCTATTATCATCTGCTCGCTGAAAATGCGGAGACAGAATATCTGGCCTATGTCTCGGAGCAGAATCTTCTACCCGATGACAGCGGGCAACCCGTGCGCCACCCACAAGTGCGCGACATGTTCGACGTGGGCGGCGATGGCACTAACAAACTGCGCGCGACCAGCCAGTTCTCTTGACCATAAAAAAACGGCGGCCTGAGAGCCGCCGTTTCTGATTTCATAAAACCAAAAGCCTTACTTGGCAGGTGCTGCACCTGGCTGGGCTTCAATGGCCTTGCGCTGCTCTTCGGCGCGCTTCTGCAATTCCTGCTCAAGCTGCTTTTGCTGCTCTTCGAGAACTTTGGGATCGATCGGCGCCCCGTCGAAGGCTTTGGCAAAGCCAGCCAACGGCAGCACAAAGTTCACTTCATTACTGGCCTGGTTTTTTACCATGACATTGAGTGAGGTGCCCTTCTTCATCTGATCGATGGTCGGGCCCTTCACCTTGGATTCAGCAAAGCAGCCGTTCGGGAAGCAGATTTCGAAGCTGCCTTCCTGTGTGGCGCCCTTATCGACGGAGAAGCGGAAACCCGGACGCAACATCAAAGCCACCGGCAACAGCAGGCGCACGATGCGTTGGTCGTCACCCTTCACGTCATAAACGGCGAGAGCCAGCACCGGCGGCTGATCAGCTGCCTGACCGAAATCGCGGGTGGTGTAGCAAATGTCTTTGCCGGCTGCCTGATCGCGACCGCAAACCTTTGTCCATTCGCCTTGCGAGGGCTGCAGCTCAACGCGCAGCGGGCCCTGTGGGGCCTGTGCCGGAGCGGCAGGCGCAGCCGGAGCGGCCGGCGGGGTCGCAGGCTTCTGCTGGGCGAAGGTGGCGCCCGAGAGCAACAGGCTCGCGGCCAGAGCGGCAGCGCCGAGGCGCTTCGTGGACAGGGACATAGATCATCCTTTCATGACCGGCCTCTTGCGGCCGAATAGCTTGCCTCCCCGCTCTTCACGTCAGATTGCGGCGAGAGATGGGCGTGCGCCTCTTTATCCCCTTCGCGCGAAGCTTTCCAGACCTCCGCTAGGCTAAGTTCAAGAATTCACCATCTCAATGGATAGACCGAGGCGTGGGGAGGCCAAGCCCGACTTCCGCCGCCCCCTGCCAGCCCCTAGTGTCCCCCCATGAGATCTAGCGCGATTCGCCTTGCGGCCCTGGCCTGTCTTCTGTGGTCAGGCACATTCAGCCACCCACAGGCCGGTGAAGACACCGGCCCGCGCCATGGCATTGCCATGCATGGCGAGCCCGCTCTGCCGCCCGATTTTACCCATCTGCCCTATGCCAAGCCGGATGCCCCCAAAGGCGGGCGCCTCTCGATTGGCTTTCAGGGCACGTTCGACAGCCTCAACCCGTTCAACCTGAAAGCAGGCTCGACGGCGCAAGGGCTCAACACGAATGTCTTCCAGACGCTGATGGTGCGTTCGCTGGACGAGCCCTTCACGCTTTACGGATTGATCGCGCAAACGATCGAGACGGATGAGGCGCGCGAACATGTCACCTTCCGCCTCGATCCGCGTGCGCGTTTTTCAAACGGCACGCCGATCACAGCTGATGATGTGCTCTTCACCTTTGAACTACTGAAAAGCAAAGGGCGCCCGCAACAGCGCGCCGCATATGGGCAGGTCAAAAAGATCGAAGCGAAAGATGCGCTGACCATTGCCTATGATCTTACCGGCACGGACGACCGGGAATTGCCACTCACTCTGGCTCTGATGCCCGTGCTGTCGCGCCAGCACACAGATGCCGAGCGCTTCAATGAAACGAGCCTCGATATTCCGGTTGGCTCTGGCCCCTATCGCATCGAATCCATCAAGCCCGGCGAAATCCTGAACCTGAAACGCAACCCTGATTATTGGGGCAAAGATTTGCCCGTTCATCGCGGCATTTTCAACTTTGACGACATCCGCATCGAATATTTCCGCGATGCAGCCGCTCTCTATGAAGCCTTCAAAGGCGGGCTGGTGGATTATCGCGAAGAGACCAATCCGACCCGCTGGCTGACAGGCTATGATTTTCCTGCGATGAAATCCGGCAAACTTGCCAAGGAAAGCCTGCCCATTGGCGTACCCAAAGGCATGACCGGTTTTGCCTTCAACACACGCAGGCCCTTGTTCAAAGATGCACGCGCCCGCGAAGCGCTTGGCCTGATGTTTGATTTTGAATGGGTGAATGCCAAGCTCTATGGCGGGCTCTATCGGCGCACCAAAAGCTTTTTTGATGAGAGCGATCTCTCGTCGCATGGACGCGCAGCCTCCCTTCACGAGCGCGCCTTGCTCGCCCCCTTCCCCGGCGCTGTGCGTGCAGACATTCTCGAAGGACAATGGGCACCGCCCAAGACCGACGGCACAGGCCGCGACCGCAGCACGGCGCGGCGCGCCCTTGATCTGTTGAAAGAAGCGGGCTTCACGCTGAGCGAGGGCGTTCTGACGGAACGCGCCAACGGTAAGCCGGTTGAATTTGAAATGATGGTGACCGACCGCAACCAGGAACGGCTTGCGCTGAATTATGCCGAGTCACTCAAGCGCATTGGCGTGTCCATGCGCGTGCGGCTGGTCGATGAAGTGCAATATCAGCGCCGTCGCCAAAAATTTGATTTCGACATGATGTTAGGCTTTTGGGCAGCCTCTGCATCGCCAGGTGCCGAACAGCGTGGTCGCTGGGGCTCAGCCAGCGCGCAACAAGAAGCCTCCTTTAATCTGACAGGTGCGGCTTCACCCGCTATCGATGCGATGATTGCAGCCCTCCTTGCGGCCAAGACGCAGGCTGACTTTACGGATGGGGTGCGCGCGCTTGACCGCGTTCTGCTTTCCGGTTTTTACATCGTGCCGCTGTACCACGCAGCCGATCAATGGTTCGCGCATTCGACGGCTTTGGCGCGGCCTGAGCGCAGCGCGCAATTTGCCGCGCCCCTATTTGGGGCCACACTCGACACTTGGTGGCGCAAGGCGCCTTGAGAGATTTCTATGCCAACACTTGAAATTGATGTCGTCTCAGATGTCGTCTGCCCGTGGTGCTATTTAGGAAAGCGCAAGCTCGACGCCGCGATGAAACAGGTTGCCCAGTTCGACTATGATGTGCGCTGGCGTCCGTTCCAGCTGGACCCCACCATTCCGCCCGAAGGCATTGCGCGTCACGAATATATGTCGCGCAAATTCGGGCCGGAGAAAATCGCGGACATTCACGCGCGCCTTGAAGAAGCAGGCCAAGAAGACGGCATTGCTTTCGCCTTCGACAAAATCACCCGCTCACCCAACACGCTCGACGCGCATCGCCTGATCCGCTGGGCACAGGGAAGCGGCAAGCAAAGCGAGGTCGTGGAGCGGCTGTTCAACCTCTATTTCGTCGAGGGACAGGACATTGGCGACCGCCATGTGCTGATCGATATTGCGCGCGCGGCCGGTCTGGATGTTGATCTCATCACGCCCCTGTTTGTTGAAGGCGTTGATATTGTGCCGGTGCGCGAGGAAATCTCGACCGCTGCCCGCATGGGTGTTTCCGGCGTGCCGTTTTTCATTTTCGGCGGCAAATATGCGGTCTCAGGCGCGCAACCTGTTGACGCGCTGGTCGGTGTGATCTGGAAAGCGGGTAGTGAGGTGGAGGGTTAATCGCCCTTCTCCCGCTAGGCGGGAGAAGGTGCCCGTCGAAGGCGGGCGGATGAGGGCCGTTCAACAGCACTCACCCTCACCTGTCATGCTGCGCATGACACCCTCTTCCGCATGCGGGAGAGGGAAAACTCACCCTGCCTTTTTCTTCTCCGCAATCGCCACAAGCGTGCGCAAGATCTGACGCGTGCCTTCGAGCCGCTGCGCTGGCGTTTCGAAATCGCGGATAAAGACCACGCGCATGTCAGGGCGCACCTTTGCATCCGGCCCTTGTTCGGCGAGATAGCGCACAAGCCCCTGCGGATTGGCGAAGGAATTGTCGCGGAAGGCCAGAATCGCGCCCTTCGGACCCGCATCCACCTTCTCGACATGCGCACGGCGGCAAAGCGCCTTGATCGCAACCAGCTTGAACAATTGTTCGACGACATCAGGCGGTGGCCCAAAACGGTCGATCATTTCAGCGGCAAAAGTCTCGATCTCTTCATCCGTGCTGAGCGTCGACATGCGGCGATACAGGCTCATGCGCAGCGGCAGGTCGGGCACATAATCTTCCGGAATCATGACAGGGGTGCCCACAGTGATCGTCGGCGACCATTGCTCTTCTTCCGGCGCCTCAAGACCTTCCTTCAGCGCATTCACGGCATCCTGCAGCATCTGCTGATAGAGCTCGTAGCCCACTTCCTTGATATGACCTGACTGCTCATCGCCCAGCAGATTGCCCGCACCGCGAATATCCAGATCGTGGCTCGCCAGCTGGAAACCAGCGCCCAATGTGTCGAGCGATTGCAGGACCTTCAGGCGCTTCTCGGCCTGTGGCTTTATGGTGCGATTGGCTGGCGTTGTAAACAAAGCATAGGCGCGCGTCTTGGAACGCCCGACGCGGCCACGCAATTGATAGAGCGCCGCCAGACCAAACATATCCGCGCGCCAGATGATCATCGTATTGGCAGTTGGAATATCGAGGCCCGATTCCACAATCGCAGTTGAGACGAGAATGTCGTATTTGCCATCATAAAAGGCTGACATTTTGTCCTCGAGCTCGCCTGCGGCCATCTGGCCATGGGCGACAACGCATTTGGCTTCCGGCACGGCTTTGCGCAGGAAGGCCGTGACATCTTCAATGTCTTCGATACGCGGACAGACAAAGAAACTCTGGCCACCACGATAACGCTCACGCAGCAATGCCTCGCGCACCAGCAATTCATCGAAGGGCGAGATGAATGTGCGAACCGCCAGGCGATCAACAGGTGGGGTGGCAATGATCGACAATTCGCGCACGCCCGTCATGGCAAGCTGCAAGGTGCGCGGGATTGGCGTGGCTGAGAGGGTGAGCACATGCACATCGGCCTGCAGGCTCTTCAGGCGTTCCTTATGCGCAACGCCGAAATGCTGCTCTTCGTCGACGATGACGAGTCCGAGATCCTTGAACTCGATGCCTTTGCCAAGCACGGCATGCGTGCCAACAATAATATCGACGCCGCCATCGGCCAGTCCCTGCTTGGCCAGGCGCATGTCAGCGGCGGTCACCATGCGCGACATTTGCGCGACTTTGATCGGCAGGCCAGCAAAGCGCTGCGAGAAGGTCTTGTAATGCTGGCGCGCGAGCAATGTGGTGGGCACAACGACCGCCACCTGCTTGCCGTTGATGGCAGCGACAAAGGCTGCGCGCAGCGCCACTTCGGTTTTGCCAAAGCCGACATCGCCACACACCAGCCGATCCATCGGGCGTCCGGCGGCGAGATCTTCCAGCACGGATTCAATCGCGTGCAGCTGATCGTCTGTCTCATCATAGGGAAAGCGCGCGCAGAACTCTTCGTAGAGCCCTTCAGGGGGAATGAGCTTGGGCGCTTCGCGTGTCATGCGCGCAGCCGCAATCTTGATCAGCTCATACGCCATTTCGCGGATGCGCTTTTTCATCCGCGATTTGCGCGTCTGCCAGCCCACGCCACCCAATTTATCGAGCTGGGCTTCCGTATCTTCTGATCCGTAACGAGAGAGAAGCTCGATGTTTTCGACCGGCAAAAACAGCTTGTCGCCGCCCGCATAATGGATTTCGAGGCAATCGTGCGGTGCGCCCGACACGTCAATCGCCTTCAGGCCCTCAAAGCGACCAATGCCGTGATCGACATGCACGACAAGGTCGCCCGCCGAAAGCGAGGCGACTTCGCTCAGGAAATCAGCCGCTTTTTTCGTGCGTCTACGCTGGCGCACCAAGCGGTCGCCCAATATGTCCTGCTCGGACATGACAACCAGATCGCCCGCCTCAAACCCTTGTTCGAGGCCAGCAACGGCAAGCGCCACCTTTTGTGGCGTCACGCCCAAGGCTTGCGTCAGCGAGGAGACGGCTTCCGTGCCCTTCAGCCCATGTTCACCCAAGACAGACGCCAGGCGATCACGCGAACCATCCGACCAGCCCGCCAGAATGACGCGGCGCTTATCGGCCTGCTGCGCGCGGATATGCGCCACCACGGCCTCAAACACATTGATGTTCTCATCGGCACGCTCAGCCGCGAAATTGCGCCCGAGCCTTGCGCCGCAATCAATAATCCCGCGCGCTTCGGGTTGTGCGAAAGGCGTCAGCTTGATGCAAATGCGATCATCAAGCGTTTTGCGCCAATCCTCAGCCGCGAGATAAAGCGTAGATGGTGGCAAGGGCTTGTAGGGCGAGCGTGCCGTGTCAGCATCATGCTGCTCTTTGCGCGCATCATAATAATCTTTGATAAGTGCCAGACGCTCGCCTGCTGCATCATCGACCAGATGATCCAGAAACAGCGGCGCATCGCCCACATAATCAAATAGCGTGTCGGTATGGGTGAAGAACAGCGGCAGCCAATGCTCCATGCCCGCATGGCGGCGACCTTCACTGATCGCCTCATAGAGGCCATCACCACGCGTCTGCGCGCCAAATTGCGCCACATAGGCCTGACGGAATCGGCGCATGCTCTCGCTGGTAAGCTGCACTTCGCTCATCGGCACCAGATCAAGCGCGCGCAACTGGCCTGTCGTGCGCTGTGTTTCGGGATCAAAGGTGCGGATCGATTCCAGCGTGTCGCCAAAAAAGTCGAGCCGCACAGGTGCCGCCATGCCGGGCGCCTGCAGATCGAGAATACCGCCACGCACCGCATATTCGCCGGTCTCGCGCACGGAGCTTGCCCGCAAGAAGCCGTTGTTTTCGAGCCAGCGCACCAGCTCGTCCATATTCACGGCATTGCCGGGGGCGGCGGAGAAACTTTCAGCTGCGATCCATTTCAGCGGCGACACACGCTGCAGCAGGGCAGCAACGGTGGTCGACAAGACACGCGGACGCTCTTCGGAGGATTGCGATTTGGCAAGCCGCGCCAGAACCGTCACACGGCGTGCGGCAATGGCGGCATTGGGCGAGACGCGGTCATAGGGCTGGCAATCCCATTCCGGAAAATCGAGCAGCTCGATTTCGGGAGCAGCGAAGGTGAAGGCCTCCTGAAAGGCGCGCGCACGCTGGCCATCGCGGGCCACGTGCACAAGCACAGCCGCGCGCCCATGCGCGTCACCCGCCATCAGGCGGGCGAAATCGGCCGCCACAAAAGCATCGAAACCGTCGGGCACGGAGGAAAGCGTCAGACTGCGTCCGGCTTTGATCTCTGCAAGCGCTTTTTTGAAATCTGTCACAACAATCCTGTCAGCCGAAGATCGGGCCAGCGTGATTGTGGAACTCTTTCAGCTTTTTGAAGAGTGGCGTGTCGAATTCGGCGGGGGTCGGCGCCTCACCGGTGATGAACATCAGCACATCGCGATCAGGCAGATCCATCAGCGCCTCAAGATGATCAAGCTCGCCATCGGTGAGCTTGGCCATCTCGGCATCGGCGAATTTGCCATACAAAATGTCCATCTCGCGCATGCCGCGGTGCCAGGCGCGGTAAAAGGCGGCGCGGCGGCGGTCATCAAGGCCGGCGCTGGAGATCGTGGATTCGGTCACGGGCGAATTCCTCAAAATGAACATGGCGCCGGACGGCTTCGGCCACCCTGCGTTCCCCCCTATATAGGGCAGGCGGCGGCGGCTGTCAGGGCGTTCTGAACGAGGAATTTGATTGCATTGCTAGCATTGCTAGCATTACACTCTCTCTCATCAGGAGACACCACCCATGGCTACGCTGACAATACGCAATCTGGATGACGGTTTGAAAGAGCGCCTGCGCATCCGCGCGGCCATGCATGGCCATTCCATGGAAGAGGAAGCGCGCGTGATCCTGAAACAGGCTGTGGGCGGCGTTTCAGGCGCTGCTCTCTGGACTCTGTCGCGCGAATTATTTGACGGCAGCAAGGGCGTTGAACTGACGCATGCGCCGCGGGAGGCTGATCGCCCGGCACCTGACTTTGGATCGGGACATGAGCGCGCATGATCCTTCTCGATACAAATATCGTTTCAGAATTGATGAAACCGCGACCTGACGAGCAGGTGCGGACATGGCTGATGTCGCTCGGAGACATGCGTCTTGCCACGACAGCCATCACGGTCGCCGAAATCGAATATGGTTTGCACCGTCTGCCAGAAGGCAAACGCCGGAACGATCTGAGTGCACGCTTCGTGCAATTGAGTGCTGCCCTGAATGTTCTGGTCTTAGATGCAATCGCTGCCACGCAGGCGGGGATTTTTCGTGCCACGCGCGAACGTCAGGGCCTTGTCACAACGCCATCAGATATGATGATTGCCGGAATTGCATCGACAGCGGATGCAAGTTTGGCAACGCGCAACACAAAAGATTTTGCGCATCTGCCAATCACGCTCATCAATCCGTGGCAAAACGGCTGACTATGCGTCCAGATCTCCTCAACCCCCTCTTTGCTGATGTGGCAACCCTTCCCGGCGTCGGTCCCAAAACCTCGAAACTCTTCGAACGCGCTTTGGCGACGCCCCATGGCGGGGCGCCGCGCGTGGCCGATCTGCTCTTTCACCTGCCCCATTCGGGCATTGACCGGCGCGCACGCCCCAAAATCATGGACGCACCACGCGACCAGATTGTGCTGCTCGAAGTCACCGTGGTTGAACATCGCCCGCCCGCCAGCAATACGCGTGGCAAAGCGCCCTATCGTGTCGTGGTGGAAGACGAAACGGGCGATCTGGCGCTCGTCTTTTTTCTAGCCAATCACCAATGGATCGAACGCTCGCTGCCCATGGGCGCCAAACGCTGGGTATCGGGCAAGCTCGAATTGTGGGACGGCCATTTGCAAATGGTCCATCCCGACAAAGTGCTGGATGAAGCCGCACTCGCCAAACTACCGCCCGTTGAACCTGTCTATGGTTTGACAGAAGGCCTGACACAGCGCGCCGTGCAAAAAGCCGCTGAAGCGGCAATTTCCAAATTGCCCGATCTGCCGGAATGGGTTGACCTACCACTCATAGCGCAACGCCGCTGGCCGACATTTCATGATGCGCTGGAGCGCGTACATCGCCCCACGGGGCCAGAAATTTTCGATCCGCAAAATCCGGCGCGCCTGCGTCTGGCCTATGACGAATTGCTGGCAAGCCAAGTCGCGCTCGGCCTTGTGCGCGCGCGCATGAAGAAACTGGGCGGACGCGCCAGTGTGGGTGATGGCAAAATCTCTGAAAAAATACTCTCAGAGCTCCCCTTCTCGCTGACTGGCGCGCAGGTCGAGGCTTTGAAAGAGATCCGCACCGACATGGCATCGAATGAGCGCATGTTGCGCCTGCTGCAAGGCGATGTTGGCTCTGGCAAGACGCTGGTCGCGCTACTCGCTATGGCGACCATGGTGGAAGCGGGCCGCCAGGCGGCCATGATGGCGCCGACAGAAATTCTCGCGCGCCAGCATTACGAGCGCATGCTACCGCTCTGCGAGGCCGCGCGCGTCAAAGTTGCTCTGCTGACAGGCCGCGACAAAGCAGCCGAGCGCCGCAAGACGCTAGAAGCGCTGGAGGCTGGCAACATCGACATGGTGGTGGGCACGCATGCGCTGTTTCAGGAGGCTGTGGCCTTCCGTGATTTGGGTCTTGCCGTGGTCGACGAGCAACATCGCTTTGGTGTGCATCAACGCTTGGCGCTGGGCTCCAAGGGCGAGGCTGTCGATATTCTT
>CAINNX010000059.1 GCA_903851305.1 uncultured Hyphomicrobiales bacterium | reverse complement strand
GCTTCGCCAAAGCCGGGTTTGGCGGCGCGTGTATCTTCCCATGAGAAGAAGGTGATCAGCGTGCCGGGCAGTCCGGTCGTATCGCCATAATAGAGATGCCAGCTGGCGGCATCATCGAAATTGACGGTTTTCTTGACAAGCCGCAGGCCGAGCACGCGCGTGTAAAAATCATGCGTGCGGCGGATGTTGCCCGAGAGCGCGGTGACGTGATGGAGGCCGATGGACTGGGTCATGGGGCATCACATGGCGCAAGGTCGGTTTTTTGGCAAGCACCTCACCGTCATTGCAAGGAGCAAAGCGACGACGCAATCCAGACACGCCCCACATGAGGCCTTCTGGATTGCTTCGCTCCGCTCACAATGACGGCATTTTTTAACCACGCCGATTCCACTCCCCTTAACCCTGACTCGCGACCGCTCCGCCAGATTCACACAAGTGAAAGGAGCCAGGCTCAGTCTGGTGTCATGTTTTAAGTAACGAGTGAGGCTTTGCGTGTTGAGCCGTTTTGAATTGGGAGAGGGGGAAACCCCGCGTGCCTCCATTGCCGCTTTAGCGGCGCGCTCTGTCCTGACCGAAGAGGATGTGGTGCATCTGCGCCGCCGTGTGCTGCGCTTTGGTTTTGTCACCCGTGCAGAGGCGGAAGCCCTGTTCGAGATTGACGCCGCCCCCAGCACCAAGCCCGAGAGCTGGACCGCGCTGTTCGTGGAGGCCCTGACCGACCATATCGTCTGGCAATCCCGCCCCACGGGCGTGGTGAGCCCCGAGCAGGCGAGCTGGCTCTTGGCACGGGTCGACCAGGCCCAGACACTGACCCGTCTGGCCCTCTTGGTGAATATTCTGGGCGAGGCCCAAACCGTCCCCAAGAGCTTTCTCGAGAGTGTCAAAGCCCGGGCTGCCAGTTGGCCAGGCCTCGAAAAAATCCTGTCAGCGGCCTGACAACAGGGTGCTCAATTGCCCTGTTGACGCTCCGGCTTCCCCCTTAGGCGAATGGACCGGATCGCGGCTCCACCCTAAACATGGACCGGAATAGGATTTCCTGCCCGGGCTTTACAGCGCCGGGACTTGTCGGGGCGCAAATGTTCAAGAAAATTCTCATCGCCAACCGTGGCGAGATTGCCTGCCGTGTCATCAAGACAGCCAAGCGCATGGGCATCAAAACTGTCGCTGTCTATTCGGATGCTGACAAAGATGCGCTGCATGTCGAAATGGCCGATGAAGCCGTGCATATCGGCCCACCAGCGGCGTCCGAATCCTATCTCGTCATCGACAAGATCATCGCCGCCTGCAAACAGACGGGCGCTGAAGCGGTGCATCCTGGTTATGGTTTCTTGTCCGAGCGCGAGGCGTTTGCCCATGCGCTGAAAGAAAATGGGATCATTTTCATCGGCCCCAATCCGCGCGCCATTGCCGCGATGGGGGACAAGATCGAATCCAAGAAATTCGCCAATGCCGCGAAAGTCTCAACCGTGCCCGGTTATCTTGGCGTGATCGAGAGCCCAGAGCATGCGGTGAAAATTGCCGATGAGATCGGCTATCCCGTGATGATCAAGGCGTCAGCTGGTGGTGGCGGCAAAGGCATGCGCATTGCCTATAGCCGCGACGAAGTGGCAGAAGGTTTCACCCGCGCCAAATCTGAAGCCAAAAGCTCCTTTGGCGATGATCGTGTCTTTGTCGAAAAATTTATTGTCAATCCACGCCACATCGAAATCCAGGTGCTCGGCGACAAGCATGGCAATGTAATTTATCTGGGCGAGCGCGAATGTTCGATCCAGCGCCGCAACCAGAAGGTCATCGAGGAAGCGCCGTCACCGCTGCTCGACCCGGCGACGCGCGCCAAGATGGGCGAGCAGGCGGTGGCTCTCGCTCAGG
>CAINNX010000058.1 GCA_903851305.1 uncultured Hyphomicrobiales bacterium | reverse complement strand
ATGCTGTTCATCGGCGAAAAAGTCGGCACCACAACTGGCCCCAAGGTCGACATCGCTGTTGATCCGCTCGAAGGCACGACGCTCTGCGCGAAGGATTTGCCAGGTTCCATCGCGGTTATGGCTATGGCACCAGCCGGATCGCTGCTCAATGCGCCCGACGTTTACATGGATAAGATCGCGATTGGCCCAGGCTACCCGAAGGGCACCATTGATCTCGACATGAGCCCTGAAGAAAATCTCCTCTCGCTGGCCAAAGCCAAAGGCGTGAAGCCTTCGGAAATTACCGCGCTCATTCTGGAGCGTCCGCGCCATCAGAATCTCGTCGATGCTTGCCGCAAAGTCGGCGCTGGCATTCGCTTCATCACCGATGGTGACGTGGCAGGCGTGATCTTTACCGCGCAGTCGGAAATGACGGGCGTTGATATTTACTTCGGCACAGGCGGCGCGCCTGAAGGCGTGCTGGCAGCGGGTGCTTTGCGTTGTGTGGGTGGCCAGATGCAAGGTCGTCTCATCCTCGACACAGAAGAAAAGCGCGAACGCTCTTTGAAGATGGGCATCAAGGACCCGAAGAAAAAATATGACATGACCGAACTGGCTTCGGGCGATGTTATCGTCTGCGCGACAGGCGTCACCACGGGCCCGCTGCTCAAGGGCGTTACTTTCGGTCGCGAGATCATTGAAACGGAAACCGTGATCTATCGCTCGGTGACGGGCACGGTTCGCCGCATCCATGGCGAACACCGCCAGATGGACAAGTTCCGTCTCGACTAGGATTTGGCTGGACCCAGAAAACAGGGGCGTCGCATCAGCGGCGCCCTTTCGTCATTGCGAGCTGAAGGCGAAGCAATCCACGGCGCGACTGCTAAACGGAAAGCGCTGGATTGCCGCGTCGCTTCGCTCCTCGCAATGACGAGCCGTTGGGCCTTGTCATCAGCCTGTGCCATAAAAGCTTATGAGCCAGTCCGCCGATTCCAACCCCGGGACGCTGCCCAACCGCCTGTTTCTGGGGGTAGGGCAATCGGTGCTGGGGCGAGTGTGGCGGGATCGGCTTGATCTGGCAGCCCAAGGTCAGGCGCAGGCCATGGTGCAGGCCTATGGCCATCCCGATCTACTGGCGCGTGTGCTGGCGGGGCGTGGTGTCACTGCTGATACATGCAGCACTTTTCTAGACCCGACCATTCGCTCTTTGATGCCAGACCCCAATGTGTTGGTGGATATGGAGGCCCTTGCCGCGCGTCTCGCGCAAGCCATCACCAATGGGGAGATGGTCGCTATATTTGGCGATTACGATGTCGATGGCGCCTGTTCATCGGCGCTTCTGGGCGATTTTCTCAGATGTTGCGGGACGCCTTTTATCATTCACATTCCAGATCGCATTTTTGAAGGCTATGGCCCCAATGTCGAAGCGATCAAAAAGCTTGCGGGCGACGGCGCCAAGCTTCTGGTGACGGTCGATTGCGGCACAACGTCTTTCGAGCCAATAGAAGAAGCCAAAAAACTTGGCCTCGACACATTGGTCATTGATCATCATCAGGCGCCCGAAAAACTGCCCGGAGCATTGGCCATCGTTAACCCCAATCGTCAGGATGATTTGTCTGGCCTTGGTCATCTATGCGCAGCGGGCGTGGTTTATCTGGTCATTGTTGCGGTCAATCGTCTGTTGCGTGAGCATGGATTTTTTACAGCACAGCGTCCCGCTCCCGACCTCTTGGCGGAACTTGATCTTGTGGCGCTGGCCACTATTGCCGATGTCGTGCCGCTGAAGGGACTGAACCGCGCTTATGTTGCCAAAGGACTTGCGGTGATGCGTGCACGCGGGCGTGTGGGCCTGCGCCACCTGTTTGATGTGGCGCGCGCGGATGGTCCGCCCAAACCCTATCATCTGGGTTTTCTCATTGGCCCGCGCATCAATGCGGGGGGGCGTATTGGTGATGCGGCGCTCGGCGCCCGTCTGCTGATGATGCAGGATGAAGATGAAGCCGCCCGCATTGCCACAGAACTCGACCGCTTGAATGGTGAGCGCCAAGCCATTGAAGTGGGCACGGTGGCGCAAGCTGAAGCCGAAGCGCTGGCAGCCGGGCTTGATGAGACAGGGGCTTGCGTGGTGACGGCCGGCGAGGGCTGGCATCCAGGTGTTGTGGGCCTTGTTGCCTCAAGATTAAAAGAGAAATTCCGTAAACCGTCCTTCGCTATTGCTATGAATGGCAAGCTCGGCACGGGTTCGGCGCGCTCCATCCCCGGTGTGGATCTCGGCCGTGTGGTGCGTGCTGCGGTTGAGGATGGATTGCTGGTCAAAGGTGGTGGTCACGCCATGGCGGCAGGTCTCACCATCCAGAAAGACAAGCTGGTCGATTTTCGAGCCTATCTGGAAGCGCGCTTGAGCGAAATTGTCGAGCGCGCGCGTGCCCATGATGCGCTTTCCATTGATGCTGCCCTGACTGCGGCCGGCGCCCAACCCGATCTTCTGCGCATGCTGGAGGCGGCTGGCCCCTTTGGAGCAGGAAACCCCGAGCCGGTCTTTGTTTTGCCCGCACACAGGATCGCCAAACTGTTTCCGGTGGGCACCAACCACCTCAAAGTGCGAGCTGTGGCGGGCGATGGCGCTGGTATTGATGTGATGGCCTTCAGGGCGGTGGGGAACCCGCTGGGAGCGGCCCTCAAAGCCCATGAGGGGCAGGCGATGCATCTGGCAGGCACTTTGTCACTCGACACATGGGGTGGGCGTGAGCGCGTGCAGATGCGCCTCATTGACATGGCTGTGCCCGAACGTCGCAGCAGTTAGAGAAAAGTGAGCTTTTGGAGGCAGAAAGTGGCCACCGAGGCTTGCCAGAGCGCGACCATGCCACTATACCCCAACCCGTTCTCGGGCCGTTCGTGTCGGCTCTTTGGACACTTCGCGCGACCTTCGTCTATCGGTTAGGACGGCTGCCTTTCACGCAGCAAAGAGGGGTTCGATTCCCCTAGGTCGCGCCATTTACGTACAAAACCACGAACATTTCCCGCGTGTGTCTGGCGTCCCGTAATGACGTCGACCAGCGAGGCTTTTTCTCCGATGATACGGACAGTTTTGTCGTCGACTTCAATCCTTGAGATGACGGACCTGAGATAGGCCTTGCGGGCTTGTGTGTCACCGTTATCGAGCTTTTCACGCAT
>CAINNX010000057.1 GCA_903851305.1 uncultured Hyphomicrobiales bacterium | reverse complement strand
TTGGTGAGGATTGCTGTGTGGTCCATTTTAATCTCCATACTTGCGGTTTTTGTTGGCGCTGGTCATGCCGCCAAGTTCTTTGACTTTTCCAACATAACGATAATTTACGGCAGTAAGCCCCACTGAATAATAGGGGTCTACACCGAAATTTACCTCGTTGTTTTTGTAAAACTCTTCAACGATGGTGAACTCACGTTTCTCCAACGCATCGCAGAAGTCCGTCAGCCCCGATGCCGGGTACTCGCAGATGATCTGGTGAATGGCGTTATTACGCGATGGCATATTCATGGTTATGAGAAACTTCATTTACCCTCCATCTCAATTTCAATCATACGTTTCGCTTCATCAGCGCCACGACACACGATGACCCTATCGCCAATTGCCGTCAAGTAGTCATGCCAGTCTTTCTGGGCTTTATCTACAACGCCGCCCTTCGTGCGCTTCATCTCAATCCAGAGCTTCCACGCAGGAACATAAAGGTCCGGGACGCCAGCACTGACGCCCTCGACCTTCAGCTTGGCCGCCGTTGTAATGCTGCGGGCACCGCCGTTGGGGATTGCAAATATTCTGACACCGTCAAAACTTTGACGGAACCACTTAACCAGCTCGCGCTGCTCTTCGTGCTCGGTGGGGATGCGCTCACCGGCCATCCGGTCTGTCACCAATCTTTTCTTCAAAACGGCGGCTCCATTGTCCATTCGTCGCACTGATTTGCTACCTGAGTGAACTCCTCGGGCGGCTCCATGTCAAACACGCCGCACCGCCCAGACCCGCTGTAGTTCATGCAGTTGTAGCAAAACCGGGGTGGCCCCTTGGCGAACAACTCCTTCATCATCTTCTCATGCGCCGCTAATTCTTCTGGCTTGTCGTGCCTCATGCCCAGCTCCTTTTCATCACACGGAAAAACTTTCCGTCTTTCTTGTATTCAATAGTCTGGGGGGGCGTCCCAGTGTTTAACGCCTCCGACATTGCATCCAAATCAGTCTCCGTCAAACTGATTTTAGCCCTAGATGCGCAGCTAAGATTAAAGATTGATTGCGCCGCCTTCTGCCCCGCGTAGCCCTCATGCCTTACCGGAAAATACTCCACAATCGCCGGGTCAGACAGCCCGCCATAGTACGACACCGCCAGCATCTCCTTGCCGCTGGTGCGGCTCAGATGCTTGCGCCAGCGCCAGTCCGTAACCTGCATCTTTCTCCCGTCCAGACCCATGATGTCGTCATGGTGGAGCTTTAACTTCTTTACCTCAATTGGAAAATCATATCCGCAGGACGGGCATTTTCTGGTGCTTGGATGCACCAGCTCAAAACAATCCGGGCAAGCCTTTACCGGGGCTTCGCCTTCGCCAACCTTGTCTTTATTGTTTGGGGATTTGGGCGGCTGCACCGCAGTGATGGGCCCGTGCGTGGCGACCACACCCGCAAAGTCCAGCACCATGCAGTGATCCGTGTGGGACTTGGGGCGCATCCCACGGCCCGCCATCTGCACATACAGGCTGGGGCTCATTGTGGGGCGCAGCATGGCGATCAAATCAATGTCCGGGTAGTCGAACCCGGTCGTCAGGACATTGGCGTTGGTGAGCGCCCGCAGACGCCCCGTCTTGAAGTCCGCAAGGATCTTCTCTCGCTCTTTCTTCGGCGTCTTGCCGGTCACGCAAGCGGCGGCAATACCCTTCTCTTCAAGCGCCATCGCCACATGGCGGGCATGCTCGACGCCAGTGCAAAAGAACAGCCAAGCTTTGCGGTCACCGGCTATATTTATGACTTCATTGACCACCGCTCGGTTTTTGGGGTCGGTGTCCACCGCCGCCTGCAACTCGCTCTCAATGAACTCGCCGCCGCGCTTCTTTACGCCGGACACGTCCAGCTTCTCGGTGGTGTGCTTGCTACGCAGGGGCGCCAGAAAGCCCTTGTAGATCAGCTCCTCAATGCTGACCGGCGTCAGCAGGGCGTCGAACATCGCGGGCTTGTCGGTGATGTAGCCGTGGCCCAGCCTGAAGGGCGTGGCGGTCAATCCAATCACGCGGAGCGCCGGGTTGATCTTGATCAGTTCCTGAAGAAACTTGCGGTAGTCGCCGCTTTCCCTGTGATTGACCAAGTGGCACTCGTCGATGATCACCAGATCGACGTGTCCAACATCCTTTGACTTCTTCCCAATAGACTGGATACCGGCGAAGGTGATGGGCTCGCCGAGGTGCTTCTTCCCGATGCTGGCGGAGTAGATCCCAAGCGGGGCGTTGGGCCAATGCTCGCGCATCTTCTGGGCGTTCTGTTCAATCAGCTCCTTCACATGCGTCAGCATGAGGATCTGCGTCTCAGGCCACGATTGCAGAGCATCCTTGCAAAGCGCCGCCACAATGTGGCTCTTGCCCGACCCGGTCGGCATAACAATGCAGGGGTTGCCCTGATTGCCCGCCGAGAACCAAGCATAAAGCTCGTTGATGGTGTTTTGTTGGTAGTCACGGAGCTGGGTCATTAAATAGCCTCCTCATGTAAGCTCTCAAGATAAGAAATAAGTTGCCATCCACTGATAGCTTCTTTTGATTTATATGGGACACCATGGCGACTGTTGCCTTCTGAATGAGGCGGCAAAATTATAGATCCAAGTTTCCGTTCATCAATCAAGCGCCTAAGTGATTTAGATCCTATTCCAAGCATATTGGCTGCTTCTTGTAATGAATAAACAATGTGAAACGGAACAATTCTTGCTGTCAAATTTTTTCGACTCTGAACAGATGGAGCCAACTCCTCTTTGCTTGAAACGAGAGGAACTCTTTTTTTTGCTTCCTCCAGCATCAATTGATTATGCCGAGGACGCATAATGTTGTGCTTGGGCTTTTCAGAAAAGATCGCTTTTGCCTCCGCTTCAACCGCTTCCTCCCGTGTCTTAAAATTTTCAATTTCAACACGAGATATGGTTTCAAACCAATGAGAATTGTCCTTATGTTGGCCAAGCCGATTTATCGAACTTAATGATATGCCGACATAAAGAAGGTCGCCATCATTGTTAAAGTGACGATATAATTGGTTCATTTCACCACCCTCGCGCCCGGCCATATCTGTTTCACTTTCTCCACAACCGGGTTGGCGCAGCCCAAGGCGTTGTCGATTAGCTCTTGGCTGCTGGTTGCGCCCTCGCCATTCCTGACCTTGCGCCCATCTACCTCGTAAACGGCAACCCAGTCGGTTCCGTCGAACATGTGCCACGGCACCAGATCGGGGTGGAGCGTATGCGATGAGCAGCCGTCATACTGATACTCTAGCGCAA
>CAINNX010000056.1 GCA_903851305.1 uncultured Hyphomicrobiales bacterium | reverse complement strand
GGTCGCATCGACAAACCAGCCCAGCCGCACAGGATTATATCCCAGATCATGCTGGAATCCGTGGATGAGGCCAAGATTGGGCCAATCAAAACCAACGGCGGCGAGTTCAATACGATCAATGCGATCGGGCCCGGCGGTCTCAGCTAGTTTCTGGCGCAAGAGCAAGATTGTTTCATTGGCGGTGTCGGGCCGCATGACTTCAAAAAGCGCCGGCGGCAGAGCGGTGGATTCATTGGGGCCGTTACCTGTGGCCAGATCAATGGTCAGCGTGCCTGCCACCAATAGCAAAGTAGCCAGATGCAGCTCGTGTCCGGCACGGCGCACGACAAACAGAATGATGCAGGCAATCACCAGACAGGAACCGCCGATCAAAATAGGCACTTGCGCCTGCGCCAGACGATCTTTCCACACGGCCACCGCCACAGCGCCCGCAATGCTCGCGACAACAACAAAAGCTGGCGCTATGTAGGAGCGCACCATGCCAACATGCTCTTGCGTGAGAAACCGATGCAGCCCATAGCCACCCAGAATGGAGGCCAGCGCACACAGCGGGAAAGTGGCATCAGCTGGACGACGGAAAAAATCCGCTCCGGGCAATTCAAAAGCCATTTTATACAGGGGCGTAAAATCACCCAGTGCATAAAGCAGCATCAGCACAAAGCCGATGACGAGCGGTGCCATCTCGCGATTGAAAATACGCAGACCCAGAACACCAAGACCCAGAAAAGAAACAACCGGCAATGCGCCAAAGTAAACATTGGCCATGTTGCGCGCGAGATTGTAATCGCCACCCCAGACGCTGGATTCCGGCGGCCCCCAGAACTGGGCAATCGGCCCATCCGTGCCAAACAAATTGGCGATAAAGGCGGTCATCAAAGCAGCGGGATGCAACGAGCCGCGCGCCGCGCCTTCAAACGTAATCTCAGTGCGTGTGGATTGCTCTGCCAGAACCAGCGTCAGTGAAACCGGTAGCGCCACCGTCACAATACCGGCCACAAGTCCCGCCAGCAGCGGCAAAGCTGATTGGCGCAGAGGCGCACGGAAAAGATTCCAAAGAGCATAGATCAATAAAATCATCGCGCAAAGGAAAGCGATCTGATCGCGCCCGACCAGCATCAGCCCGCCGAAAAAACCGGCCAGCAGACCGCGCAACACACCACCACGCTGAAACACGCGCGCCAGAAACAGAAAAGTGATGGCAAAAAACGCCAAGCTCAATACTTCGCCAATATGCTGGATGCGCCAGGCGGCCGATCCACCAAAGGCAAAGCTCAAACCCGCCACAAGCGCGCCTGCCGGATGATAGCCACGGTCCCGAAAATGCAAAATGAGTGCAAGGCCGCCCAGCGCAATCATGAAAAAGACCGTGGCATCGGCGGCAATGAAACCCGGATCGCGCACAAATTTGGCAACCAGCAAATAGGGCAGCGTAAAGATCAGCGATTGCGGATCAGCGATATGCAAAGATCCAGCAAAAACATAGGGATTCCAAAATGGCGATTCACCGCTATGCAATGTCTTGGCGAGGAAGACGAGCTGCGGATAGAAATGCGCTTTGGCATCCCAGGGGATCGTATAGCGACCTGACAACCAAGGCGCTGCCAGCGCCAAAGCGCAGAGCGCGAAGATCAGGATGGCGGCAAAATAGGTCTGGCCCGTTACCGGCTTTTGCTGATCCATACCGCGTCAGTCCTTGGCCGCGCCCAAGGCGTGCGAAGCCTGCACGAGATCCTCAATCATATGGCCGGCACGATCTCGCTTGGACTCCAGATACCGAAGATTCTCATTCGTCAAACGGCCAACAATGCGCTGGTCTGCAGCAACGGTCAGGCCGGCCGACTCAAGTGCTGCGATTTTGATCGGATTATTGGTCATCACACGCACAATGCTGACACCCAATTGCTTGAGCATCTCGGCTGCAAAGGCAAAGCCGCGCTGATCATGATCAAAGCCCAGCACCTCATCAGCATCATAAGTGTCATAGCCTTGCGCTTGCAGACGATAGGCTCGGATTTTATTGGAAATGCCGTTGCCGCGGCCCTCCTGATCCAGATAAAGCAAAATGCCACCGCCATTCTCAGCCATAAAACGGGCCGTGTGGCGTAGCTGATCACCGCAATCACATTTGAGCGAGCCAAACAGATCACCTGTCAAACAGGCCGAATGCAGACGCACCGTGACAGGCTTTGACAAATGGGGTTTGCCAATGATCACTGCCGCCTGATCACGCAATCCCTCGCCACCCCGGAAGATGACAAATTCACTGTCTGGCGCACCCTCAAGTGGAACAGGCGCACGCGAGATCAACGTCAAAGCCATGCGTTCGAGGGCGCGATAATCCATGATATCTGCCATCGAAACCTGAACCAATGCGTCCAGTCCGGCCCCACTTATGACAGGAAACACAACGAGCGCTGGCAGCACGAGCGCCAAGCGCATCAATTCGAGGGCTGCTTCATCTTGGGCAGAAAGTGCACTAACAGGCGCATCGACCCGCGCATTGGTGTCAACAGCCAAACGAGTGATGCGGGCAAGATCAATAGTGGGCAGAGCGAGCGCGCCGGCCGCATCTCGTTCCAGACCCAGGTGACGCAGGCGGGGCGCGGCCAACAAGAGGCGCGCATGCCCTGCGGATAATCTGTCTAGATCGGCGCTGAGCGCGCCATCCAGTGCCTCAACAGATGTGGCAATAAGCACGCCCTGCGGGCCGGACACCGCGACGGGGCGCGCTGAGCGAATTTCGGCAATCGCACGCTCGACCTTGATCTGGCCAGAGACGCCCGCGACCAATAGACTATGTTCACGATCCGCCACGCAAACCTCACTCCCGGGAATGGGCTAAACCACGTTCGGCTCCCGGCCCTCCCCTTGCCCCGCTCATAAACTATATCTAGGGCAGAAACTAGGAGCGTCCATGCAAGCCAGACCCGGTGACCCCGCGACAAAGTTAACAGCCGATCCTTTTGCGCCCTTTCGGGCGGCAGATGCGGCGCGCCCCTTTGTCGTGGCTCAGCTTGGCCAATCGCTCGACGGACGCATAGCGACCGTCTCGGGTGCCAGCAAATATATCAACGGCGAACCGGCGCTCGACCATCTGCATCGCATCCGCGCTGCCGTGGATGCGGTGATTGTGGGGGCAGGCACTGTGCAGGCTGACGACCCGCAATTGACGGTCCGGCGCGTGGCGGGCCGCAATCCGGCACGCGTGGTGATTGACCCGGGCGGGCGCCTGCGCGGGCCTGCCAAATGGCTGGAGCCAGACGGCACACCCTGCTTTCTCATCACCAATGAAGAGGCGCCAGCTTTCACCATTCCCGATGTCGAGCAAATCCGTCTCCCTGTTGGTCCCGATGGCCTGTCCCCCAAAGCTATGATCGATGCTTTGTTTGTGCGCGGCTTCAAGAAGATTCTGGTTGAGGGCGGCGCACGCACCATTTCGGTTTTTCTGGATGCAGGTTGCATCGACCGGCTTCACTTGCTGGTGGCTCCCATTATCATCGGCTCTGGTCGCAATGGCCTTGATCTGAAGCCGATTGATGATCTCACCTCAGCACTGCGCCCTGCCACCACATTTCATGCATTGGGTGGCAATGAATTTTTGATCGACTGCAATCTGCGCCAGCCTGCGGAGGCTTGATATGAAACGCCTTGAATATTCAAACGCATCCAAGTTTCTACACTGGCTCACGGCGCTTTTGATTTTCGGCCTTTTGCCCATGGGCTTTGTTCTGGAAGACCTGCCCGAAGGGCCGATCCAGAACCTGGGCTATGATTTGCACCGCTCCTTCGGCTTTATCGTCCTGCTCCTGGCAGCAGCTCGCATCGGGGTGCGCAAAATCTGGGGCGTGCCGGAAGCCTATGCGGAATTGAGCACTTTTGAACGGCGCGTCTCGACCGCCACGCACCATACACTCTATCTGCTGTTGATCCTCACACCCGTGCTGGGCTGGGCAGCGACATCGGCTTATCCCGTGACCATATCGGTTTTCTGGCTGTTCAACCTGCCGCCGCTCGCACCGCAAAGCGAGGCTTTGTCAAAAGTTCTGTTCAAGCTGCATGAACTGGCAGCCATGGGAATGATCTTGCTGCTCGTGGGCCATATCGGTGGCGCGCTGATGCATCGCCTGATCAAACGCGATGGCGTGATGGAGCGCATGTTGCCAGCGCGCAAAAGCTGAAGATCAGCGCGGCAGAGCAAACAGATCGACGTGACCAATGCTGCAAGATGTGGCCTGCACACGCGCATTGCGCCAAGCTGCCACGTCGGATGCACTCACAAGACCCGTCTCGGCCACTGCTGATGCAGCCCCTTGCGCAAGCTGGCGCATCAATTCGCCTGATGAGAGACGCCACGGGCTGTGGCCCTGCGTGAGTGCAAAGCCATGATGTGCCAAAGCCTGCGCGAGATGAGCCGCAGCATCTGGGCCCGCGGCCACACCAAATCCCTTGTCGCTTTTCTGATGCGCATGAAAGGCTGCCAGAACAGCAGCATCCGCAACATGGGCGGGGCGCCAATCTTCACGCCCGTCATAGGTGAGAATGGCATAGAGCGGCAGACGACGGCGCGCGAGCGCCGCGCATAGCTCGTCCATCCAGCCCCCCGAGACGAGATCAAAAAAGGCCGTCGCTGTCAGCAGATCAGCGCCATCGATAACCGATTCAAAATTTTTGGCGAGATCGGCTTGGCGTAACTCAAGTCGGATTGCGCATCTGCCTTTGTGCAACATAAGTGCGCCTTGCGCTTCCTGCGTGCGATCGGCCCAAGCAATGAGACGCGTGCGCGCAGCCGCCAGCAAGGTCTCGTCCCAATCAACCAGCCGCCAAGTCTGGCGCGCAGGCAAATGCTCTGCCATAGTGCGCAAATTTGAGCCTGTGCCGCAGCCGAAATCGACAATTGTCACATGTTCGTGCGCCGCAAAATGGGTGAAGACTTGCGCTGCAACAGCGGGCGCGCGCGCCGCATGATCTGCAGCCTCGCGCAGAGCCAGCCAGTCGGGTGAAAAGCTCATGCCGCGACCTCTTTTAGAACCTGCGCAATGATTTGCGCCGTGTCATCCCATGTCGGCAAATCTTGTCCGGCAGCATAAGAGGCATCCGCCAGATGCCGACGCAAAGCGCGATCTGAAATAGCTTGATGCAAAGCGTGACCCAGCGCGCGCGCATCGCCCGGTGCAACTGTGAGCGCCGCACCCTCAGGCACCGTCTGCGCCATAGCGCCGCCACAGGTCATGACAATGGGCAGACCCCGCACCATGGCCTCACCCAACACCATGCCGTAGCCTTCAAAATGCGAAGACATGACAAACAGGTCACTGCGCGCATAGAGTGCCTCCAGCGCCTCGGCACTCACTTCGCCCGTAAACTGAATGCGACCAGACAGCGCTGTTGCGGCGTGACGCAAAACATCATCCGCATATTCAGGCGCACGCGCCAGCGAGCCGGCGATGGTCAGCGACCAATCAAGATCCGTGCATGTTTCAAGCGCCGACAGAAGCACATCATAGGCTTTGCGCGGCACGATGGAGCCCACAGCGAGCAGATGAACAGCGCCTCCACTGCCGACAGCGCGCGGCGCACGCTCTGTGCCGGGCAGCGCCACATGAACAAGCCTTACATCGACGCCATAATCGCGGATCAGAATATCCTTCGTCAGGTGTGATGACACAATGACGGCTTTGGCACATGTCAATGCCACCTTCTCGCTTTCGAACAGGGTCTGCGCAGACTGCGCACTCAAACCTGTTTCGAGCGCGAGCGGATGATGGACGAGCGCAACAATTTTCGAACGCACCTGTTTGAGTATGGGTGCCGGCACTGCGCCATAGGCGAGGCCGTCACACAACACCACATGTTCTGCCTCCACATCCGCCAAAAGCGCCTCTGTCTGCGCCAAAGCATCCGCCGAGGGAAAAGGAAATCCCTGCGGCAGTGCCAGATGCCGCACATCAACGCCATAGACCGGCAGGCGCGCCAGCGCCTCGCGGTCATAGCCATAGCCACCCGTCAGCGTGGCAATGTCACCAGGAATGGCAAAAGTGGCGCGCACACTCATATCGATCAGGCAACCGGACCTTCAAACCAGGCGCGCGCTATGTGGCTTTCATGCAAGCTGACACGGATTTTTACAATGCCTTCGCCACCGGGGCCGAGATCGCCTTGTTTCGCAGCAGCGGCCATATGGTCGAAAATATATTTCGACAAAAACTCCGTAGTGGTCTGGCGCCCTTTGAACTGTGGCAGAGCATCGAGGTTCTGATAATTGATGGGGCCCAGCACCGCTTTCAGCGCCTCATGTGCGCGGCCGATATCAACCACCACTTCATGTTCGTTCAGCGTCTCGCGGAAAAAGGCCACATCAACAACGAATGTCGCGCCATGCATATTTTGCGCGGGGCCGAAAAACGCGCCCTTGAACGAATGGGCGATCATAATGTGCTCACGCACTTCCAAAGCATACATGTCAAAACTCCATAGACGAGATCAGTAGCGCACAACAGTTGCGAGTGCGGCAGGAGAAGGGCCAAAAATATCTGTCAGTCGTTCAGGCAAAGTCTCGAATGCCACTTCTCCCGTGATGAAGCGATCAATCAGATCATCTTGCAGTAGATCGAGCGCTTTGCGCAGGCGCCGCTCATAAGTCCAGCGCGGGCGGCGCTGGGGCGCTACATGGCCGACCTGCGAAGAGATCAGCCGCAAGCGGCGTGAATGGAACGAGCCACCCAGCGGCGCCATCACCGGCTTGTCGCCATACCAGCTGAGTTCGACAATCGTCCCTTCAAGTCCAGCTGCATCAATAGCAGTGGCCAGACCTTCAGCCGTCGCACTGGCATGAAAAACAATATCAGCATCGCCAGCCAGTGCGCCGGCGGTGCGAAACTCTGCCCCAATGGTGGTGACCAGTGCCGCACGCTTGGGCTCGACATCAACCACAATCACCTCAGCGCCGGGCAGGCGCGTGGCCAGATAGGCCACCAGAAGGCCCACAAGCCCTGCCCCCACGACGACAATCTTGTCACCGGGCCCTGCCCCTGAATCCCACAAAGCATTGAGGGCCGTTTCCATATTGGCGGCCAGCGCCGCACGGCGGAGCGGCAGTCCTTCGGGGATAGGCACAAGCCGGTCGACCGGAACCGTAAAATGCGTCTGGTGGGGGTGAAGCGCAAAAACCGGAATGCCCAGCCATTCTTTGGGCCCCTGCTCGATGATCCCAACCGCGCAATAGCCATATTTCACGGGATAAGGAAAATCGCCCTCCTGAAAGGGGGCTTTCATCCGTTCATATTCTGAAGAAGGCACCCGGCCTTCATAGACGAGGCGCTCTGTGCCGCGACTGATCCCTGACCAAAGCGTAAGAACCAGCGCCTCATCAGTCTGCGGCTCTGGAACAACCACAGGCCGCAGCTCGCCCCGCTGGTGATCCGTATACCAGAGGGCACGCCCAACAAGGGCGCCCATATCCTGCTTTTTCGTCTCGACCGCCATGCCGCTTCCGCCTATTGTCCCGACGCCTGAGCATCAGGTGCCATTTGAGAGCATCATGTCGCAAAGCATCCATGCCGCAAAGATGACGCCTGCCGGTCTGCAGAGCACTACGGTCCTGACACGTCGCCGGATTGCCGCAGCCTTTCTGAACCTTGTGACCTATGTCGCACTTCTGGCCTGGCTTGGCACCATTCTTGGTGATCAAGGCTGGAGCCTGATTGATGTTCTGATCTTTGTCTGCTTTGCCATCGCCGCGCCCTGGAGCGTATTGGGTGTGTGGAATGCCCTGCTTGGCCTGTGGCTCTTGCATGTGCGCCGCGATGCCCGTGCGCTGGTCGCCCCCTATGCAGAGGCTGGCGACCAATTGGTGCCGCTGCACAGCCGCACCGCCATCACCATGACATTGCGCAATGAAGATCCGGCACGTGCCTATGCGCGTCTGGAGACGCTGATCCTGTCGCTTGATAAAACCGGTGATGATCTGTTCTTCGCCTTCTTTATTCTCAGCGACACCAATGATGCCATCATCGCCTTGGAAGAAGAACATCGTTTCGAAGATATGAAGACGCGCTATCGGGCTTTTGCGTCGCGTATTCATTATCGTCGCCGCACAACCAATGAAGGATATAAGGCCGGCAACATCCGCGATTTTTGTGAAACGCATGGTGCCAATTTTGAATTCATGCTCCCGCTTGATGCTGACAGCCTCATGTCGGGCAATATGATTCAGCGCATGGTGCGTATGGCGCAGGCCCATCCCAAACTTGGCATCTTGCAAAGTCTGGTGGTGGGCGCCCCCACCGACTCTGGTTTTGCGCGGGTATTTCAATTTGGCATGCGCCACGGCATGCGCCCCTACACCATGGGCAGCGCGTGGTGGGCTGGCGATTGCGGTCCGTTCTGGGGACATAATGCGCTGGTGCGCATCGCCCCGTTCCGCGATCATTGCCACTTGCCAGTGCTACCCGGTGGGCCGCCTTTGGGTGGGCAAATCCTGTCGCATGATCAGGTGGAAGCCGTGTTGATGCGCCGCGCGGGCTATGAGTGCCGCGTGCTGCCAGAAGAGAGCGGCTCATTTGAGGACAATCCGCCAACCCTGCTCGAATTCACCCGACGCGATCTGCGCTGGTGCCAAGGCAATATGCAATATTGGCGCTTGCTCGACATGAAGGGGCTGGAGCCGATGAGCCGCTTCCAGCTTATCTGGGCGATCATGATGTTCATCGGCGTGCCGGCCTTCACGCTGATCATCCTGCTGGCGGCCTTGAAGCCACTGGACGGCGAAGATCTCTCACGCTTTCCGGCACAATCGGCGATCGGTTTTTATCTGACATTTCTTGCCATGTATCTGGCACCCAAACTTGCAGGCTTTCTCGACATTGCGCTCACGCGCGGTGCCATGGCGCGCTATGGCGGCGCGTTTCGTTTTCTGAGCGGCGCTGTGTTTGAAGTGCTGTTTTCCTTCTTGCTCGGTGCATCGACAACTTTACGCACGGGCATATTCATTATTGGGTTGGCCTTTGGACATTCCGTCATCTGGAGTGGGCAAGCGCGTGATGCCCATCAGCTCACACTCGAAGAAGCGCTTGAGGGCCTGTGGCCGCAAACCGCTTTTGGTCTCATTCTCTTTGCGATTGCTGCAGAGTTGGCACCACAGCTCATCCTTTGGTCTTTGCCGCTAACGCTAGGCTATGTTCTGGCAGCGCCCTTTGCAGTGATCACATCGGGCCCGGCTTTTGGGCAATTTTTAAAAAAGACAGGCCTGTGTGCCATTCCGGAAGATCTGGCTCCACCGCCCATTCTCACAACGCTGGAAAGCGTTGCAGCCTCCCACGACACAATTCAGCAGAGAAAGTTCGAGACGATATGAAAGCCCGGCTGATTGCATCTTTCCTCGCCCTGGTTGCAACGGGCGCTTTGGCACAAACACCGCCGCGCCCGCCGGTCAAAACACCTGTGCCCATTGCGCCTGAATTTACGACACCGAAAGAGGGCATCAGCCCCAATGAGCTGGCTGTGAATGTCGCCAATCGCACCGTGCCTGTGCTGTGCGCGGAAAAAGACAATGTCGAACTGACGTTCACCTCACCTACGGTGCGCCATTTCCGCATGCAGGCGACGCATCCCGCCTATATCGGCTCGATTAATGTTGACCGCTACGCGCCAGATTTTACCTCGTGTGACATGTCAGCTGATCCGGTCTATCGCTCGGATGCCAACAAAGAGCAGCGTATTACCTTTTGGGAAACACCTGATTTCTGGATGACAGGCTATATTTATCCTTCCTTCTGGCGGCCTGCGAATGTGCCTGTGCGCATTGGCAATCGCGAAGTGAAGGGCCTGCATATGGTGCAGCTATGGATGAAATATCGCGAGCGCGCTGAAGAAGTGCTCGTGTTTTATCCCCCGGATGGATATTGGCGCGCCCGCCCACTGCCCTTTGCTGACATGCGCTGGACGTCTTATGGGTCGTCCTTCCTGATTGGCCCGGTGGAAGTACAACAGCGACCGATTGTGGATTTGAAAAGCATTGCGCTTGATCCTGACACCATGACCTTCACGCTGGAATTTGCACGCGGCGGCTCTGCCAAAATCAAGCTCGACACGATCGATCAGGAAAAGTTCATGATTGAGACCGAGCTCTCAGCCGATGTGCCGCGCAACTATCCCTTCGCCTCCATGCGCTCCATGTATGCGACGGAGTTTAACTCTGATGTCGCACGCGTGGCTTGGCGCACCAAGGGGGTTGAAGCTTGGGGCGAGGCACCCGTCCTCTCGTTCAAGGGTGCTGACATTACCGAAATCTGGGCTGGGCGCGTTGTGCCTTCGCTGCACAACAAAAGCGCGCCAGATATGATCTTCAGTCATTTCAGCGATAAACCCGCTGCGAAATGAGTGATCCTGCACAGCGCATGAAACGCTGGCCCGCGCTTGATGCTGCGCGCGGGCTGGCGCTTGGCGCCATGTTCATCTTTCACCTGTGCTGGGATCTCGCTTATTTTGAGTTTCTGCCACAGAGCTTTCTCGAAAGTCCCATTTTTCACGGCTTTGGTCATGCCATTGCAGGAACATTTATTTTTCTGAGCGGCATCGGCCTGACGCTGGCTGCGCGCGGCGGTCTTGATCTCCATGCGGCCTTGATGCGCATCGGCATGATTGCGCTGGCAGCCCTTGGCATCACGGCAGTGACGTTCCTGCTTTTCCCCGATGCCTATATCACCTTCGGCATTTTGCATCTGATCGCACTGGCCAGCCTGCTGGGGCTCGCATTACTATATACGCCCGCCTGGTTGGTGGCATCATTTGCTGCGCTCACGCTTGCATTGCCTGCGCTAATTTCAGAACCGGCCTTTGATATTCCCGCTTTGCAATGGCTCGGGCTTGGCACACATCCACCCATCACAAATGATTGGCGCCCACTCACGCCCTGGCTTGGTGTCATGCTGCTAGGCCAGCTCGTTGGGCGCGTCATTGCCGCCAAGGGGCTTTGGTTTCTGGATAACTGGAGGCCACGACAGGCGGCCAGCAAAACCCTTGTGCTAGGCGGCCGCCATACGCTGTTGCTCTATCTCACCCATCAACCTGTTTTGATCGCGCTGGTCTTTGTCGGCGCGATGGTGTTGCAACCCGGGCAAACAGACATCACCTCAGATGCGTCCAATTTCATGACTGGATGCGAGCGGCAATGCGTTGCGACGGGTGGCGAAGCGCAACTGTGCACGCGCGCCTGCGGCTGCATTGCGCAAGAGGCGCAATTACAGGGCATGGGTCGAGCGGTTGCGCGCAATCAGCTTTCTGCAGAAGAGCAGCCGAAATTCAACGAGATTACGAAAGCCTGCCTGCGTCGTCTGGTGCCACAACCGCCAGCCCCCTGATCAGATGAGCGCGTGTTCCAAATCGTTCGTCGTTCGTCATTCGCCACTTGCACGCGAATAACGGGTGCCATGGATGAGCGTATCCATCCCCGTCTGCCAATTTGCATCTGATGAAAAATCAGAGGTGGATGAAATCGAGAGCAATTCAGCCAATCGGTTGCGGGCACGGTTGACGCGGCTTTTCATCGTGCCCACAGCACAATTACAAATGATTGCCGCTTCCTCATAAGACATGCCGGACGCCCCAATCAGCACCAAAGCTTAGCGCTGGTCAGCAGGCAGCTTTTGTAGGGCGGCATGAAAATCTAGAAAATCCATATGCCCGTTCTGCTCGGGAGCCGTGGCCAAACGCGCGGCAATAGTGCCCTCTGAATCGGCCACTTCACGGCGGCGCTTGCGATATTCAGAATCCTGGATTCACATTCGAAGTGCAACGCGGTTTAGCGACTGACTGAAAAGCTCGTGTGGTGTCTTGAACGCCAGTCGCTTTCGGGGCCGATTATTCAACAGGTCTTCAATTTGAGCAAGTTCAGTATCTGTCACTGACGAT
>CAINNX010000055.1 GCA_903851305.1 uncultured Hyphomicrobiales bacterium | reverse complement strand
TTGCTGTCCAATTCTTCCGGTCTGCGTGGACGGAAAAGAAAGTCCGTAAAATTGAGCGCCGTGATCATGCGCAGCCGACCATAGGCGCCAAGCTCGACAAGCTCGGCCATCTTGCGAATCGGCGCATCAAACGAATGGCTGTGGCCAACAATCAAATGCACACCCGCTTTGCGGGTCGCGGCGATCATCGCCTGACAATCAACCAATGACAAAGCCATCGGCTTTTCGACCAGCACATGCCTGCCATGTGCGGCGGCCATCGCCACTTGGGCACTGTGAAACTGGTGGGGTGAGGCGATATAAATCGCATCGACATCGCTGGCACACAGCGCTTCCATGCTCTCATAAGTGCGCGCGCCAAAATCCTTCGCAAAGCGTGCGCGTGCTTCGTCTCGCGGATCAAAGCCCGCCACAATGGCCACGCGCGGATCATTGCGAAAGGTCGGAATCATGAAGGAAAAGGCGCGGCCAATTCCGGCAATTCCGAGTTTCAGAACCTGCGCGCTCATGGGTCAGCCCTTACAGATCAAGAATAAGTTCGCCACCCATCGAGCGCGATACACAGATTATGATCTGGCTCGTCTTTTCATAATCAGCCAGCACGAGATCGCGGTGATCAACATCGCCAGAGATGAGCTTCGTCTTGCAGGACCCGCAAGAGCCACTCTCGCAAGAGAATGAAACATCGTGGCCATGCGCGCGCAGCACTTCGAGAATCGTTTGGCCCACCGGCACATCATAAATAGCGCCCGTTTTGGCGAGCCGCACGGTGAAAGGAACATCCTGCGCCTTGGTGATGGCGCCGGGCGGTGTGAAATCTTCAAAATGCACTTTGGCGCTTGACCAATGTCCGGTCATATCGCGCACAGCTTCCATCAGCCCACGCGGCCCGCAGCAATAAAGATGCGCCGCACCGGGCTTTTCGACGACTGGCCAGAGATCAAAAGCTTTATCGGGATCACCCTCGTCATGATGGATGGTGACCATGCCGCGCAGTTCGGGGGCTTTCAGCTCATCGAGAAAAGCCGTCATCTCCGGCGAGCGCGCCAGATAATAGAGTTTGAATTTTGCCGTGCCGCTGGCGCGCACCCACTTGATCATGGACAGGATCGGCGTGATGCCAATCCCACCCGCGATGAAAACATATTGCGGCGCGCTCACCAGCTCGAAATCATTGCGCGGGGCCGAGACCATGATCTCGTCACCCAGCTTGGCCTCATCAATCAGGCTGATCGAGCCGCCCCGCCCGTTGGTCTCGCGTTTCACAGCGATGCAATAGCGGTCACGCTCTTCGGCATCATTGCAGAGCGAATATTTGCGGATCTCGCCATTGGGCACGCGCAACGACACATGCGCGCCGGGCATAAAGGGCATAAGCTCGCCGCCATCGGGCTTTTTCAGCTCGAAATATTCAATATCGGCCGCTGCCGGCCGCTTGTCCGTGATCTGCAAGGCTTGTTTCAGCTCATCGACCGCCATTATTCCCTCCGCGCGAGCCCATATACTTAGAGGGCTAAGGATATTTGTTCAAGAGGACGCCTTTTCGTCGTCATTGCGAGGAGGCCACAGGCCGACGAAGCAATCCACAAGCCTCAGATGGCCCCCTGGATTGCTTCGCTTACGCTCGCAAGGACGGCTGAAAAGCCACCCCGGCCCCGTGGACAAGCCCCCAGCGGCCCGCTATTCTGGCAGAAACTTAGAGAGCTAAGCAAGTCGAGGAACCGCCATGCTCACGAAAGAGGAAAACGACCTCCTGTGCCGTGTCGAGGGCGATGCGCCCATGGGCCAGATCATGCGCCGCCACTGGCTGCCCGCCTGCCTCATCGAAGAAGTGCCCGAGCCCGATAGCGATCCGCTGAAGCTGCGCCTGCTTGGTGAAGATCTCGTTGTCTTTCGCGACACCGAAGGCCGCGTCGGCGTGCTCGATGAAATGTGCCCGCACCGCCGCGCCTCGCTCGTCTTTGGCCGCAACGAAGAATGCGGCCTGCGCTGCCTCTATCACGGCTGGAAAATCGACGTCGAAGGCAATGTGGTTGAAATGGCGTCCGAGCCACCAGGCACGGGTCTTGTTGAGAAGGTGAAGCACAAAGCCTATCCGGTGCGCGAGGGCGCTGGCTTTGTCTGGGTCTATATGGGCCCGGCTGAAACCATGCCTGAATTTGAACCGCCCGTGTTTCAGCCCACGCCAGAAACCCGCGTATCGATTGCCAAGATTCACATCGATTGTAATTGGGCACAGATTCTGGAGGGTGCGATTGATAGCGCTCATTCCTCGTCGCTGCATTCCTCCGACATGGTGCCGGCGCGTGTGCCGGGAGCTGCGGCCACTGACACAAACTGGCTGCGCCCCTCCACCGACAAAGCGCCACGCATGCAAGTGCAGCGCACGTCTTTTGGCTTTCGCTATGCGGCCATCCGCAAGCCGATCGCCAATCCGCAGACGCATGATTACATCCGCACGACGCTGTTCATCGCGCCCTATAGCGTGCTGATCCCGCCCAACAATCTCTACAATGTCGCCATTCTGCACGTGCCGACAGATGACACACATACCGCCTTCCACTTCATCGCCTGGGGCGATGCGGCGACAACGCCGGCAACCGAAGAATGGCGTAAATTCCTGCATGCGCAGGTCGGCATTGATGTCGACAAACATTTCATCAAGGTCCGCAATCGCGCGAACAATTATCTGCAAGATCGCAAGGCGATGAAGCTCGGCAATTTCACCGGCATTCCGGGCATTCCCAATCAGGATATTGTCATGTGGGAAACCATGGGGCCCATCGCGGATCGCACACATGATCGACTGGGCGCAAGCGATCTCGCCATTGTCGAGTTCCGCAAGCAGATGCTCGCCGCCGCGCAAGCCTTTGCTGCAGGCGGGCCTGCCATTGGCACTGTGGAGCCGCGTATTCCCCACAACAAGCTCATGTCGTTCGAAGGCGTGGTGCCCAAAACCACCGATTGGCGCGTCATGGGTGTTACGCCCGAAGAAATGGCGCATGAGGCCAAATCTCACGCAGCAGAATAAACGCCCTGAAACAAAGGCCCGGATAGAAGGTCCCCAAAAAATGCACGATATGGACGAGGAACACGATCACAATGCCATGTCAGAGGATGACAAGGCTGCCATGGCAGCCTGGATCTGGGCACAGGAATCGGTCGAGCTGAAAACAGTCGGTATCGATATCGGCTCATCCACGTCACATTTGCTATTTGCCAAAGTCACGCTACAGCGCGTCTCGCAAGGCCTCTCCGCCCGCTTTGTCGTGACAGGCCGCGAAGTGGTCTGGCGCTCGCCGATCATGCTGACGCCCTTCTTGCCCAATGGCATGATTGATGCCGCCTACCTGCAAGAATTCATCCGCGCTTGCTATCGCGATGCAAAGGTCAAGCGGGAAGACATCGACACAGGCGCTGTCATTCTCACGGGCGAGGCGATTAAACGCTCCAATGCGCGCGCCATTGATGAGCTCTTCGCCGAAGAATCCGGCAAATTCGTCTGCGCCACCGCTGGCCACAAGCTTGAATGCACACTCGCCGCACATGGGTCCGGTGCGGTTGCTTTGTCGAAAGCCAAAAATGCTGTGGTGCTGCATGTCGATATCGGCGGCGGCACGACCAAGCTCGCCCTCATCGATAAGGGCATGATCCGCTCGGTCGCAGCCTTTGCAGTTGGCGGGCGTCTTGTTGCGCATGATGGCAAGACGGGTTGGACGCGCGTCGATGAATCAGCCCAGCTTGTGGCCGATGATCTGGGCCTGCCCACCACACCCGGCGCGCTCTCCAACGCCATGACGCGCAAGAAAATCGCCATGCGTCTGGCAGATCTCGCCATCGACCAGATCGTCAATGATCCGCTCGATGAACTGGGCCAAAAGATCGCCCTCACCGAACCGCTCGACCGCTCGCTGACGCCTGAGATCATCACCTTCTCGGGCGGTGTGTCGGAATATATTTTCGGCACTGAGGAGCAAGAGTTCGGCGATATTGCCAAGCCTCTTGCCGCCGCGATCCGCAAAAAGCTCGCAGCTCGTTGCACCATTCCGGTCGAAGATCCGGGCAACCGCATTCGCGCCACTGTGATCGGTGCGTCACAATTCACCGTGCAGGTGTCTGGCAAAACCATCTATCTGCCCAAGGATCAGCAGGGCGTCTTGCCCGTGCACAATATCCCTGTGGTGCAGATCGGCATGGATCTGTCAGAAGACATTCCCGCCGCCGACATCATCAAGCGCATCCATGAAAAAATGGCGGTGCTTGATCTTGAGCCCGGTGCGCGTCTGGCCATTGCCTTTCCCTGGCATGGCGATCCGGAATATTCGCGTCTCGCCAATGCCGCCAAAGCGATCAAGGCCGCTGTTGCGCCTGATGGCAAACGCATCAACACACTGTGCCTGATGATTGATGGCGATGTCGGCCGCACCATGGGCCGCCTGTTGCAAGATGAAGAAGGCGTCGAAGGCCCTGTCGTCTCTATCGATGGCGTGCAGCTACAAGAACTCGACTTTGTCGACATCGGCGAATTGATTTCGCCGCCCGGCGTTGTGCCGGTCGTCATCAAATCCCTGCTCTTCGACAATCCTGCCAATCACCAGTGAAACAAAAACAAACGGGAGTGAACCATGTCTGACGACAAGCCACGTTATGGCGTCGATCCTTATCTGAATTGGGTCGAGAAAGAGGGCCTGCCGGTCCATGAGGATTACGGCGTCGATCTCTTCTCGGTCGAAACCAAGCCTTGGGCACGCTATGGCGTGAAGGGCGCCGCCGTTCATCTGAAGGGTCGTGGTGACTTTTCCAACATGTTCCTGTTTGACATCGGTCCGGGACAATCCACATCGCCGCAAAAGCATCTCTATGAAGATGTCATCTATGTGCTCGAAGGCACAGGCTCGACGCAGATCGAATTTGCTGACGGCACCAAGCGCTCGTTTGAATGGGGCCCGAAAAGCCTCTTTGCGATTCCGCTCAATGCAACGCATCGCCATTTCAATGGCTCGGGCCGCGAACGCGCTTTGCTTGTCTCCACAACAAATCTGCCGATGATCATGAATGTCTTCCATGATGAAGACTTCGTGTTCGGCACCAATCGCGATTTCATGGCGCGTGCGGGCAAGCAGGGGTATTTCTCGGGCGAAGGTGATCTCATCACCGTGCGCCCGGGCAACCATATGTGGGAAACCAATTTCGCTCCCGATCTCGCAGGCATTGAGCTGAAGAGCTGGGGTGATCGTGGGGCTGGTGGCACCAACATCATGTTCGTTCTGGCCGATGGCATCATGCACGCGCATATTTCGGAAATGCCGGTTGGCACCTACAAGAAGGGCCACAAGCATGGTCCATCCTTCCACGTCATGTGCGTCACCGGCCACGGCTATTCGCTGCTCTGGTATCCGCATGAAAAGGATTTCATCCGCATCGACTGGAAGCACGGCACGGTCTTCCCGCCCGCTGACCAGCAGTTCCACCAGCACTTCAACACCTCCACTGAGCCGGCGCGTTACCTCGCGACCGCTGTGGGTGGCCTGCGCTACCCCACCATGCTCTCGCAGCGCCGCTCGCTGATCGGTGTGAATGGTGAAAAGGGCGCCGTCTCGCTCTCCATCAAGGAAGGTGGCGACCAGATCGAATATGAAGATCAGGATCCGCGCATCCACCGCGAATGGCTGAAAGAAATGAAGAAGAACGGCGTGACGCCCAAGATGGACAAGTTCAACGTCGCCGTGTGAGCGGCTCACTGCCCTTCTCCCGCACACGGGAGAAGGTGCCTCGCGAAGCGAGGCGGATGAGGGCGGCTCAATCGCACTCACCCTCACCCGTCAGGCTTCGCCTGCCACCCTCTCCCGCACAGCGGGAGAGGGACGCGCTGCGAATTGCATCCCGCAAACTCCTCCCCTAAACTCCCACCATCCGCACCGGCGCAAAGACCGGGCGACATGAAAAAATAATGGGGAGGAAAATACATGGGCTTTTCAAGCTGGCGCGGCACGCTTGGCATGGTGCACCCGACATTGCGTCCGGGCTCGACCGAAGAATTCATCCGCCTCGCACCCGAAGGCATCGGCGTCATTCCGATGTTCTTGAACATCAGCCGCGGCACGCGTGACGAGTTTGAGAAAGTCTTTTCCGCTTACGAAGACCAGATCAAAATCTGCGCTGAGGCTGGCTGCGATCTCATCCACCCCTCCGGTGCACCGCCCTTCATGGTGCAGGGTCTGAAGCGCGAAGCGGAAATCGTGAAAGGTTGGGAAGAAAAATTCGGCGTGCCGATTTTCACCTCCGGTCAGAACCACATCACCGCCATGCGCGCGCTTGGTGCCAAGAGCATTGTCGGCGCAACCTATTTCCCCGGTGACATCAACAATACATTCGCGCGCTATTTTCAGGATGCGGGCTTTGATGTAAAGTGCATGGCAGGCATTGAAGTGCCGTTTGATCGCGCGCAGGAACTCTCCGGCGAGCAGGTCTATGGTCATATCAAAAAAGCTTTCCTGAAATCAGGCGGCGGCGATGTCATCTACATGCTGGGCTCGGGCTGGCGTGTGCTCAACATCATTCACATGCTCGAGCAAGATCTCGGCGTGCCTGTTATCCACCCCGTGCCTGCACGCGTGTGGGAAGTGCAGCGCCGCTTGCATATCAATGAGCCGAAAGCTGGCTACGGCAAGATCCTCGAAACCATGCCACCCCTGCCGAAGTGAAAAGACCCCGTCATTGCAAACTGTAGGCGAAGAAATCCAGAACGCTTGCAATGAGGACATGAGTTGAAGAAGGAGAAACCTTCCATGGATCGCCGCACGCTATTAACCGCACTTGCCCTCGCCACCTTGCCGCTCGCAACCCATGCACAAGAGGGTGTCGAGAGTTTTTACAAAGGCCGCACCATCACGCTCATCGTGCCAACCTCACCCGGTGGCATCAATGATATTTCGGGTCGCCTTGTTTCACGTCACTTGGGGCGATTCATTCCGGGCCAGCCAAACATTGTTGTGCAGAACCTACCCGGCGGGGGCGGTTTGGTGGCCGCCAACAAGCTCTACAATACGGTTGAACGCGACGGCTCGGTGATCTCGCTCATCCAGCGCGGCACGATGCAATTGCAGATTCAGGGCAATACCAACGCCAAATTCGATCCGCAGAAATTCACCTGGCTTGGCTCTTTGTCATCCTATGCGGATGATGGTTATCTCTTGCTCGTCAATGATGATCATCCGGCCAAAACGGCAGCTGATCTCCGCAAGCCCGACATTTTGGTAAAATTGGGGGGCGACCAGCCAGGCTCCACCAATCTGACATTTGCCATCATCGCAAAAACGGTGCTTGGCATGAACATTGATGTCGTACGCGGTTATCCCGGTGCAGCCCCCATGTTCCTTGCCATGGAACGGCGCGAGCTTGATGGCCAAGTGATTGGCTATAATTCCGTGCGCGCGGGCCAGCCCTCGCTCTGGAACAACAAGAAAGTGCGCCCGCTCATTCAGTTTGGCCGTCTCACGCGTCTGCCGGCTTTGCCAGATGTGCCGACAGGCCGCGAGCTTGCCACCGATCCGCGCATGCGCGCCCTTGTTGAATTTGCCGAGCTGCCCTTCTTCATGGCGCTGCCTTTCCTGGCACCGCCGGGCGTGCCTGCAGATCGCGCAAACGCCTTGCAGAAAGCCTTTGTCAGCATGGTTGCCGACAAGGAGTTTCAATCGGACGCTGAGAAGGTGAATATTGAATTGTCACCGATCGATGGCAAAGGCGTGCTCGATCTTGTCGCGCGCGCTGCGGCCACACCCAAAGATGTGATCGCGCTCTATAATGAAATGGTTCCCGTCGGCCATTAATCACGCGTCATTGCGAGCCACTTCGGCTCGCAATGACGACTTACTTGACGCCCGGACTATCGCGGTCGAGTCCCTTGACTGCGAGATCATCGAGATAGGTCTGGAAACGCGCCTGCGCATTGGCACCAAGCTCGCTCAAAAACTCCCACGAATAAATACCCGTCGAATGCATGTCGTCGAAGACCAGACGCACGGCATAATTGCCCACCGCATCGACCGAGAGAATGGCGACATTGCGCTTGCCACCCACTGTCTTGCGCTCGGCTTCTGAATGGCCCTGCACTTCGGCTGACGGGCTCATCACCCGCAGTAATTCGGCTGGCAGATCATATTGCGCGCCATCGTCAAATGTGACCGACAAGGTCCGGCGATCTTTCGACAGGCGCAGTTCGGTTGGCCAAGCCATTACGCACCCGCCTTTTCAATCAGAAACACAATGCGCTTCTCATCGCGCTCGCGGATTTCGATTGTGTCGCCTGTCTCGCGGATGAGATTGGGAATATCGATCACCGCCAGTGGGTCCGTGCAATGCACTTCGAGTTTGCCCCCCGGCGCGACAGACTTCAGCGCCTTGCGGGTCTTGAGCGCGGGGAGCGGGCATTTCAGCCCGGTGAGATCGAGGATTGTTGTCATGGGGCATGATGTGACGAAGGAGAAGCCCTGCGTCAACTGCCGTCATTGCGCGGCGCTCTCCTTCTCCCAACGGGAGAAGCGGGCTCACAGAGACACGGCTCACAATGTCGCGACTGGACCCCTCCAACGCAGGCCCTACATTAGGCGCATGCGACTTCTTCTCCTCGCCCTCCTCTTCACCACCCCCGCCCTCGCCCAAGGCGAATTGCGCGGTCATGGCGGGCCTGTGCGGGCGCTTGCCATCACACCCGATGGCCAAGCGGCCATCACCGGCTCATTTGATTCCTCCGCTATTGTCTGGGCTTTGCGGGCGGGCACAGCACGCGCCATTTTGCGTGCCCATTATGGCGCGGTGAATGCGGTCGGCGTTACGCCACAGGGCTTTGCCACAGCGGGCGAAGACGGCCGCCTCGCCATCTGGAACAGCGCTGATCTCACCCGTCCGCTCACGATTGAGAAAATCCACACAGCACCCATTGCCGCGCTGAGTCTCTCACCCGATGGGACAAGCATCGCCACAGCGTCTTGGGATTCGAGCCTGGCTGTCACGCCGCTCAACGGCGGCACCACGCGCCGCTACGAGGGTCATCAGGGCAATGTGAATGGCGTCGGCTTTATACCCGATGGCGCCACGCTGGTGAGTGCGGGCTATGACGCGACGCTGCGCATCTGGCCAGCAATCGGTGCGCCGCGCATCATCAAGCTGGATGCACCGCTCAATGCGCTCAGCATTGCTGCTGATGGCCGCATGGCAGCGGGCGGTGCCGATGGCACGCTGTTTCTGCTCGACGCACAGGCTAACAACCTGCGCCGCATCGAGGCTGCTGAAAGCCCGCTGATTGCCTTGGCTTTTTCACCCGACAGCACACGCGTGGCCGCCGCCAGCCCGCGCGGCTCTGTGACTTTGTTTGACACTGCGAGCGGCAAACAACTCTTCACATTGAACGGTCCGGGCCTGCCAGTCTGGTCACTGGCCTTTTCCCCTGATGGGAAAGTGCTCTTCACGGGTGGCAATGATCGCTTGGTGCGCCGCTGGAGCACGCTCAATGGCGACCACCTTGGACCCATTGTGATCGAAAAACCGGCGGAGATGTTGATCAGCGATGGGTCACGTGGTGCTGAAGTGTTCAAAGCCTGCGCCGTCTGCCACACGCTCACGCCAGATGCGCAGAACCGCGCGGGCCCAACCCTCTATGGTGTGATCGGGCGACGCATTGGCACAGCTTCCGGCTATGTCTATTCAACCGGATTTGCCGCCCATGACATTGTCTGGACCAAGGAGACGATCGCCAAACTCTTCGAGCTTGGGCCAAGCATTTACACGCCGGGTACCAAAATGCCCGAGCAAAGGGTCGGATCGGCAGAAGATCGCGCAGCACTCGTCGATTTTATCGAGAAAGCCGGCCGACCCCACTGAAAACCTTGATTTGCAGCGCTTTCATCCCCATAGATACATGCAGATCAGCGACCAATCTTGTCGCCCGAAATGGTCAACAGGAGCATATCATGAAGGCTTTCATCTCTGCCGTGATCGTAGCTGTGGCGCTGGCCGCGGGTGCCGCCTTTGTGCTGAACACCCAGCAGCAAACAGCTGACAAGGCTTTCGCAACATCCGGCGCACGCGTGGGTGACCCGGGCCACAATCTCATTCAGATGTAAGTTTAAAACAGGTTCGGATAAGCGATAAAGGCGACAGTATCGCCGGGCGTAACGCCCTCGCAATCCTCGGGCAATTCAATGAGGCCATCAGTCTCGCAAAGAGAAGACAAAAGCCCCGCGCCTTCGCGTGGGAATTTTTGAGCCACTCGGGTTCCATCGCTCAACACATTCAGGCTGGCGCGGACATATTCGCGCCGGCCTTTCTTTTTCTTGTAAGCAAAGTTTGCTCGCACCGGCAGCGCAACGAGATTTTCCAAGCACGCGCCCGCAAGCGCCTGCATGACGGGGCGCACGACATAAGCAAAGGTCACAAACGACGCGACCGGATTGCCCGGCAATCCAATGAAGGGTGTGCCATCAATCACGCCCATTGCCACAGGCCGCCCCGGCTTGATCGCCATACGCCACAAGACAAGAGTGCCGACAGATTCAACAGCGGCGCGCATGTGGTCTTCTTCACCCGTCGACACGCCACCCGACGTGAGAATGAGATCGTGCTCTCGCGCAGCCTGTTTCAGGCCCGCGGCCAGCGCGTCGCGCTCATCGAGCAAAATGCCAAGGTCTGAAACCTCACACCCCAGACGGCGCAACAGGGCTGCCAGCATGTAACGATTGGAATCATATAGCTGCGCTGATGTGCGTGGCGCCGCTGGCGCCACAACTTCATTGCCCGTCGAGAACAGGGCGACTTTGATGCGGCGACGGACAGTCAACTCTCTCAGACCAAGGGCAGCAGCCAGTGCCACATGTTGCGGGCGCAGACGCGTGCCAGCGGGAATCGCAATCGCGCCCTGCGCAATATCCTCACCCGCAGGGCGCATATTGGCATGCGGCTTCAGGCCCGGTGGCAGGATGATTTTGTCGCCATCACTCTCGACATCTTCCTGCATGAAGACAGTGTCGGCACCCTCTGGCATCGGCGCGCCGGTAAAGATGCGCGCGAGTGTGCCAGCTGTCAGTGGCTGCGCCACAGCGCCCGCTGTCACGCGCTGCGAGACGGCATAAGCCCGCGGAGCCTCTTGCGGCAGATCAGCACTGGCAATGGCATAGCCATCGACCGCAGAATTGGCGAAGAGCGGCAATGGCACAGGCGCAATAAGATCATGAGCCAGCACACGATTGTCTGCCTCATGCAAGGCCACGCGCTCAAGGCCCTCCACGGCAACAAGACGTGCCGCAATGATCGCCAAAGCTTCATCCACCGGCATCAATGTGCCGCCAAAGGCAAAGCAATCATCGGAGAGCTGCGCCATCGTCTGCCTTACGCCTCGTCGCCAACTGCCAGCACATCAGCCAATAGAATGGCTTTGGCCAGCATCATATCGGCGATTTTTTCAATGTCATCGAGATGCAGAACGGGCAGATGTGTCTCAACCGGAACATCGCTCGCCACAGCAACAATGGCCTTGTCCTGCCGATGTAGAAACTCTTTGCCCGTCTCGGCACGATAGACTTCGATCTTAGGATGGGCATCCGCCTTAAAACCCTCGACGATGACGAGATCAACGGGGGATAGCAACGACAGCAATTCATGCAATGTCGGCTCAGCGGCCCCGCGCAATTCATGCATCAGCGCAAAACGATTGCCGGATGACACCAGCACTTCGGTCGCACCCGCATTGCGATGTTTCCAGGAATCCTTGCCCGGCACATCGACGTCAAACTTGTGATGGGCATGTTTGATGGTCGAAACCGACAGGCCACGCGCAATCAAATGCGGAATGACGCGCTCCAAAAGCGTCGTCTTCCCCGCTCCGCTCCAGCCCGCCAGTCCGATCAGTTTCATTTTCTGTTCCCTGCCGCTCGTCATTGCGAGCGAAGCGAAGCAATCCAGGGCGCAACATGCTGACGATAGCCGCCAATGGATTGCTTCGTCGCTTCGCTCCTCGCAATGACGAAGAGGCTATAAAACGAAGACTGCCCGGCTGATACCGGGCAGTCTCAATTCATTCAAGCTGCGAGCGGTTTTATTCCGCTGGCACACTGTTACGTGGCACGGCAGCAGCCTTGGCCTGCTCTTCAGCAACCCAAAGCGCATGATGCTCTTTGGCCCAGTTGAGATCAACCTCGCCTGTGCCCATGGCATCGAAGGCGCCTTCCATACCGACCGAACCGATATAGGCATGGGCCAACATGGCAGCAACGAAACCAACAGCCAGAACAGCATGAACGGTCGTCATCAGCTGCAAGCTGGTGACGCCATCAGGAGCCATATAAGGGAAAAGCAGGAACCAGCCCGACACGGACATAACCGTGCCGCCCGCCATCACGATCCAGAACACAACCTTCTGGCCCGCATTGAAACGCTCCGCCAGCGGATGCTTGCCCTTCGAGAACAGACCACCGCCCTGCTTGATCCATTCCAGATCAAGCTTGTTGGGGATGTTGTCCTTGACCCACAGCAAGAACATCAGCGCCACGCCCGCCATGAACGGGAAGGCGAGATAATTATGCGCGAGCTTGCCCAGATGGGTCAGTTCGGCAAAAGTTTCCGGCCCCAAGAGCGGCAAGATGATGATGCGCCCGACAGACACGTTCAATCCCGACAATGCGAGAATAATGAAACAGCCTGCTGTCATCCAATGCGCAAAGCGATCAAGCGAGGCAAAGCGTGTGATCGTCTGGCCTGAAAAACCGTGTTCGATCTTCACGCGGCCACGCACGAGGAAGAACAGAACAAGTGCGCCGAGCATACCGAGCAGAACCACACCACCAATGGTCGGCAGTTTGTTCTGATGGAAATCTCGCCAGCTCTGGCCCTGCGGCTGGATCAGGCTTGCGGCTTTGGCATCAGGAATTGAGATGCGGCCCGAGAGACGGTCGCCTTCCTTGAGCTGCTGCAAAAGCTTGTCTTCCTGCACGGCCTCTTTGGTCGGCTGGAAATTATTATATTGCGCGGCGGCTGGCAGCATGACGCTGGCGAAGATAATCGCCAGGGCTGCTACGACTATTTTGAACTGTGCTTTCATCGCACGACCTTTCGAAATGTGTGCGTGAGACATCAGATGGCGACGGTTTCTTTGTAGGCTGTCTTCCAGCCCCAAGCACCCGACCCATAACCGCGCTTCATCACGCGCTCTTTGTAGATGGTGGCGATCATCTCGCCATCACCTGCCAGCAGCGACTTGGTGGAGCACATTTCGGCACACAGCGGCAGCTTGCCTTCGGCAAGACGGTTGCGACCATATTTTTCAAACTCGACCGTCGAAAAATCTTCTTCCGGACCGCCCGCACAATAAGTGCATTTGTCCATTTTGCCGCGCGAACCGAAATTGCCGACCTTGGGATATTGCGGCGCGCCAAACGGGCAGGCGTAGAAGCAATAACCGCAGCCGATGCACAGATCCTTCGAGTGCAACACAACAGCGTCTGCCGTGGTGTAGAAACAGGAGACCGGGCACACGGCGGCGCAAGGCGCATCCGTGCAATGCATACAGGCCATGGAAACCGAGCGCTCGCCCGGTTTGCCGTCATTGATTGTCACCACGCGGCGGCGGTTGATGCCCCACGGAACTTCATGCTCGTTTTTGCATGCTGTGACGCAGGCATTGCATTCGATGCAGCGATCCGCATCACAGAGAAATTTCACACGTGCCATTTCTCGTATCTCCTCACGCTGCCTGGATTTGGCAGAGAGTCACCTTGCCTTCGTGCATGCCCGTAACCGGATCATAGCCGTAGGTTGTGACCGTGTTGACGCTTTCACCGAGCACGATAGGGTCCGTGCCCTTCGGATAATTGCCGCGCTGGTCGACACCCTGATACCAGCCCGCGAAATGGAAAGGCATGAATGCCACGCCCTTGCCCACGCGGTCCGTCACCAGTGCTTTGACCTTTGCCTTGGATTTGTTTTCGGGACCATAGACCCAGACCCAACCGCCATCAGCAATGCCACGGCTTGCGGCATCGGCTGTGTTGATCTCGACGAACATGTCCTGCTGCAATTCAGCCAGCCACTTGTTCGAACGGGTTTCTTCACCACCGCCTTCATATTCAACGAGCCGGCCGGAGGTGAGGATGATCGGGAAGTCTTTCGCGATCCCCTTCTCAACTGCGGCCTTCTGCACCGAGAAGCCCGCATTCATCATGCGGAACTGACGGCCATCCGGACGCGTCGGATATTTGGCGACGAGATCGGTGCGTGGCGTATAGATCGGCTCGCGATGCACAGGCACCGGATCGGGCAGGTTCCAGGCTGTCGCACGCGCCTTGGCATTGCCATAAGGCAAGACGCCATGGTCGAGACAAACGCGGATGATGCCACCCGACAGATCAATCGCCCAACCCACGGCATCCGGATTGGCGCCACCGATCTTGGTGATCGTTGCCACTTCTTCTTCGGTGAGATCCTTGTCCCAGCCCAGTTTCTTCAAAATTCCGAAGGTGAATTCCGGATAACCATCTGTCAGCTCCGAACCCTTCGAGTAAGAGCCTTCTGCCAGCATATTATAGGTTTTCGACGTGCCATCGGCCTTCTTGTCTTCATAGACAGTGCCAAAGCGCGCACGGAATGTGCCGCCGCCGTCCTTCACATGCAGATTGGTGTTGTAGAGCGTATGTGTGCCGGGATGGCGCAATTCAGGCTTGCCCCAGCACGGCCACGGCAGACCATAATAATCGCCGCCCACTTCCGGCACATCAGCCGGGGCGCGCAACGTGACCAGATCAAACTTGTCGCGATGGCGCACATGCGCCTTCAGACGCTCAGGTGATTGTCCCGAATAGCCCGTCGACCAACCGCCGCGATTGATTTCGCGCAGAATGTCCTCGGGCACAGGGCGGCTGTTTTCAACCTTGATGTTCTTGAACATCTTGTCAGCAAAACCGAGCTTGCTAGCGAGGCGATAGATGACTTCGTAATCATCCTTCGATTCAAAGATCGGATTGACGACCTTTTCGCCCCACTGGACCGAACGGTTCGAGGCCGTGCGCGATCCATCCGTTTCGAACTGGGTGCAGATCGGCAGCAGATAGGTGCCGTTCTTGCGACCCGAAATAGCCGCAAAGGTTGTCGGGTGCGGATCGGCCACCACGAGCAGCTCGAGCTGCTCAAGCGCTTTGATCATATCGGGCATGCGCGGCACAGTATTGCCGCCATGGCCGAAGATCATCATCGCCTTCAGTGCATCGCGCTGATCGACGTCATCGGGATTGAAGCTTGTGGCATCAAACCAACGGGTCGAGGGAATGCCCGGCAGCTCCATGTTTTCCTTACGCGTGCGCGCAGGACGACCGGACTTGGCCGGCACATCATCAAACCGCGCCTGCAGGAAGTCATAATCAACTTCCCAGACACGTGCCCAATGCTTCCAGGCACCTTCGACAAGCCCGTAGTAGAGCGGCAACGATGTTATATCGAGACCCATATCGGTTGCGCCCTGCACGTTGCAATGGCCGCGGAAGATGTTGGCGCCACCGCCAAACACACCGACATTGCCGGTGGCCAGCAGCAGATTGCAATAAGCGCGCACATTGGCCGTGCCGACCGTGTGCTGCGTGCCACCCATACACCAGATGAACGTCGAGGGACGCTGCTTGGCAAATGTTTCGGCCACACGCTTCAGCTGTTCGCTAGGAATACCGGTGACGCGTTCCGTCTCTTCCGGATTCCACTTTTCAACTTCGGCGCGCACAAGGTCCATGCCAGCCACGCGCTGCGCGATGAACTCCTTGTCCTCCCAGCCATTGTTGAAAATGTGCCACATCATGCCCCAGATCACCGCAATATCGGTGCCCGAGCGGATGCGCACATATTCGGTTGCATGCGCGGCCGTGCGCGTGAAGCGCGGGTCCAGCACGATCATGTTGGCGCGGTTCATCTCTTTGCCGGACAGCACATGCTGCAACGACACGGGATGCGCTTCCGCCGCGTTCGACCCCATGAAAATGATGGTCTTGGCGTTGCGAATGTCATTGTAGGAATTGGTCTGCGCGCCATAGCCCCAGGTGTTGGCCACACCGGCCACTGTGGTCGAATGGCAGATGCGCGCCTGGTGATCGATGGAATTGGTGCCCCAGAAAGCGCCAAGCTTACGGAACAGATAAGCGCCCTCGTTGGAGAATTTCGCCGAGCCCAGCCAATAGACCGAATCCGCACCACTCTTGGCGCGGATCTCATTCACCTTGTCGCCGATTTCATTGATGGCCTGGTCCCAACCGATGCGGGTCCATTCACCATTCACGAGCTTCATCGGATATTTCAGGCGCCGATCACCATGGACAAGCTCACGCACTGATGCGCCCTTGGCGCAATGCGAACCGCGATTGATCGGGCTGTCGAAAGCCGGCTCCTGGCCAACCCACACGCCGTTCTGCACTTCGGCCACGACCGAGCAACCGACCGAACAATGGGTGCAGACGTTCTTTTTGATTTCGCTCTTCACGCCCGCGACCACGGGGCCTGCTTCTGCCTTACGCACAGCGCCCAGCGAAAGGGAGCCAATGGCAGCCACGCCACCAGCCGCCAGACCGGAACGACGCAGGAAAGAACGGCGGTCGAGTACACCAGATGCCAAACCTGCAGCCAAGCCTGAAAGGCGTGCGCGTGAAGCTGTAGCTGTTTTTCTTTTCGTCAGCATGGAACTGCTCCTCAGTACCGATTGACGCGATAGAAAGTCTTGACGTGTTCAGTCTCCTGATAGCGCGCCTTTTTGCGCTCGGAGTCTGTTTCAGCAGCCATCACGGGCTCTGCGCCGGTGGCCACCACTGTTGCCGCAACCACAGCAGCACCGCTACCTGCGCGGAAGAAAGCGCGGCGATCCATCGCGGCCTCTGTCTTCTCATTCGTCTTCGTCATAACCGTTCCCTCCGGTTGATGATTGTCTGCGTCATGTCTCAAACTGCCGTGACTCAATTGGGCAGTTTGAAAGCCTCCGCTTCAAGCTCGATAAAGGTGCGGCCATAAAGGCCGACCGATTTGTAGAATTTGGCTGCACTGGTTGTTTCCAGATCAGCAAAGAAGCGCGCCGCCCATGGCTGGATGTGGCGCTCAAAAAACTGGCCCTGACGGCGTGCATCAACGTCGAAATCGCCGCGTGCAAGACCCGCCATGATCTCGCAGAGAATCGCGATGTGATCCTCCGGCTCGCGCATATGGCCTGCGCGCTCGATGCCAAGCTCCGCAAGATCTTCGCGCACGCGCGCCAGCGGGCGCTCATGCAGAAAGCCGGTCTGGTAATAGGAGCCGTAGGGCAAAAGCTCGCCACGCCCGACACCGATGAAGAGGTTGAAAAATTCACGCCCCGCTGCTGTCTCATCCGTGGCGCGGGCGGCCTCTGCCAGCTCGACATGGGCCATGCCCAGCGGCGTGGCATCGCCCCGCAAAGAGGAGAGGCGCGCCAACAGATCAGCGCTCGGTGCCTGACCCAGCAGAACCGAGAGAAGCGCATATTCGGCACCACGCAGGATATCGATCTCATCGATCTCCTCCTTTACCGCTTCAGCACCTGGCACCCGACACTCCATAAACTTGAGACCCAGCACGAAACTGCACGTGTCTGCATCAGCTTTGTACTGTCATAGACTATGTAAAGTTTTACAACATTATAATTTCGTCGGTCCCGACGGCAAAGCCTTGCCGTGACGAGG
>CAINNX010000054.1 GCA_903851305.1 uncultured Hyphomicrobiales bacterium | reverse complement strand
GTTTCGTGCGATCAACTTCTGGCAGATCGTGCGGCAGGTCGTGTTTGCCGACCTTCAGATCAAGCCGCGGCTCGATTTCGTCCGGATTGGCATTTAGTTCGCCCTTGCTGCCGGTTTGCAACGACGCCAAGCGCAGACGCGGGCTTTCCGCAAAAGCCGCGACGCTAAAAGCAACCCCGAGCCCGCAGACCCAGATAAAACGCAACCGACGCATGATACTCGCAACGCAGAACCGGACACATGTCAGTTAAGGACACGAGGCCTTGCAGGAGCGTTACCGGGCCGAAGAAAGGACGTCTCAGAATGGGACGGGGGACAGGCCGCGCCTCTCAATCCGTCATTGCGAGGAGCCGGAGGCGACGCGGCAATCCAGAAGCCGCGCGTGAGGCCTCTGGATTGCTGGGCTCACGCTAGCAATGACGGCGCAGAGGTGACGTCTGGTTTACGCCTGTTTTTCAGCTGCGTGATATTTTTTCTTGAGCTCGTCAAAATCAATGGCAGGAGGCGGATAGGCCATGCCCAGCCCCTCCATATAATCAGCGGTGATCTGTGAAACGACGAAATCCCGATACCATTTGTGGTTGGCTGGAATAACAAACCACGGCGCATGATGGGTTGAGCAATTGCTCAGCATGTCCTCAAAGGCGACCTGATAATCATCCCAACGTGCGCGATCGGCATAATCAGCGGCACTGACTTTCCAGCGTTTGGTTGGATTATCCAGACGATCTTTGAACCGGGCGAGCTGTTCATCCTTGCTGATGTGCAGGAAAATTTTGATGATATGCGTGCCATTGTCGGTGAGATATTTCTCGAAAAAATTAATCTCGTCGTAGCGCCCGCGCCAAACAGATTCCGGGACTAGCTTGTCAATCCGCGCAACCAGCACATCTTCATAATGCGAGCGATTGAAGATAACGACCTCGCCCTTGCCCGGCGCATCACGATGCGCACGCCAGAGAAAATCATGATCCTGCTCGGAACCTGTCGGGGGCTTGAAGGATGACACCCGGCAACCTTGCGGATTCATGATGCTGAAAACATGCCGGATGGTGCCGTCTTTGCCGCCCGTATCAATCCCCTGCAAGCAGATCAGAAGTCCGCGCTTATGCTCGGCATAGAGCAACTCTTGCAGGTCACGAATGCGCAGATTGTTTTGCTCAATTTTTTTCAGCGCCGCTTGTTTGGTCTCATCACTGTCTGCGAAAGCCGGATCCAGCTCCGCCAATCTGACCTTGCTACCTGGCTTGACGAGAAAGTGTTTTGAAACATTCATATCGCCTGCTCCATCCAGAGTGCTCACTTACAGCCTCTGGATTGCTTCGCTCCGCTCGCAATGACGGCTAGGCCAAACCAGTCCGCAAAATAAAATACAAAATAGCGCTCGCAAAAAAACCGATCAGCCGCTCATTCATTTGCAGCGGCTCGATTTTCCCTGCAGCAGCACGGTTCATGATGACAAGATCCATCACCAGCGAGATCATCAACAGCGACATCATGGGCGGCACAGCCCCGTCATGGATGACGGGCCAACGCAGGCTGGCCAAGCCCAGCGCTACGCCGCCGAGCGCCATGGTGCCGATGTAAAAAAGCCTGACGATGTGCATCAGGCTTGGCTCGCTGCCTGCTTGCCAAGTGCCGCCTGAGCTGCAGCCAGACGCGCAATCGGCACGCGGAAGGGTGAGCAGGACACGTAATCAAGGCCTGTCTTTTCGCAGAATGCGATGGAGGCAGGATCGCCGCCATGTTCGCCGCAAATACCAAGCTTGATGTCAGGGCGTGTCTTGCGGCCACGCTCTGCTGCAATCTTCACCAATTCGCCGACACCTTCCTGATCGAGTGTCACGAAAGGATCGTGCGCCAGAATACCCTTGGCCGTATAAGGCCCAAGGAAAGATGCCGCATCGTCGCGCGAAATGCCGAGCGCTGTCTGGGTCAGATCATTCGTGCCGAAGGAGAAAAATTCGGCGCTCTTGGCAATTTCACCTGCCAGCAAGGCTGCGCGCGGCAATTCGATCATGGTGCCAACCTGATAAGGCACTTTGATGCCGCTTTCTTTTTCAACGGCCTCAGCCATCGCAACAATACGCGCCTTGGTGAGATCAAGCTCAGCGCGTGTCATGACGAGCGGCACCATGATTTCAGCCGTGACAGGCTGGCCTGTCTTCTTGCCTGCAATCACCGCGCCTTCAAAAATCGCACGTGCCTGCATTTCGGCAATTTCTGGATAGGCAATGGCGATGCGCACGCCACGGAAGCCGAGCATCGGGTTGAATTCGGAAAGTTCCGACGCGCGACGCTTCAGCTTTTCCGGATCAGTCTTCATCGCACTCGCGACTTCGGCAATTTCCTCATCCGTATGCGGCAGGAATTCGTGCAGCGGGGGATCCAGCAGACGGATCGTCACAGGCAACCCCTGCATGATCTCAAACAGCTCGGCAAAATCCTGACGCTGCATCGGCAGAAGCTTTGCCAAAGCGACGCGACGACCCGCTTCATCATCGGCCAAGATCATCTCGCGCACAGCGATGATACGGTCGCTTTCAAAGAACATATGCTCGGTGCGGCACAGGCCGATGCCATCCGCGCCAAAAGCACGCGCAACACGCGCATCGGCGGGCGTCTCGGCATTGGTGCGCACTTTCATGCGGCGCACCTTGTCAGCCCAGCTCATCAGCGTGGCAAACTCGCCCGACAATTCGGGCTGCAACATCGGAACCGCGCCTTCGAGCACTTGGCCGACCGAGCCATCAATGGTGATGATGTCGCCCTTTTTGAACGTACGTCCGGCAGACGTCAGCGTCTGTGCTGCATAATCCACGCGGATCGTGCCGGCACCCGACACGCAAGGCTTGCCCATGCCGCGCGCAACCACCGCTGCGTGAGACGTCATGCCGCCACGCGTGGTGAGAATGCCAGCGGAGGCATGCATGCCATGAATATCTTCCGGGCTTGTTTCGACACGCACCAGAATGACGCTCTTGCCAGCAGCTTTCAGCGCTTCGGCTTCGTCCGAATTGAAAACGACTTCGCCACATGCCGCACCCGGCGATGCTGGCAGACCCGTCGCAATGATCTTGCGCTCGGCCTTGGGGTCAATGGTGGGATGCAGCAATTGATCAAGGGCTGCGGGATCAACACGCGTGATCGCCTCTTCCTTGGTGATGAGGCCTTCGTCTGCCATTTCAACCGCGATGCGCAGAGCGGCTTTTGCCGTGCGCTTTCCACTGCGCGTCTGCAGCATCCAAAGCTTGCCGCGCTCCACGGTAAATTCGAGATCCTGCATGTCACGATAGTGCTTTTCCAGCACATGCGTCACGCGCACGAATTCCTGATACACTTCCGGCAAAGCCGTTTCCATCGACGGCTTGTCGGAGGCGGCAGCAATGCGCGCACGCTCGGAAATATTTTGCGGTGTGCGAATGCCCGCCACCACATCTTCGCCCTGCGCATTGATCAAGAACTCGCCGTAGAGCTCGTTCTCGCCGGTGGAGGGATTGCGCGTGAAAGCCACGCCAGTGGCCGATGTCTCGCCCATATTGCCAAACACCATGGCCTGCACATTGACCGCTGTGCCCCAGGAGGCCGGAATGTCATTGAGCTTGCGATAGGTGATGGCGCGCTGGTTCATCCATGAGCCAAACACCGCGCCAATCGCGCCCCACAGCTGTTCTTTGGGATCTTGGGGAAAGGGTTTCCCCGTCGCCTCTTGCACTTTGTCTTTGTAGCCCTTGATGACCTCGCGCCAGTCGGCGGCGGTGAGATCGGTATCGAGCATGTAATTGTGGTGATCCTTGAACTCTTCGAGAATCTCTTCGAATTGATGATGATCCACATCGAGCACGACATTGGAATACATCTGAATGAAACGGCGATAGGAATCATAAGCGAAACGCTCATCACCGGCGCTTTGCGCCACGGCATCGACGGTCGCATCATTGAGACCAAGATTGAGCACCGTATCCATCATGCCCGGCATGGAAGCGCGCGCACCAGAGCGCACCGAAACAAGCAGCGGATTTCCCGGATCACCAAACGTGTGATGGGCAATCTTGCCGATATGGGCGAGGGCAGCTTCGACCTGGCCCACGAGCTCGTCAGGATATTTGCGACCGTGATCATAAAACCAGGTGCAGACTTCCGTGGAAATGGTGAAGCCGGGGGGCACGGGGAGCCCCAGATTGGACATTTCAGCGAGGTTGGCACCCTTGCCGCCGAGCAAATCACGCATGCTGCTCTGGCCTTCGGCCGTGCCGTCACCGAATGTGTAAACCCATTTGGTCATGTCGATTGTCCCCGGACGGAATCAAGTTAAGGGCTTGCCGTGCCCTGTATACGGCCCTCTCTAGGCGCTGGACCGGAGGAGTCAATTCGCTCTTGGTACCCTACCCGCGTCCAGTTGTGGCTGAGCTTATGATCAGCACACATGTGGCGAAAGAGCGTCAATGTGCACCAATTGGCAGCCTGAGCCCTGTCGTGCTAGCCAATGCCACCATATTACAGTCTGGCCAAAAGCCATTTGATCCTGATCAGAGCCTTAAATTTTGCCAAACCTCTCCAAAACACCCCTTCTCGACCGGATTCCCACGCCGGCCGACCTGCGCAAGCTGCCCGAGAGCGAGCTGAAGCAGGTCGCTGCGGAATTGCGGGCTGAAACCATTGATGCTGTGTCCGTCACAGGCGGGCATCTGGGGGCGGGTTTGGGCGTCGTTGAGCTGACGGTCGCCATCCACCATGTCTTTGATACGCCTCGCGACCGGCTGATCTGGGATGTCGGCCATCAGGCCTATCCACACAAGATTCTGACCGGACGGCGCGAGCGCATCCGCACGCTGCGCCAGGGCGGCGGGCTGTCAGGCTTCACCAAGCGCTCCGAGAGCGAATATGACCCGTTTGGCGCCGCCCATTCCTCGACCTCGATTTCGGCGGGGCTTGGCATGGCGGTGGCGCGAGATCTCGACGGCCGCAAGAACAATGTCATTGCCGTCATCGGCGATAGTGCCATGTCGGCTGGCATGGCGTTTGAAGCCATGAACAATGCGGGCGCGATGCATTCGCGCCTCATTGTCATTCTGAACGACAATGACATGTCGATTGCGCCACCCGTGGGCGCCATGTCGGCCTATCTGGCGCGGCTGGGTGCAACCCGCACATACCTCAAGCTGCGCGACATCGGCAAACAGCTCACCCGCCAATTGCCCGCGCGCCTTGATCGCGCCATCACACGCGCAGTTGAACATGCACGCGGCTATGTGACGGGAGGCACTTTGTTCGAGGAGCTTGGCTTTTATTATGTCGGGCCGATTGACGGGCATAATCTCGACCAGCTTCTTCCAGTGCTCAAAAACGTCCGCGATACGGATGTCGGCGGGCCTGTGCTGATCCATGTGATCACGCAAAAGGGCAAGGGCTATGCGCCCGCTGAAAGCGCGGACGACAAATATCATGGTGTCAACACATTCGATGTTGTCACCGGTGCGCAAGCCAAGCCCAAAGCCAATGCGCCCTCTTACACGCGCGTCTTCGCCGATGCTTTGATCAAAGCTGCGCGCGAAGATGACAAGATTGTCGCCGTCACTGCTGCCATGCCAACCGGCACGGGGCTTGATCTGTTCGGACAGGAATTTCCCAAGCGCACTTTTGACGTGGGCATTGCCGAACAGCATGCGGTGACCTTTGCCGCAGGCTTGGCAACCGAAGGCTACAAGCCGTTTTGCGCGATTTACTCGACCTTCCTGCAGCGTGGCTATGACCAGGTTGTGCACGATGTGTCGCTGCAAAATCTGCCCGTGCGTTTTGCGATTGATCGCGCGGGCCTTGTGGGTGCTGATGGCGCGACCCATGCGGGCTCGTTCGACATTGCTTATCTGGGCATTCTGCCCGACATGACGATCATGGCCGCCGCCGATGAGGCCGAGCTGGTCCATATGGTGGCGACCGCTGCAGCCTATGATGCAGGCCCGATCGCGTTTCGCTATCCGCGCGGCGAAGGTGTGGGCTTGGAATTGCCGACCTTTGGCAGCGTGCTGGAAATCGGCAAAGGCCGCATCATGCGCGAGGGCACGCGCGTGGCTTTGCTGTCGCTGGGCACACGTCTGGCTGAGGCTTTGCGCGCCGCTGACATGCTGGGCGCGCATGGCCTGTCCACCACCGTCGCCGATGCGCGCTTTGCCAAGCCGCTGGATCGCGATCTCATTCGCCAATTGGCGGCCAATCATGAAGTGCTGATCACGATTGAAGAAGGAACAATCGGCGGCTTCGGCTCGTTTGTCATGCAGGCTCTGGCAGAAGATGGTGCGCTCGATGGCGCAGGTCGTCGTGTGCCGCTGAAATTCCGCGCCATGGTTCTCCCCGATGCCTATCAGGATCACGACAAGCCCGAGCGGCTTTATGCGCAGGCAGGGCTCGATGCCAAAGCCGTTGTGGCAAAAGTGCTCTCGGTGCTGGGCCGTGAAGATGATGCAGCCAAAGCGCTGATTGCGTGATGCGTTTGTAAAAAGCACCGCTTTACGATAAAAAGGCGTCTGTTCAGGGAGCTTCCCCATGACCATTGCGCGCATCATTCGATCTGGAAAAACACAGACCATTGAATTGCCTGAAGGTGTTCGTCTGGAGGGGGACATCGTCGAGGTGACACAAGCAGGTGGCGATGTGGTCTTGCGTCCCTTGGCTGGGCCAGCGCGCAAAGCCTCCATTTCAGAGATGCTCGACGCTATGGCAGCCCTTGGCCAATTGATCGGGGAAGTCCCAGAAGACCCTCCGCCGCAAGAACGGCAGGGCCTGTGAGCATCCGCTACCTTCTCGACATAAATGCCTACATCCATTTGCGTCAAGGTCGCCCCACCATTGCCGCACGCATGCGTGAAATGGACCCTGCAACCATTGCGATTTCAGTGATCACCTATGGCGAGCTCGCTTATGGCGCGCATCGCAGCCTGCAACGTGAAAGGGCGCTGAGGCAGCTAGAGGAGACCACCTCGCTCTTCACGATCTTACCGTTGCCAGCAGTTGCTGCAGAGTTCTACGGTCGCATCCGCGCACAACTTGCAAACCAAGGCCTTATGATTGGCAACAACGATCTCTGGATTGCGGCCCACGCCATCAGCGAGGGCTATATATTGGTCACCGACAATCTGCGCGAATTCCAACGGATTGATGGACTCAGTCTCGAAAACTGGGCGCGAGACTCATTGTGATGCATCTTGTCCCCCCCTGTGCGCGCCATCGCTGGATGGATCCGCTTACGCGGCGCAATGACGGCGTCTCACAAACATGAAATTCCGCGCCGATCTTCTGCTTGTCGAGCGCAAGCTTTTTGCCTCGCGTGCCAAGGCGCGTGAGGCGATTGAGGCGGGGCTTGTGCTGGTCGATGGTGTGGCGCTGAAAAAGCCCTCAGACATGGTCGACACAAAATCGAAGATCGATGCGCAAAAGCCCTACAGCTGGGTCTCGCGCGGCGGATTGAAGCTTGAGGCGGGGCTCGCGCATTTCAACATTGATGCCAAAGGGCGCATCTGTCTGGATGTTGGCTCCTCCACCGGCGGCTTTACCCATGTGCTGCTGGCGCGCGGCGCCGAGAAAATCTTTGCTGTCGATGTCGGCCAAGACCAATTGCATGAAAAACTGCGCAAAAGCCCGCGCGTGGTGAGCCTTGAGCAGACCGATGCGCGCGTGCTTGACGCAACTCACATACCGCAGCCTCCCTCGCTCGTCGTCTGCGATGCCTCGTTCATCTCGCTCAAACTCGTCCTGCCCCAAGCTCTGGGGCTGGCAGGCCCGGGCGCGTTTCTGGTGGCGCTGATCAAGCCGCAATTTGAGGCGGGCCGTCAGGCGGTGCGCGAGGGGCGCGGAATCGTGCGCGACGGCGCCATTCACGAGGCGGTTTGCGCCGATATAGCGGAATGGCTCGCAGCCATGGGCTGGAACGTGCTAGGAATCACGCCTTCTCCCATTGCCGGTGGCGATGGCAATCTCGAATTTCTGATCGGCGCCCAAAAATCATGACGAACCGCCTGCATCTCAATGCCGAAGTGCTGATCTCGCGCCTCGGCCAGCGTGGCGAAGGCTTGGCCTCTTTTGAGGGCACCCAGCTTGCCGTGCCTTATGCGCTGCCCGGCGAGCGCGTGCGTGTTGAAGTGGATCGCGACCGCGCCAAACTGGTCGATGTGCTGGAGCCCAGCCCCGATCGCATACCCGCCTTTTGTCCGCATTTCACCATTTGCGGTGGCTGCGCCATGCAGACTTTGGCCAAAGCCCCTTATGAAGAGTGGAAGCGCGGTCTTGTGGTCCATGCACTGGCTGTCGCAAAAATCGACACAGACATTGCGCCGCTCATCGACGCGCATGGCGCGGGACGCCGGCGCGCAACGTTCCATTCACGTGTGATTGATGAAGGCATGAGCCGCAAGCGTCTGGAACTGGGCTTCATGCAGGCGCGCGCCCATACCATCGTGCCGATACCAGATTGTCCGATCCTGGATGTGGGTCTCAAAGGATCAATGGAAGCGGCACGCGCTGCCGCGACTGTTCTTATTCCGCTCGGCAAGCCATTGGATATTGTCGCCACCGCCACAGATGAAGGCCTTGATCTTGATCTGCGCGGCAGCGGCGCACTCGATTTTGGCTATGTGCAGGCTTTGATTGAAGTGGCGAGCAAGCATGATCTGGCACGCATTTCCAATCATGGCGAAGTGCTGATTGAACGACGCCCGCCCAATCTGAAAATGGGACGTGCAACGGTGACGCTACCTGCGGGCGGCTTTCTGCAAGCCACAGCATTGGGTGAAGAAACACTCGCAAAGCTCGTCTGCGAAGCGGCCAAAGGTGCCAAGCGTGTGGCCGATCTGTTTGCGGGCTCCGGCACCTTTGCTTTGCGCTTGGCTGAACAAGCCGAAGTGACAGCGGTTGAGGGCGATGATGCCGCGATGAAAGCCCTGACGCGTGGCGCGGGCTATGCCACAGGCCTGAAACAGGTGCGCACGGAAACACGCAATCTGTTCACGCGTCCGCTGATGGGTGGTGAACTCGACAAGCTTGATTGCGTGGTCTTTGATCCGCCGCGGGCGGGCGCTGAAGAGCAAGCCCATGCGCTGGCGGCCTCAAAGGTGCCGCTGATCATCGGCGTGTCGTGCAACCTGCAGACCTTCACCCGCGATGCGCGGATTTTGATCAACGGCGGCTACAGACTCGAAAAAATCACGCCGGTCGATCAGTTTCGCCATTCCGCCCATATCGAGGTCGTTGGCATCTTCCGCCGCCTGCCCGGCCCCAAACCCAAACGCCGCGGCAGCCTTTTGGGCTGAGCCGCAAAGCCCGCTAGAATGTGCCCCATGAGCGCAACACAGCCAGACCTCTTGCCAAAACTCGCCGCCATCGTGGGCGAGGCGCATGTGCTATGCGCCGCCCCCGACATGGTGGGCTATTTGAGCGAGCCGCGTGATCTGTTTCATGGCGCTGCGCTGGCTGTGGTGCGGCCGGGCTCGACGCAAGAGGTCGCCGCCATTTTGCGCCTGTGCCACGAGACCGGCACAGCGATTGTGCCGCAGGGCGGCAATACGGGACTGGTTGGCGGACAAGTGCCAGATGGTTCGGGCCACGCGATCATTCTCTCGCTCACCCGCATGGATCGTCTGCGCGAAGTGGATCTGGCTTCCAACACGATGATTGTTGAAGCGGGCATGACACTCGCTCGCGTGCAAGAGGAAGCTGACAAAGCTGATCGTCTGTTTCCGCTGTCGCTTGCCTCCGAAGGCTCATGCACGATTGGCGGCAATCTCGCCACCAATGCCGGCGGCACGGCGGTGCTGGCCTATGGCAATGCGCGTGAACTGGTGCAGGGCCTTGAAATTGTGCTGGCCGACGGGCGCGTGCTGAGCAATCTGTCGAAACTCAAAAAAGACAATACGGGCTATGACCTGAAACATCTCTTCATGGGATCAGAAGGCACGCTTGGCATTATCACTGCGGCTGTGGTGAAACTCTTTCCACGCCCGCGCAGCATGCAAACTGCGTTTGTTGGCCTGAAAAGCCCTGCGGCCGCACTTGAACTGCTGATGCTGACGCAAAAGCTGGCCGGTCAAGATGTGAAGACCTTCGAGCTGATGCCACGCATCGGCCTCGATTTTGCGCTGAAGCATGGCGCCAACACGCGCGATCCACTTATGTCATCGCATGATTGGTATGTGATGATGGAACTGGCCTCGAGCGCTGAGGCCGGATTGCATGAGACCATGCTGCATGTCTTGCAACAGGGCATGGATGCGGGCGTGATTGACGATGCGGTGCTGGCTGCCTCGCTTGATCAGCGCGCCGATTTTTGGCGCCTGCGCGAGCTGATGTCGGATGTGCAAAAGCTCGAGGGCGGTTCCATCAAACATGATGTGTCTGTGCCGGTCGCTCGCGTCCCGGAATTTATCACAACCGCCAGCGCGGCGATTGTTGCCGCCATGCCCGGTGCCCGGCCCGTGCCTTTTGGGCATTTGGGCGATGGCAATATTCACTTCAACATTTCGCAGGCCGTGGGTGCTGACAAGCAGGCCTTTCTGGAGCGCTGGGATGAAGCCAATGCGATTGTGCATGGCATTGTCGCCGACATGCAGGGCTCCATTTCTGCCGAACATGGCATTGGCGTTTTGAAACGCGACCTGCTGGCCCAGGTCAAAGACCCTGTATCGCTGGATGTGATGCGCGCAATCAAAGCAGCCCTTGATCCCAAGGGCATTATGAACCCCGGAAAAGTGCTTTAGGGCTGGGCGAGACATTCTGGATTGCTTCGTCGCTTCGCTCCTCGCAATGACGATTAAAACAATTCCCCCTGCCCGCTTGCCACTTTTGGCTTTTTCTCGCGCTTGGGTGCGGGGGGCGGTGGCTCTCCTGTTGCTGGCTCTTGAATCCACAGGCCATCATTGGCGACTTTATTCACCGCCGGCCCAATCTCGAGAAGATCGAGCATATCCTCGCGTGCCGGGCGCATGAGTTGCGCGGCCTCGTCTGTGTCGCGCTCATCAGGTGAGAGCCACAGATCAAACTGGCTGCGCTCCAGCAAAACAGGCATGCGATGATGCACAGATGACATCAGTGCATTGGAGCCCGTTGTCAGCACACAAGCCGTATCGACCTCTTCGCCATCCGGTCCGATCCAGGTTTCCCAAATGCCTGCCATGCCAAGCGGTGCGCGATCTTGGCGGCGAATAAGGAAAGGCCGCGAGGTTTGTCCCTCTGTGCGCTGCCATTCATAAAAGCCATCTGCCAGAAACAAACAGCGCCGACGGCGTAGCGCGTTGCGAAAGCTTGGTTTTTCTGCGGCACTTTCGGCGCGCGCATTGATGACGAGCGGATAATCTTTCGGGTCTTTGATGAAAGTGGGCAAAAAGCCCCAGCGCATCAGGCTGAAATGGCGCGCAATTGCCTCACCATCCCGCGTGGCATGGACGATAGGCACGGGCTGAGTGGGTGCTATATTCGCGCGAAGCGGGAAATTCGGCTGTTCGACATATTCAAAGTGGGCGCGCACAGCGTCCGGAGGCAGCGTGATGGCTATGCGTCCACACATTTTAAATGCCTTTTTAATATTTTGGTTAACAAATGGTTGACACATTAACCAACGTTGTGGTTTTAAGTTCCTATTCCTAGCATATGAGATTTTAAAATGTCCTTTTCGACCTCCGCAGCGCGTGCCATAAGCGCCGACACCTTTGTGCCCCAACACAATCCTACGCTGCAGATGCTAGAGGATTTCCTCCATCCTTTTCGTGCTTTTGCCAATGCGTTGAATGGTGTGATGCGGGAACCTGCGCAAACGCTCGCCTATACCGATTGGCGCGCCCCCTCTCTCATCGACCATGTGCAAAGCGCCGTGGCGCAAGCCCGCTTTGGCTATGCCCATTTGCCTGCCGATCTGCGTCAGGCTTTTGATGATCTGGCTCACCAGCTGGATTGCAAGACAGTTGCTGCCCTCGTTCTATTGCGCCGCCAGCAGCGCTCAGGCCAGACCCATGACCTTGCCTTTATCGAAGCCTGCCGCCGCCTGTCGCGCTCCTTGTCGGAATGCCTACAAAATTTTGATGAAGCTCTTGATCCGGTAATGTCACTGGCTCCCACCTATGCGGCTGCGCATCATTCTGCGCCGACATTGGAACTCATCACGAATGTCACTTTGGGCTGAGCGGAACCGGGGGAAGATCAGCCTCCGGCACGAAAAAGTCAGGCATCAGCTCTTGCGTCGGATCGACGCGATAATGATCAAAATCACGCTGCCCGCGTGACCACAGAAAAGAATCATCAATCAGGAATTGCCCCGTGAGCTCACGCGCGGGCGTGGTGAAAATCGCGTGCGCCGCATCTGCAACAATCTCTGGGCTGCGTGAGGCCCGCATCAGGCCGTCCCCGCCCAGAAGATTATTGACGGCCGCTGTTGCAATGGTCGTGCGTGGCCACAGCGCATTCACAGCAATGCCTGAGCGGCGCAGTTCGCCAGCCAGTCCCAGCACCGCGAGGCTCATGCCATATTTGGCCATGGAATAGGCGGTGTGGGCCGCAAACCATTTTTCTTTCAGATCGAGCGGCGGCGAGAGCATCAGAATATGGGGATTTTGCGCGCGCGTCAGAAACGGCACGGCCAGTTTCGAGACCATGAAAGAGCCGCGCGCATTGACCTGATGCATCAGATCAAAGCGTTTCATCTCCGTCTTCTGGCTATCAGCCAGAAAAATCGCGCTGGCATTGTTGACGACAATATCAATGCCGCCGAAATGCGTGGCAGTCAGCTCCAATGCATCAGCAACTTGCGTCTCGTCGCGCACATCAACGGTGATGGGCAAGGCGCGCCCGCCCGCCTGTTCAATTTCGGCGGCGGCTGTGTGAATCGTGCCGGGCAATTTGGGATGCGGCTCTGTGGTTTTGGCAGCAATCGCAACATTGGCACCATCCCGCGCAGCGCGAAGCGCAATGGCCAGACCGATGCCGCGCGAAGCGCCGGTGATGAAAAGCGTTTTGCCCTGCAATGTCGCGCTCATCAGCGCCCTCCCTTGTTCATGAATTTCTGAAATGCTTTTTGCGCCTCACCCGATTTCAGAGCGGCGGCAAAAGCCGCGCCTTCCTCCCGGATTTGCGAGAGCAATTGCGTGCGATCTCCATGCAGCATGCGACGTGCTCTCAGCATGGCCTGGCGTGGCTTTTCGGCCAAAGCGGTGGCCTCGCGGCCCGCATGATTTTCCAGCGCCTGCACGGGCACAATGGCATTGATCAAGCCCAGCTCCAGCGCGCGCTGGGCTGAAAAACCTTTGCCCAACAGCAGCAATTCAGTTGCGCGCACCATGCCGATGCGCTGCGGCAAAAGAAGTGACGAGCCAGCCTCGGGCACCAGACCGAGATCCACAAAGGGCATTTTGAATTGCGCATCAGGCGTGGCGAAGGCGAGATCACAATGCAGCAGAAGAGTCGTGCCAATGCCAATCGCCGCGCCTTCAATGGCCAGCACCAAAGGCTTGTTGAGTTGCGCCAGCGCTTCGACAAAACGATAAGCTGCCATCTTTTGCGGAGCCTGCGCGGCGGCGATAAAATCGCCAATGTCATTGCCAGCCGTAAACACGCCGCCCGAGCCGCGCAGCACAATCGCGCCGATTTCATCATCTGTTTCGGCCTGATGAAACGCCGCGATCAGCGCCTCATACATGGCACCCGTGAGAGCGTTTTTCTTTTGCGGGCGCGCAAGCGTCAGTGCCAGCACGCCACCATCACGCGAAACAAGTACATCATCTGTCGCTTGCGCCATCGGTCAGCCTCCGCATGAATGCGCTTGACCGGCGGGCTTTTCGGGCCGACAAACCGGGCAGCCTCAATTGGTTCAGATAAGAACTATCCTCCCGGCCTGAGCGAATGTCCACCGACCGAATGATTGAAACGCGCTGCCTGCCTGCTGGTCCCTCCGCCCTTGCGGAAGGCGGCCAGATTTTGCGCGCCGGTGGGCTCGTCGCCTTCCCGACCGAGACGGTCTATGGCTTGGGCGCGGATGCGACCTCGGGTCAGGCGGTGGCAAAAATTTATGCGGCGAAAGAACGCCCAGAATTCAATCCGTTAATCGCGCATTGCCCGGATCTGGCGAGCGCCGAACTCTATGGCCTGTTTGGCGATGACGCGCGCCGTCTGGCCGATGCCTTTTGGCCCGGCCCGCTGACATTGGTTGTGCCTGCACGGCAAAATTGTGCGGTGAGCGATCTGGCGCGCGCGGGCCTCGACTCGATTGCACTGCGTGTTCCCGCTCACCCTGTTGCGTTGGCTTTGCTGCGCGCGGCCGGCGTGCCTGTGGCCGCCCCCTCTGCCAATCGCTCAGGCCGCGTCTCGCCCACCCATGCGGGGCATGTGATGGGTGATCTGGATGGCCGTATCGACATGGTGATCGATGGCGGGGCCACCGAAGTGGGTGTGGAATCCACCATTGTCTCCTGCCTCAATGGCAAAGTGAGTTTGCTACGCCCCGGCGGTCTGGCGCGCGAAGAGATTGAGCGGGTTCTCGGCCGCACGCTTGATCTGCGCGAAGGGGAAACAATCAACGCGCCGGGCCTGCTTGCCTCCCATTATGCACCCAATGCGCGCATGCGGCTGGATGCGACCCATGTTGAAAAAGACGAAGCGGTTCTGGATTTCGGCGGTCGCTTTGCCGATGTGCAGCAGGCGAGTTTCGACCTGTCGCCCACAGGAAACTTGAAAGAAGCCGCCGCCAATCTGTTCGCCTTTCTGCGCGCCCTGGATGCCACGGGCGCCGAGGTGATTGCGGTGGCCCCCATTCCCCATGAGGGACTGGGAGAGGCCATTGGCGACCGACTGACGCGAGCAGCTGCGCCGCGGGATTGACCCGCCCTTGCGACTCCCGATGATACTCGCCTAAAGTAGTGCCCAAGGGGCGACTAAGCCCCGCTGCGTCAACATGGGCGCGATGGGGAGGTGGGCATGTTCAAGCGATGCGCTTTTCTAGCGCTGGCTCTTTCGGCGGCAAGCGTTCCGGCCAAGGCCGATGCCGTCACTGATTTCTACAAAGGCAAAAATGTGCAGCTGATCGTGGGCTATGGCCCCGGTGGCGGCTATGACATTTATGCCCGCCTCATCGCCCGCTTCATTGGCAAACATCTTCCAGGTGCGCCCACGGTCGTGATCCAGAACATGCCGGGTGCTGGCTCTCTGCGCGCGGCCAATTATATTTATGTGCAGGCGCCGCGCGATGGCACGGTGATTGGCACATTCGCGCGCAACATGCCGCTCTTGGGAGTGTTGAAAGATAATCCCAACGTCCAGTTTGATCCGCGCAAATATACATGGCTCGGCTCGCCCTCGTCAGGGGGCAATGATGCCTATCTGCTTTTTGCCCGCAAAGATGCAGCCGTGAAAAACGCGCAAGATCTTTTGAAGAAGGATGGCCCCTCGCTGGTGCTCGGCGGCACTGCTGAAGGCGCGACCGGCAATGATGTGACCATTCTTCTGAAAGATGCGCTTGGCCTCAATCTGAAGATGATTGCAGGCTATCCCGATTCAGGCGCGCTGTTCATGGCGGCTGACCGCAAGGAAATCGACGGGCGCTTTGTTGGCCTGTCGGCTGTCTCCTCCTCAAAACCGGAATGGCTGAAGCCTGACTCGTCCATGCAGGTCATCATGCAATTTGCGCGCACGACCCGGCACAAGGATTTCCCCAACGCGCCCACAGCGCGCGAGATTGCGCCCAATGATCGCGCGCGTGCGCTCGTTGAACTGGCGGAAATCCCCTATTCGCTGTCGCGTCCCTTTGTGGCGCCACCTGAACTGCCCGCTGACCGCGCGAGCGCTTTGCAAAAGGCCTTTCTCGATGCCAATGCGGATAGCGAATATCTGACTGAAGCCGCCAAGCTTGGCGTCGATGTGAGCCCGGTCGGCGCGAAAGAAGCGCAGATTATGATCGAAAAGCTCGCCGCCGCACCCGCCGATCTGCTCGACTACATCAAGAAACTGCAATGAAGATGATACCGTCATTGCGAGCGAAGCGACGAAGCAATGACGAGACGGAGAAGTTGCTGATGAAAAAGACCCTTACTGCCATTGCATGTCTTGTCGCTGCTGTCCTTCCCGCACAAGCCCAAACACCTGCCGAATTCTACAAAGGCAAAAGCGTGCAGGTGATCGTGGGCTATGGCCCGGGCGGTGGTTATGATGTCTATGCGCGTCTGCTCGCGCGGTTCTATGGACGCCATATGCCTGGCACACCCAATGTTGTGGTGCAGAACATGCCTGGCGCCGGCTCCATGGTCATGGCCAATTACATGTATAATGTGGCGGCCAAAGACGGCACGTCCTTCGGCATTTTCGCGCGCAATATTCCGCTGATCTCGGTGCTGGGTGGCAATAATGCGGTCAAATATGACGCGCGCAAATATACCTGGCTCGGCTCCATGTCGTCTTATGAAGAAGACGCCTATCTGATGTGGGTGCGCAAGGATGCCAAGGCCAAAACGCTTGCTGACATCCAGAAAAAAGGCGAGCCCGTTGTGCTGGGCGGCACGGGCGAAGGTGCGACCGGCAATGACGTGCCGATCATTCTGCGTGAAGCCCTGGGTCTGAACATCAAGCAGATCATTGGCTATCCCGATTCCAATGCTTTGTTTCTGGCCATTGAACGCGGCGAAGTCGATGGTCGCACGACCGATCTTTCATCTGTCAAAACCAATCGCCCCGATTGGCTGAAGCCCGATTCCTTCATGCACGCGTTCATGCAATTTGGTCGCGCCACACGCCATCCGGAATTCCCGAATATTCCAACCGCACGTGAACTGGCCAAAGACGACAAGGCGCGCGCCTTGATCGAACTGACCGAACTGCCCTATGTGCTGTCGCGCCCCTTTGTCGCGCCGCCCGGCGTGCCCGCTGATCGCGCAGCCGCTCTTCAAAAAGCCTTTATGGATGTCTGCAAAGATGCCGATCTGCTATCCGAAGCCCAACGCCATGGCATCGGCATTACACCCATCGACGGCAATGCTGTAATCGCCTTGATTGACAAGATCGCGGCCACGCCGCAAGCCGAACTCGACCGTGTGCGCACGCTGCTCGATGACGGCAAGGGCACCAAATAACAAGAAGGAGTAAAGACATGCCCCATGACGCAAAAGAAGGCACGCATTGGCACGAACCCAAGGCTGGTGAGAATGCTGGCGTTGGAAAATTTTCACGCCCCGCCATGCCTTATGATCGCTTCATGGAGGCTGAAGGCATTCCGGTGCATCGCGCCATTGGCGTGAAGCGCGTGCATGATTTGCCGATGAAGCCATGGCAGCGTCTGGGCGGACGCGGCACCTACATCCAGCTCTTTGGCACTGAAGGCCTGTGGGGCATGTATGTCGTCGAGATTCCCGCGGGCGGCGCGCTGAATGCTGAAAAGCATATGTATGAAAAGCAGGTCTTTGTTGTCGAAGGCCGCGGCTCGACCGAAGTGTGGAATGACGGTCAGAGCAAGAAGCAGACATTTGAATGGCAGAAGGGTTCGCTCTTTGCGATCCCGCTCAATGCCAATCATCGCTTCGTCAATGCGTCGAATTCGCCAGCTCTGCTGCTGTGCGGCACGACTGCACCCAACATCATGAACCTCGTCGACAATCCGCATTTCGTCTTCAACTGCCCGTATAATTTCACCGACCGCTATGCGGGCAACGAAGATTACTTCAAGCCGAAGGATGATCTGGAGCCCGATCCCGTGCGCGGCCTTGCGATGAAGCGCACCAATTTCATCCCCGACATCATCAATTGCGCAATGCCGCTCGATAATCGTCGCTCACCCGGCTATCGCCGTCTTGAGCCGCATATGGGCAATCAGCGTTTCCATTTGTGGATCGGCCAGCATGAGACGGGTCGCTACTCAAAGGCGCATTGCCATGAAAGCGCGGCCATTCTGATATGCGTGAAGGGCAAGGGCTATACTTACACTTGGCCCGAAGGGCTCGGCATGACTCCATGGAAAGACGGCAAAGGCGACAAGGTCATGCGGCAGGATTATGAATTCGGTGGCATGGTCTCGGCAGCGCCAATGTCGGGCGACTGGTTCCACCAGCATTTTGGCGTGAGCAAAGATCCGCTGCGTTTCACAGCCTGGTTTGGCGCCAATAACCATTCGGCCCTGAAGCCCGGACGTCCGGGAGAAGCCATGGCCGACATCTGGGCCATCGACATCAAAAAGGGTGGCCGCGCTATTCCTTACAATGATGAAGACCCGGCCATCCGCAAAGAGTTCAACGAAGAACTCGCCGCTGAAGGCGTGCCGTCGCGCATGGAAGACAAGCTCTATGAACAGGGTGATTGATCAACGCAACCTGCCCCTCCCCTTTTTTGGGGGAGGGGATCGCGCCCTCTCAACCGTTATTGCGAGGCTCAGCCAATATCGACAACAACACGCCCGCGAATTGTGCCCGCCACAATATCGCGCGCGGCATCCATGACGCGATCAAATGGCACATGCGTTGTCATGGCTTTGAGAGTTGCTTGATCGATTTCTGTGGCCAGTCGGCCCCAAGCTTCGATGCGTGTCTGCTTGCTACACAAAACACTCTCAACGCCCAGCAAAGCCACGCCACGCAAGATGAAGGGCACAACTGTCGTTGGCAGATCCATGCCTTGTGCAAGTCCACAAGCCGCAATGGCACCATTGTATTTTGTGGCGGCGATCACATGAGCAAGTGTGAGCGACCCGACAGCATCAATGCCACAGGCCCATCGCTCTTTCATCAAAGGCTTGGGCGCGCCCTGAAACTCTGTCTTGATATCGAGAATCTCGTCAGCGCCGAGGCTTTTCAGATAATCGCCTTCTTCGGGACGGCGCGTCGAGGCAATGACGTGAAAGCCTGCGCGCTTGAGCAAAGCAATGGCCACCGACCCCACACCACCTGCAGAGCCCGTGACAATAGCTGGCCCCATAGCTGGCGTGATTCCGTGCTTTTCCAGCGCCATCAGGCAGAGCATGGCCGTGTAGCCCGCTGTGCCAATGGACATGGCCTCTTCAGGCTTGAGACCAGCTGGCAAAGGCACAAGCCAATCAGATTTGAGGCGCGCCTTTTGTGCATAGCCGCCAAAATGGCCCTCGCCCACGCCCCAACCATTGAGAATGACTTTGTCACCAGGCTTGAATTCATCTGTGTCTGACTTTTCGACCACGCCGCAGAAATCAACACCCGGGATCATCGGGAATTTGCGCACGACCGGTGACTTTCCGGTGATGGCCAGACCATCTTTGTAATTCACGGTCGAATGAGTGACGCGCACAGTGACATCACCATCCATCAACTCGCTCTCAGTCATATCGACAAAAGCAGCGCGGTAGCCAGCATCATCCTTATCGATGCGTACAGCTTTGAATGTGGTCATAGGTGGCTCCCTCATTTCAAACCGTCATTGCGAGCCGAAGGCTCGCAATGACGGCTCAAACAATGGCGTTCAATTACCGAACGTCAAGCCGCCGCGGCACTGGCCTTTCGGACCACGGGCTTTTCGACGATCGGCAGATTGATCAGGGCCGAGGCCACGCCCAGCGCAATCGACAGGCCCCAGACGATGCCATAAGAGCCCGTCTGCTCGCGCAAAACACCACCCAAGAGGACGCCGAGAAACCCCCCGACCTGATGCGAGAAAAAGGCGAAGCCATAGAGCATGGCGAAATGCTGTGTGCCGAACATTTGACCAATCAGCCCCGAGGTCGGCGGCACGGTGGACAGCCACAACAGGCCCGAGAGCGCACCAAACAGATAGGCGCTCATTGATGAGGGCGGCAGCAGGATGAAAGCCAGCGTCACCAGCGAGCGGCTGAAATAGATGAAGGAGAGAATGTAGCGGCGCGGCATGCGGGTTGCGAGCCAGCCTGAGCCGAGCGACCCCATAATGTTGAACAGGCCCACCAGTGCAAAGGCCCAATAGCCGACCTGCGGCGAGAGGCCCGCTTCCACAAGATACTTTTGGAAATGCACGGTGATGAAGGCGAGCTGAAAGCCGCAGGTGAAGAAGCCCAGCACCAGCAAAACATATGAGCGATGCGCAAAGGCCTCGCGCAGCGCCTCACTCAAAGTCTGCTGGTTGACTGTGTCTTTGCGGATCGGCGCACTCGCCACAAACAAAGACAGCGGCAGAATAAGCAGCATCACCAGTGCAAAGAAAATGGTTGTTTCCTGCCAACCGACATTTTGAATCATCGCGCCCGACAAAGGCGAGAACAGGAATTGGCCAAAAGAGCCCGCCGCTGTGACCAGACCAAAGCCCATCGAGCGTTTGGAATCGGGCAAAAGTTTAGCCAAAGCGCCAACCACCAGCGACATGGCACAGCCCGACAGGCCAAAGCCTATCAAGACGCCAGCGGTGAGCGTGAAGGTGACAGGCGTGTCAGCAAAGGCCATCAAGGCGCAGCCCGCCGCATAAAGCAGCGCACCGCCCGAGAGCACACGCACTGAGCCGAAGCGATCAGCCAGCGCACCGGCAAAAGGTTGTCCCAAACCCCAAAGCAAATTCTGAATGGCGAGCGCGAAAGAAAACGTGTCCGAACTCCAGCCATAGGCCGACATGATCGGCAGCTGGAAATTGCCAGACGAGCCGCGCGGGCCAAAGGTCAGCATGGAAATGCAGCAGGCTGCGAGGATGATGATTTCGGGGGCAATTTTTTTGCCCTGCGGCTGCGTGCTCATGACATTTTCCCCAACCGCCGCTCTGGCCTTGGCTTCGCAAGATGGTTACCCTGAGACGCAAAGAAAAACAAACGGCCGCGATAATGCCGGAGGAACACAATGACCGCAGATGATGACCAGCCCCTGCCCCATCGCGACACGCTGATCATTGTTTTCGGTGTCTTGCTGTCGGTCTTTCTGGGCGCCATTTCGCAGAGCATTACGGCGAGCGCTCTGCCCACCATCGGGCGTGCGCTGGAAGCAACGGGCGATCTGTCCTGGGTTGTCACATCCTATCTGCTGACCCAAACAGCTGCGACGCCGCTGTTTGGCAAGTTTTCTGACACGCATGGCCGCAGCGCTGCCATGCAATGGGCGCTGGGCATTTTCGTGGTCGGTTCGGTGGCCTGCGCGCTGGCGCCCAACCTTCCCACACTGGTTGCTGCACGCGCATTGCAGGGCATTGCGGCTGGTGGCCTCACCGCCATTCCGATGACGGTGCTGGGGGACTTGTCACCCCCCAAACATCGCGGGCGCTATTACACGTATTTTTCGATGACCTATATTTCCGCAGGCGCGCTCGGGCCCGCACTTGGTGGTATTTTTGCGGAATATATTCACTGGACGATGATCTTCTGGTTTGGCGTGCCGCTGGGGCTATTCGGCATCTATCTCACGCGCCGCCTGCTGCAAAAATTGCCGCCCTATTATCGCCACCACAAGCTCGATATTGCTGGCGCCGTTTTGATCGTGCTGGCCAGCCTCAGTGTGATGTTTGTGCTCACCGCTGGCGGTAAGACCTATGCTTGGGCCTCGCCACAGATCATCGGGCTGGCGCTCGCCTCGCCCCTGCTCTGGGTGGCTTTTGTCATGAGCCAAAAGCGGGCGGACGAACCGCTGCTGCCGCTGGGCATTGTCGCCAATCCGATTGTGCGCTGGGCCATTATTTCCAATGCCTTTGGCTGGGGCGCGATCATTGGCCTCAATATTTATCTGCCGATGTGGCTGCAGACGATCGGCGGCATGGGGCCGGCTGAATCAGGCCTCGCGCTGATGATTCTGATGGTCATGCTGAATCTGGGTGCTTTGTTCAGCGCACAGATCACCGGACGCATTATCCATTACAAACGCCCACCCATGATTGCACTGGTCATTTGCATTGGCACAACACTCTGGATGGCCTGGCATGCGGAAGGCATGGGCTTTTGGGAATTACAGATTGTGCTGGGCCTGTTTGGCTTTTGCTTTGGACCTGTGGCCCCCGTCACATCGGTCGCGATGCAAAACACGATTGTGCAGCATCAGCTGGGCACAGCCGTGGCAGCGATGCAGTTTGGCCGCGGCCTGCTCACCACATTCACAGTGGCTTTGTTCGGCGTGATTGTTTTGCATGTGCTGCCAGACACAACAGGTATCGGCGCAGAGGTTTTGAAAAACGCCACCAATCGCGCCGATGCCATCCACGCTTTTCGCACTTTATTTTTGACCGCGTCCGGTCTTCTGGTCGTGTCGCTCGCCACATTGGCCGCGATGGAAGAACGCCCGCTTCTGACCAAGCGGGCGGAAGACTAGTCCCGTCATTGCGAGGAGGCCGTAGTCCGACTTCGTCACTGCGTTCCTCGCAATGACGATTATTTCGCCATGCCGCGGCGCAAATGCTCATCCAGTCGCGGCATGATTTCCACGAAATTGCATGGGCGATGGCGATAATCGAGCTGCTGGGCGAGAATGCCATCCCACGCATCTTTGCAAGCACCCGGTGATCCCGGCAGCACGAAAATATAAGTCGCACCTGCCACACCACCCGTTGCACGCGATTGAATGGTCGATGTGCCGATCTTTTCGAAGGAGAGGCGATGGAAGATGGCGGAAAAACCATCCATCTTTTTTTCAAACAAAGGCTCGATCGCCTCAGGCGTCACGTCGCGGCCCGTAAACCCGGTGCCGCCGGTCGAGATGATCACATCGACGCCCTTGTCAGCGATCCAGCCGCGCACAATGGCGCGAATCTCTTCGACATCATCTTGCACAATGGACCGCGCCGCGAGTGTGTGGCCGGCACCTTCAAGGCGCGCCACCAGCGTGTCGCCGGATTTGTCTTCCGCCATGGAGCGCGTGTCAGAGACCGTCAGCACGGCAATGTTAAGCGGGATAAACGTCAGGCTCTCGTCAATGCCAGGCATGCTTATTGTCTCGCAAATGTATTGCAGGAATCGATGCGGCCTGATTGCAGGCCACGCTGCAGCCATTCCACGCGCTGTGCGGAGGACCCATGCGTGAAGGAATCTGGCGCAACGCTGCCGCGCGCCGATTGCTGCAGACGATCATCACCAATGGCCTGCGCGGTCGCAATGGCCTTTTCAATGTCGCCCTTCTCAAGAATCTGCCACTTCTTGTCGGCATTGGCGGCCCACACACCGGCAAAGCAATCGGCCATCAATTCGACGCGCACCGAAATGCGATTGGCCTCTACCTTCGAGCTCTGCTGCTGGGCGCGCTGCGCGCGACCCAGAATACCAAGCTGGTTTTCGACATAGTGACCGACCTCATGGGCAATCACATAGGCATAGGCGAAATCGCCACCACCACCCAGTCGGCGCTTCATGTCATTGAAGAAGGACGTGTCGAGATAAACTTTCTGATCAACCGGGCAATAGAAAGGCCCCATGGCCGATTGCGCCAGACCGCAAGCTGAATTGGTGCGTCCATCAAACATGACAAGTCTGGGCGGTGTATATTTGAGATTCTTTTGGGCAGGCAAAATCTCGCCCCACACATCTTCGGTCTGCGCGACAACGGCCGAGACAAAGCGGCCCATCTGGTCAGTGGGGGGCGTGGATGGGCGGCCCGCATTGCGTGACGGCTCGACATATTGTGTCGGATTGCGCTGCGCGATCATTTCTGCGCCACCAATCAGCAGGCGCGGATCAATGCCCAAAGCATAGCCCAGAATACCAAGCACGAGGATCGTGCCCATACCCAGACCACCGCCGCCTGCATAGTCTTCGCCGCGGCGATCTTCGATATTGGCGGACTGGCGAAAATCTTCCCATCTCATCTTCAGACAAGGCCTTTTTCGACAAGGGTTTTGTGAAGCGCCCGCAAATCCCCCCAAGCATGTTTCTTGGTGGCAGGTGCCTTGCGCAGATAGTCGGGATCAAACATGGCCATCGCGGGGCATGTTTGCGAGTCGCTCACCGCAATTTCAAACCATTTGCCGCGCGCGCGCATGATCGGATCTTTCGTGCCCGTGACATGCTGCGTGGCCAGCGTGCCCAGTGTGACAATGATCTGGGGCGCACTCAGCTCGATATAGCGTTGCAGAAAGGGCAGACAGGTCGCGATCTCAGGCAATGTCGGTTGTTTGCCACCCGCGGGGCGCCACGGCACAACATGGGCCAGATGCACGCTCTCGCGTGTCAGGCCAATTGATTTCAGCATGCGATCAAACAACAGACCCGACGTGCCGGCAAACATGCGGCCTTCGCGATCATCTTCAGCACCCGGCATATCTGAAATGAAAAGCACCTTGGCCGGGCCCGCGCCTTCAGCAAAGACAATATGAGCGGCTGTGCGTTTCAGCAGGCAGCCGTCAAAGGCCGCGAGCGCTTCTTTCAGTGCGGCAATCGTCGTGGCACCTGCGGCGGCCGCGCGCGCAGCCGCGATCGCCTCATCAGGCGGCACCGCGCTGGCGGGCGAAGCCGCGCGCACAGGGGTGGGCTCGGTCTGGGGGGTGAGCCTTGGGGCGACGCGACCTGTGCGGGGGGTATCTGTGGGAGAATCAGCGGCTGGCGCAGGGGCGGGGGTGGGAGCGGCCAGCGCCTTGGCCTTGGCCTCGGCAAAATGGTTGCGGGGGGCATCGCCCACCGCAATGTCCACACCCATGTCGACATACCAGCGCAAGACCGCGGCGAGTTCTGCCTCGCTCGCGCCTGCCATTTTGCCGGAAATGTCGATTTCAACCGTCATGGGGCTGTTTCTAGCACCTTCCTCCCTGTTGCGCGAAGCGCTCTGGTGATTACAAGGGGGCAGACGCCCTGCTTTTCCCCTCCCCTGTGCGGGAGGGTGGTCCATTGCCACTGGCGATCGAGGAGTTGAGGAATGACCGAACCTGCCGAATTGCCACCGCGCGAGGGCATGGATTTCGATGTGGTGGTTGTGGGAGCAGGCCCAGCGGGCCTGGCTGCCGCCATCCGCGTCAAGCAGCTCGACCCCGATCTGTCGGTCGTGGTGGTCGAAAAAGGCTCGGAAGTCGGCGCCCATATCCTGTCAGGCGCGGTGATTGACCCGATCGGTCTCGACAAGCTCCTGCCCGACTGGCGCCAGGATTCTGACCGCCCGCTCAAGACCGAAGTCACGCAAGACCGTTTCTATCTGCTCGGGCCATCAGGTGGCATTCGTCTGCCCAATGCCCTCATGCCGCCTTTGATGAACAACCACGGCAATTATGTTGGCTCGCTCGCCAATGTCGCGCGCTATCTGGCAACCAAAGCCGAAGCGCTCGGCGTTGAAATTTATCCGGGCTTTGCAGCGGCCGAACTTCTGTTTGACGAACATCATCGCGTGACTGGTGTGGCCACCGGCGACATGGGTGTGTCGCGCGAAGGCGAAATGAAAGACAGTTTCACGCGCGGCATGGAATTGCGCGGCAAATATACATTTCTGGCAGAAGGTGCACGTGGCTCGCTCGCCAAACAGGCGATTGCCCGCTACCACCTCGACCGAGGGCGCGAGCCCGCCAAGTTCGGCATCGGCCTGAAAGAGCTCTGGCAGATTGATCCCGCCAAACATCAGCCGGGGCTTGTCACCCATTCCTTCGGCTGGCCGCTCGATTCCAAAACGGGCGGCGGCTCGTTCTTGTATCATCTCGAAGACGGGCTCGTGTCCGTCGGCTTTGTCGTGCATCTCAATTATGAGAATCCGACCCTGTCACCCTTTGATGAATTCCAGCGTTTCAAGACCCATCCCGCCATTGCGCCGACGTTTGAAGGCGCCAAGCGCATTTCTTATGGTGCGCGTGCGATTACGGAGGGTGGCTGGCAATCGGTGCCCAAAGTCGCGTTCCCGGGTGGCGCGCTGATTGGCTGTTCAGCAGGGTTCGTCAATGTGCCACGCATCAAGGGTTCGCATAATGCGATCATCTCCGGCATGCTGGCAGCAGAACATGCTGTCATTGCCATTCAGCAGGGCCGCGCCAACGATAGCCTCACCGCTTATGAAGATGAATGGCGCCGTTCCGAAATCGGGCGTGATCTTTACCCCGTGCGCAATGTGAAGCCGCTGTGGTCGAAATTCGGCACATTTCTGGGCATCACGCTGGGTGGCCTTGATATGTGGTGTAACACTTTGTTCAAACGTTCGCCGTTTGGCACGATGAAACATGGCAAGCCCGACCATGCAACGCTGAAGCCGCTGTCGGCGGTGAAGCCGATTGTATACCCAAAGCCCGATGGCAAAATATCTTTCGACAAATTGTCATCGGTGTTTTTGTCGGCGACCAATCACGAAGAAGACCAGCCGGTTCATTTGAAACTCAAAGACCCGAACGTGCCGGTGCGTGACAATCTTCCCGTCTATGGCGAACCAGCGCGACTTTATTGCCCCGCGGGTGTGTATGAAATTGTCTATGGCGATGAGGCCGCCAAGAAAGATCCGCGTTTTGTCATCAACGCGCAAAATTGCGTGCATTGCAAAACCTGCGACATCAAGGATCCGGCCCAAAACATCGTCTGGGCCACGCCTGAAGGCGGTGGCGGGCCGAATTATCCGAATATGTGAGAGGCGCGCCCCCAATCCCCATCCCCCTTGTGGGGAGGGGCTAGGGGTGGGGGTCGTGCGATTTCATAAGCTAAAGTGGGATCGCCTCTGTTTCGGACCATGCTAATATGTTTTCATGAGCAATGGTCGCGAACTTTATCCAGCACCAACGTCCCGGCACCGAGCGCTTGCGAAGAGCATGCGTCGAAACATGACACCGCATGAAAAAATGATTTAGCGGGCAATGCGAGCGCATTTGCCACCTGGACGTGCGCATTTCAGACGCCAAGTCATCGTTGGTTCTTACATTGTCGATTTTTGTGATCTGGGTGCTCGCCTTATTGTCGAGATTGACGGCAACCAGCACGGCGAACCAGATGCAAGACAGCGCGATCAAATCCGCGATGCATTTTTACGCAATCAGTCTTTTCGTGTGCTGAGATTTTCAAATGCAGACGTGCAGCAGCAGATCAATGTTGTGCTGGATACAATTTTAGCAGCACTTGATCGCAGTGGACCACACAGTCTCGACGACCCCCACCCCTAACCCCACCCCACAAGGGGGAGGGGGACAGGTTGCGCAATATCTGTTCTCCCTCCCCCTTGTGGGGAGGGCGACTCGCTGCTCAGCAGCGACTGGGGTGGGGGTTGTGAGATATTTGTTATTCGACGACCCGCCCACGCGCTTTCGCATCAATTCTGACAGTTGCACGACCCCCACCCCTACCCCCCCACAAGGGGGAGGGGGACAGGTTGCGCGGCGGAGGGCGTCTCACTGCTCTAATCCACCCGCCGTCCACGCGCACGCAGGGTCACGCGTGGCTTGATGCGGCGGACCAGTGTTGCGAAATCTGTCGCAGTGGCATCCAACAAGCGCTGACGCGAGGCGATCAGTCCCACAGCTGGTGAAAGCGCTGGCAAGAGAGCGCCAAAAAAATCTTCCGGCTTACGCCGCATCAACGCGCCGCGCTCGCCTGCACCTGAACGATTGAGAAAATCACCAATCTCTTCGATGAAGCCAGCCTCCGGCGCATGGCCCGCGCGCATCACGAGGACATTTGGTCCACGCACCAATTTCAGACCATTGGCGATAATCTCTCCAGCCGCCACGCTCTCTGAAAATTCGCAGCCCGCGTGATCGGCAATCTCCGCCAGATCACTGCCAGCCAGTCCTGCAATGGTGAGATCGCGCACAAGCCCTTCAATCGCGGCAGGCACGAGCGCTGCCAGCGTGCGCACCAGCGCATCGGGTTTGACGGGCGGGTTTTTGAGATCGGCAGCAAGAATGAGAGCAGACAGCATGGCCTTTGACTAGCATCCGCATCGCCTGCTGACGAGAGGTAGGCTTGCGGCTTTTGCAGGCATGAAGCTTGCGCTTTAGGCGAGCGTTCCCGACCTGTTCCCGAACGCTCACTTTACAGGCCCGCCCGCACCATGCAGAAAAAGCGACATGGCGCATTTTCGCATTGAACGAGGCTATTTGCGCGAGGGCCGCTGGCCCATCGCTGGCGTTGACGAGGCTGGACGCGGTCCCTTGGCTGGTCCTGTAGCCGTGGCGGCTGTCATTCTCGACCCCGATAATCTGCCGCGCGGGCTTGATGATTCCAAAGCCCTGACGATGGAGGCGCGCGAGAAGCTTTATGAGCTGATCATGAAAAAGGCGCTGGCGGTTTCTGTCGCGCTCAGCTCGGCTCGCGAAATCGACCGCATCAATATCCGCCAGGCCACACTCACCGCCATGAGCCGTGCCGCCCACGGCCTCTCGCTAAAACCGATGCATGTGCTGGTCGATGGCAAAGATGTGCCAGACGGCCTGCCCTGCGATGGCGAGGCCATTATCAAAGGTGATGCGACGAGTTTTTCGATTGCCGCTGCCTCGATCATTGCCAAAGTCACGCGTGACCGGCTGATGAACCGGCTGGCCAAGCTCTATCCGGTTTATGGCTTCGATAGCCATGCCGGCTATGGCACCAAGGCGCATATAGCGGCCATTGAAGCCCATGGCCCCTGCCCCTACCACCGTTTCAGCTTCGCCCCGCTGAAAAACAAAGCCTCCTAAACCGACTGAGCTTTACGGATTTTAACCATTCCGTTGCGAAGCGGGACAGGTGAGCCTGTGCCCCAGAAACCTCGTCTTTACCGGCGCCGACACAGATTCAGCACGTTCCAGTGTTGAGTAACCCGGTGATTTGTAAATGAGTATCGCACGCGCCGGGGCAACCCGCACCAAACCCCAGATTCAGGTCTCGCGTACTGGGGTTTCGGCGCGGGGATCAAAGGCTCTCGCCAAGATCGTCGCCAAAATTGCAATGCCTTCTGCGGCTCTGCCGCTGGATCAGATTTTGCTCGGCGATTGCATTGAGCAGATCAACAGCCTGCCAGCCAATTCCATCGATCTCATCTTCGCCGACCCGCCCTATAATCTGCAGCTCGAAGGCGCACTCTCGCGCCCCGACCAGAGTGTGGTCGATGCGGTTGATGATGATTGGGACAAGTTTTCGAGCTTTGCCGAATATGATCGCTTTACGCGCGAATGGCTCACCGCCGTGCATCGCGTCATGAAGCCGGATGCGACCATCTTCGTCATCGGCTCTTATCACAACATCTTCCGCGT
>CAINNX010000053.1 GCA_903851305.1 uncultured Hyphomicrobiales bacterium | reverse complement strand
TGCGGGTGTCAGCGCAACAGCCAGAACGGCGGCGCCCGAAGCAATGGCAGCGATGGAGGTGACGGAACCAAATCCAAGGCCCGCGATCATGATCGGCAGCGGCCCGACAAAAGCCAGCATCATGGCAGCCGTAGTCCCCTTCATCGGAATGAAGAAGAGAAGGGCAGACGCGAGACCCGCGCCCAATGCGATGGCGGCTTTAAACAACATGGATTGACAGACTGTCCCGTAGACACGGTTAGGGCGGAAAAGCTCCGTCCAGCCTTTCATCCGGATCATTCCGGATGAAACCTCTCCCTGTTGTGCAGGGAGAGGCGATTTCGTTTTTTACGCGATCACGTAAGGCAGCAACCCTAAGAAGCGGGCGCGCTTGATGGCCTGAGCCAGTTCACGCTGCTTCTTGGCGGAAACCGCCGTGATGCGCGAGGGCACGATCTTGCCGCGCTCGGAAATGTAGCGCGAGAGCAGACGTGTGTCCTTGTAGTCGATCTTCGGCGCGTTCGGGCCCGTGAACGGGCAGGTCTTGCGACGACGGAAGAAGGGGCGACGAGCAGGAGCGGACATCAAAAGCCTCCTTCGCTGGAAAATTCATTACGACGGGGACGCGGCGCACGGCCGGAATCGCCACGGTCACGATCACCACGGCCAGGACCACGACGATCGCCGCGATCACCACCGCGCTCATCGCGCTCGGAATCATCACGCTTGCGCATCATGGCCGACTGGCCTTCCTCATGCTCTTCCACGCGGATCGTGAGGACACGCAACACGTCTTCATTGATCGACTGGAGGCGTTCCATTTCGGCAACGGCAGCAGCCGGCGCGTCAATGTTGAGCAGCGAGAAATGAGCCTTGCGGTTCTTCTTGATGCGGTAGGCGAGGGACTTGACGCCCCAATATTCAATCTTGGCGACCTTGCCACCATTGGCTTCGATCACGCCTTTGAACTGCTCCGTCATTGTTTCCACCTGCTGGGCGGTCACGTCCTGACGGGCAATGAAAATATGCTCGTAAAGAGCCATTGGATTGCCTTTCTCTGTTCTCGTCATGCCGCTGGCGCGGAGCCCTTCGAGCCCGGAGAAAGGCTCGACGGAATACATTTCGAAGGCGGGAACACGGGAAGACGGGTTTTCGAAGCCCTGCCGTCTCAAGAGACGACCTTCCGTTCAGCCCCCGGCCGGAAGCATGCGAAGCGCGCTTTATAGAGGGTTTGGGTGGGGATGCAAGGGGGAGGGGTGATTGGCAGCGGTCGCAGCATTGCGAGCGTGAGCGAAACAATGACGCCTTTACCAAACTACGCCAATGGAGTAGTTTGGGGTCATTGCTCAAAATCATTTTTCGAGACGCCCCGATGTCATTCGTCCGGACCGTTTGGCCCACGATCGTTGAGCTGCCGGGCTTTCGACGCGATGTTGAGGGGTTTTTGACGAGGCCGATTGTGGGGCATTGGGAACTTATCTCGCCCGTCAGCCGCTCTGTGGCGATCTGATCCCAGGCGGTAAGGGACTTCGCAAAGTCCGGTGGATGTCTGGAAGCAAAGGTAAGCGGGGCGGTGCAAGGATTATTTATTTCTTTTGGACGCCGGACGAAGAGATTTTTCTGCTCGCAGCTTATGGCAAGTCTGAAAAGCAGGATTTGGGACACGAACAGAAACGCGAGTTGATCCGGATTGTTGATGTGATCACTGCGCAAAAGGGAAGTTGACCATGACCGAAGATAAGCTTCTGCGCGGTCTCAAAGAGGTGCTAGCTTTTACCAAGGGCGAGCTTCAGGGCGCACGTGTTTACAAAGTTAAGGTGGATCGCATCGATGTGCGCGCGGTGCGTCAGCATCTAGGCCTCACACAACAGGCCTTTGCGCGTGACTTCGGATTTTCTTTGTCCGCTGTTCGTCATTGGGAGCAGGGCAAACGTCACCCCGAGAAATCAGCGGAGATCCTCTTGCGGTTGATCGCAACTCATCCGGATCTTGTGCGGGAACATGCGCGTTTGCCCGACTCCGCAGAATAAGACTAAGAGCCCACCCTCACGACCAAGGCGCGACTTGGCCGTTCTCGTAAATCCGCCAGCCCTTCTCGCCGGCCTTGGCAACGACGATCCGGCCTTCCTTGGCTTTGGCGAGCAGGAATTTGAACACCAGCGGGTGGCGCCAGGCCATTGGCTTTTTGGGGTCGCAGACGGCCTGGTATTCGTCTGAATCCGCATCTTCCATCAAAATGGTGCCGACTTTGTCGGGGCGCAGCGTGGAGGGGATGGAGCGTTCCATCATCCAGTCGCACTCATAATCCTGACAGACGTCCGGGCGCTTCTTGTAAATCTTGCAGCCGCCGCCAAGCACGCAATGCTGGCACAGCACGCCTGCGTCTTTGTTAAAATGCTCAATCGTGAGCACCTGGCAGCACATTGTGCACTCGCCACATGATTTACCCAAAGCTGCCATGGTTTGAACGCCTGCGATTCGAAACTTTGGGGCAGTCTCTTCGCGGCTCCCCGCAGTTGCAAGGACAAACATGCAAAGCCCCCGTTGAATGGGCGAGGCTTGACTTGAGGCGAGCCCCCATGTCACTGCCCGCCACAAGTGCAGACCTGCAGGGTCTGACTGCAATGAGGCTCTTCACATGGCACGTGCTTTTATCTTCCCGGGTCAAGGTTCGCAGGCAGTCGGCATGGGTAAGGCTTTGGCGGAAAATTTTCGGCAAGCCCGTGATGTCTTTGCAGAAGTGGACGAGGCGCTCGGGCAAAAACTCTCGCACCTTATGTTTGAGGGGCCGGAATCCGATCTCACCCTCACAGCCAATGCCCAGCCCGCTTTGATGGCAGTTAGCCTTGCCGTCACCCGCGTGCTTGAGGCCAATGCCGGGCTCGATATTGCCAAGCAGGCGCGCTTTGTTGCAGGCCATTCGCTTGGGGAATATTCCGCGCTTGCCGCCGCGGGCACGTTCTCGCTGGCTGATACCGCCCGACTTCTGCGCTTGCGCGGCGATGCCATGCAGAAAGCCGTGCCAGTTGGCGAAGGCGCCATGGCTGCTTTGCTAGGCGCTGATTATGCGACCGGCGTCGCTATTGCAGCCGAAGCCGCGCAAGGTCAGGTCTGCCAGATCGCCAATGATAATGGCGGCGGTCAGGTCGTGGCCTCCGGCCATAAAGCAGCAGTTGAACGCGCTATGGAAATTGCCAAGTCTAGAGGCATCAAGCGCGCGATTTTGCTGCCGGTTTCTGCCCCCTTCCATTGCGCCCTGATGCAGCCTGCCGCTGATGCGATGGCAGAGGCTCTGGCGGATGTGAAAATGTCTGCCCCTTGCGTGCCGCTGGTCGCCAATGTGCTGGCGTCCCCCGTGACTGATCCCGAAGATATCCGCCGCCACCTCGTCGATCAGGTCACGGGCACCGTGCGTTGGGCCGAAAGCATTGCTTATATGGCACGTGAAGGCGTTGAATCTTTCTATGAGCTCGGATCAGGTAAAGTCTTGTCAGGTCTTGTGAAGCGTATTGCCGACACAGCCACTGGCACGGCCATTAATGCTCCCGCCGACATTGATGCTTTCGCCGCCTTGCAGAAATAACCGCATTCCCGATCTTGGCTCCTGAAGGAGAGAAACATGTTTGAGCTGTCTGGCCTGAATGCCCTTGTGACGGGCGCCACTGGTGGTCTTGGTGGCCAGATCGCCCGCGCGCTTCATGCGCAGGGCGCCACTGTCGGGATTTCTGGCACCCGTGCGGATGCGCTCGAAACGCTCGCCAAAGAGCTGGGTGAGCGCGTGCATGTGCTGCCCTGCAATCTGGGGGACAAGGACGCGGTGGAAGCGCTTGTGCCAGCCGCCGAAGCGGCCATGGGTCAGGTCGATATTCTCGTCAACAATGCCGGCATCACC
>CAINNX010000052.1 GCA_903851305.1 uncultured Hyphomicrobiales bacterium | reverse complement strand
AGCGTCGACTTGCCCGAGCCTGACGGACCGGTCAGCAGGACCGATTCACCAGCTGCAAAATGCAAGCCCTGCACATCGACAATCCGCCGACCATCCGGCAGGCAGATGTTCATCTGCCCGATCATGATATCGGCAAAATCATGCACACGTGTTTCAATGCGCTGTGGCGCTTGATCAAGTCCACGCGCGCGCTCAATCGCACTGTCGAAGGATGTGAGACGATCCAGCACCGCACGGAAATCCGCTAACGATGTGTAATAATCGATGAAGAACGTCAGCGCGCTTTCCACACGCCCGAATGCTGAAGCCGTCTGCGTCATCACGCCGAGCTGGATTTTTTTGGCAAAGAAAAACGGCGCTGCGATGATGTAGGGAATAAACGGGCTGATCTGGCCATAGGTAGCCGTGAATGCCGTCAGCTTCATGCGCTTGTGCATGATGTCGATATAATTGCGGATGATCGAGGCAAAGCGTCCACCCAGCGCATGTTTCTCGGCAGGTTCACCCCCCAGCAGCGCCACTTGTTCAGCATATTCACGCAGACGCGCCAACGAGAAACGGAAATCCGCTTCAAACTTCTGCCGATCAAAATAAAGCCCGACCAGCGGCTTGCCAATCAAATGCGTGATCCATGTGCCAATAATCGCATAGACAACCGCGACCCAGAACAACAGGCCCGGCACTGCCGTCTCCGTTCCAGGCACAGTGAAGCTCGCTGACAGCGTCCACAACAGAATTGAAAAGGAAACAAGCGAGGAGAGTTTCGAGATCAGCAGAATCGAATAGGCATAGACACCATTGCCGCCGCCCGAACCCAGAAAACGAGAAACATCTTCGGCGATACGCTGATCGGGATTATCGGCATCGGCATTGAGCAGGCTCATGCGATAATGGGTGTTGCCGTTGAGCCAGCGCCCGACATAATGATCCGTCAGCCAACGGCGCCAGCGAATCATCAGCATGGATTCAACGAGAATCTCGACGACCGCGCTACCGATGTAGATAAACACCCAGATCGGAAATGTGACGAGCAGGAGCGTCCAGAACGTCTCAGCCTCATAGGCCTGAAACGCATTGAACATGTCGCGATTGATGAAAGAAATGCGCAGCGAGAAGCCCACCTGCGCTTGGTTCACCAGCACCAGAAACACAACCATCCAGATGGCGGCATGGCGCTCGAGCATGTCACGGGGTGCAAAGGGCCAGACCCGCAAGGAGCCACGATCATCTGCGCGGAAATAATGATCGGCGATATGCATCACTGAACGCACGACCGGCAGATGCGACAAGCACCAGACCAGGATGCCGAAAATAGCCACGGTGAGTGGCAGGCTTTCGGGCAAGGCATATTCTGCGGCCCATTCTGGCCAGAAGCCCAAGCGCGCGGCATCATGCACCAGACCGAACACCACTGTTTCGATGCCAAAAATCGCGACGAATATTTTCAGGAAGTTTGAAATGCCGCGCGAGCGCCAGGTGGTGAAAGCGCAGATCAGCGTGGCAATGCCCAAGAGCAGACCACTGTCCAGCATGCCCGAGAATTTCAGCGCAAAGCTCAGGAGAGAAAAGGCAAGGATCGCAATGGAAAGCAGGGTCATTGTGGGACTTTCAGAATCTGTGTGAGGTGACCCTAGCACAAGCCCGGGTCATCAGTGCTCACGAGACTGTGGACATAAAAAAGCACCCCTCGCGGAGTGCTTTTTTCAAGTCTTCCGCTTGCATGCGAAACGGAGCCTTATGTGGCCGATGTCGCACGCCCCAGCACTGGCTCGTCTTCGAGTATCTCACCATTGACCGCAGCAATCAGGCGGGGCGAGGGACGGAACGTCAGCACGCGACGTGCGGTGATCGGATATTCTTCGCCGGTCTTGGGGTTGCGGCCCACGCGCGCCCGCTTGGCGCGAACAGAGAAGGCGCCAAACGCGCGCAGCTTCACCGTCTCGCCACGCTCCAACGCGGTGCAAATTTCATCGAGCGATTGTTCAACAACGTCGCGCGCCTGAGCACGCGATAGTCCCGGGCACGTTCCGTAAACGGCCTCAAGCAAATCTGCTCTCGTGGTGGTTCTGTTCGACATGTTCCCTTCAGCTGCAAAGTCCGGAAGTCGCGCCTGGGCGCGTCCCTTGTTTGCAACCTCCCCCGTGCTGGCTATGGGCGCCTCGGAGACATCATAGATCAAGGTGGAAGTCATTGATATGACTTTACTAAATCAAATGAGCCTGTGCCTTGTGCGCCACAGTCCGTTTTTCTGTCTCTACCCTAATCTACAAAAAGAGGGCCGCCAACAGGCGGCCCTCTCTGACTTTTGGCTTAGGTGTCTGATGGACTTCTTAGAAGTCCATACCGCCTGTTGAAGTCGGGCCTGCCCGACTTCAACCATATTTAGTCTTGGGCGTATGGACTTCTTAGAAGTCCATACCGCCCATGCCACCGCCGCCCGGCATCGGGGGCATGGAAGCGCCCTTGTCCTTCGGGGCGTCGGCGATCATCGCTTCCGTCGTGATGAGGAGGCCAGCCACAGAGGCCGCGTCCTGAAGAGCGGTGCGAACGACCTTGGCCGGATCAACGATCCCGGCTTCGATCATGTCGACATATTCTTCCGTCTGGGCGTTGAAGCCGAAGGTCTGCGACTTGTTCTCGCCGATCTTGTTGATGACGATTGAGCCTTCGATGCCGGCATTGTCGACGATCTGGCGGATCGGAGCTTCAAGCGCCTTGAGGACGATCTTGATGCCTGCTGCCACGTCGGCATTGTCGGAGGAGAGCTTGGCGACTGCGCCACGTGCGCGCAGGAGAGCCGTACCACCGCCGGGGACGATGCCTTCTTCCACCGCAGCGCGGGTGGCGTTCAGGGCGTCATCAACGCGGTCCTTCTTTTCCTTCACTTCGATTTCCGTCGCGCCGCCGACGCGGATCACCGCGACGCCGCCAGCGAGCTTGGCAAGACGCTCCTGGAGCTTCTCACGATCGTAATCCGAAGTGGTTTCTTCGATCTGGGCCTTGATCTGGGCGATACGGCCTTCGATCTCTTTCTTCTTGCCAGCACCGTCGATGATCGTGGTGTTTTCCTTGTCGATGCGAACGCGCTTGGCGCGGCCGAGCATCGGCAGGTTCACGTTCTCGAGCTTGATGCCGAGGTCTTCGGAGATCATCTGACCCGAGGTGAGGATCGCGATGTCTTCGAGCATGGCCTTGCGGCGATCACCGAAGCCAGGTGCCTTGACGGCAGCAACCTTGAGGCCGCCACGCAGCTTGTTGACGACGAGCGTGGCAAGAGCCTCGCCTTCGACGTCTTCAGCGATGATGACGAGCGGCTTGCCGGTCTGCACAACAGCTTCGAGAACCGGAAGCATCGCCTGCAGCGAGGAGAGCTTCTTTTCGAAGATGAGGATGTAGGGATCGTCGAGTTCGGCGATCATCTTCTCGGCATTGGTGATGAAGTAAGGCGAGAGATAGCCGCGGTCGAACTGCATGCCTTCGACAACATCGAGCTCGGTCTCAAGGCTCTTGGCCTCTTCCACCGTGATGACGCCTTCATTGCCGACCTTCTGCATGGCCTTGGCAATCATGTCGCCGATCGACTTGTCGCCATTGGCCGAAATCGTGCCAACCTGCGCGACTTCAGCTGTGTCCTTGATCTTCTTCGAACGCTTCTTGATGTCAGCAACCGCTTCTGCGACCGCCAGATCAATACCGCGCTTCAGATCCATCGGGTTCATGCCCGAGGTGACATACTTGATGCCTTCCTTGACGATGGCCTGAGCCAGAACGGTTGCGGTGGTCGTGCCATCGCCAGCCGTGTCGTTGGTCTTGGAAGCCACTTCGCGCACCATCTGGGCGCCCATGTTTTCGAACTTGTCTTCCAGTTCGATTTCCTTGGCGACCGTCACACCGTCCTTGGTGATGCGGGGAGCGCCGAAGGACTTGTCGATCACGACATTGCGGCCCTTGGGACCGAGTGTGACCTTGACCGCGTTAGCGAGGATGTCGACACCGCGGACCATACGGTCGCGTGCGTCGGACGAAAAACGAACGTCTTTGGCTGCCATTTTGAAAACTCCTGAACCTGTTGGTTCTTTAAATCGAGATGAATCAAGCGAAGACGGTTCGGCTTACTTGCCGAGCACGCCCATGATGTCGCTTTCTTTCATGATCAGCAGATCCTGACCGTCGAGCTTGACTTCGGTGCCTGACCACTTGCCAAACAGCACGCGATCGCCAGCCTTCACGTCGAGAGCGACGAGCTTGCCGCTGTCATCACGAGCGCCTGGGCCGACGGCGACCACTTGGCCTTCCTGGGGCTTTTCCTTGGCGGTATCAGGAATAATGATGCCACCCTTTGTCTTCTCTTCGCCTTCAATACGCTTGACGACGACACGGTCGTGCAGGGGACGGAACTTCATGGTCTCTTTCCTTTGGCTGAAGGCGCCGGCAACCGGCGTCCTCGATACAGCGGGAAGCTTCTTGGGAAGCCTGTTAGCACTCACCAGATGGGAGTGCTAACAGTCACCCTACGAGATAGGTGGGGGTGGCAAAGACGTCAAGGAGCGGGCCAGAGAAAAAATGCTGGTGACGCCGTAGCTTTGCCCCACGCTGAGGCGAGACCCGGGACGCTCTCGTGCTAAATCTCTCAAGATCATTTGCGACCTGAGGCCTACCTGTGCTCGTCATTTCAGCCAATATACTGAATTTACTAGTGAATTTCTTCATCGGGCTGATTGTAGCCAAGTTTCTGGGGCCTGAGGGGTTTGGCCGCTTTGCCGTGGCCATTGGTGCGGGCGGCCTGATTCAGGTGCTGTTTTTTGGCTGGCTACGCTTGTCTGCCGCCCGCTTCTATTCCGAGACTGCGCGCGTGGAGCGTCCGGAGCTGCGCGCCAGCCTGGATGCGGCACTGGGAGCCTTGGTGGCCCTGACGCTGGCTTTGGGAGTGCTGGCCGCGGTGAGCGGCCCGATCACCACGCTCGATCCGGAGCTCGCCTTTTTCGCCATGGCCTTTGCGGCCGCCAATGGCGCCTTTGAATATCAGCTCGCTTTGCTGCGGGCCCGCTTCCACGACAGCGCCTATGCAGTGCTCATCTTTTCAAAAAACATTCTCTCGCTCGGCATGACAGCCGGAATCGCCGTCGCGACCGCCTCCGCTGACCTCACCTTGGCTGGCACAAGCTTGAGTGTTGCTATTCCAGCTCTCGTCCTGCGCCTGCTGCGCGACAGAGCTGCACTGCCTGTGCGCCCGACCCGTGCAGTGCTGATGGAGGCCATCGCCTATGGCCTACCGCTATCGCTGTCACTCATACTCTTTGCCATCATCCCGCTCGCCAATCGCGCGCTGGGGGCACATATGAACGATTTCGCAGAAGCCGGACAATTGGCGCTCGCCCAGGATGTCGGACTGAAACTCATTCTCACCATCGGCATGTCGATGGATCAATTGCTTTTCCAACTCGCTGTGCGTGAACATGAAAAGGGTGGGCGCGATCTCGGCCAGCGCCAAGTCGCTTTCAACATGACTTTGATGGTAGGATTTTTCCTGCCCGCCCTCGCGGGGGTCTGGCTGGTCCTGCCCAGTTTTGAAAAACTGATTGTGCCGCAAGCCTATGTGGGCGATTTCGCAAATGCGCTGAGCCTTCTGCTGCCAGGTCTGGCCTGCTATGGGCTCATGACATTTGCACTGGCACCTGCGTTTCAGATTGCCCAACGCACCTGGCCGGTCATTGCAGCCGCAAGTTTTGCATGTTTCGTCGACGGGTTTCTGTTGTGGTTCCTGCCACCGACCTTCGATGTTGACATGCTGGCCATCGCGCAAACGGGTGCGTTGCT
>CAINNX010000051.1 GCA_903851305.1 uncultured Hyphomicrobiales bacterium | reverse complement strand
GTGATCCAATAATAACCATCCTCATCGCGGCGGCAGCCGTCACCGGTGAAATATTTGCCCGGATAGGTCGAGAAATACGTCTGCACGAAACGCTCATGATCACCATAGACCGTGCGCATCTGGCCCGGCCATGAATCGGCGAGCACAAGATTGCCCTCGCATGCGCCATTCAGAATGACGCCATTGGCATCGACAACTTCCGGCTTCACACCAAAGAACGGACGCGTTGCAGAGCCAGGCTTCAAGGCTGTTGCACCAGGCAGCGGCGAGATCAGCACGCCGCCCGTTTCCGTCTGCCACCACGTATCAACAATCGGGCAGCGGCTGTCGCCGACCACGCGATAATACCATTCCCACGCTTCCGGATTGATCGGCTCACCGACCGAACCCAGCAAACGCAGCGTCGAACGCGATGTCTTCTTGACCGGATCTTCGCCAGCGCCCATGAGCGAGCGAATAGCAGTCGGCGCTGTGTAGAAAATATTGACCTTGTGCTTGTCGATCACGTCCCAGAAGCGCGACATCGACGGATAATTCGGCACGCCTTCAAACATCAGCGTGGTCGCGCCATTGGCGAGCGGACCGTAGATAATATAGCTGTGGCCGGTGACCCAGCCCACATCCGCAGTGCACCAGTACACATCGCCATCGTGATAATCGAAGACATATTGATGTGTCATCGATGCATAGACGAGATAGCCGCCGGTTGTGTGCACAACGCCCTTGGGCGCGCCGGTCGAACCTGACGTGTAGAGCAAGAAGAGAGGATCTTCTGCATTCACATGTGTGGGCGCGCAATCAGTCGAGACTTTTTTGACTTCGTCTTCGTACCAGAAATCACGGCCTGCCTGCATGTCGATATTGCCGCCGGTGCGCTTCACGACGATCATCGATTTGACAACACCGTCCACCTTTTTGCAGGCCTCGTCAGCATTGATTTTGAGTGCAACCTTGCGGCCACCGCGCAGACCTTCATCCGCCGTGATGACAACTTTGGAATTGCAGCCCTCAATACGCTGCGCCAGAGAATCCGGCGAGAAACCACCAAAGACGATGGAATGCACCGCGCCCAAACGCGCGCAAGCCAACATCGCATAAGCGGCTTCAGGAATCATCGGCAGATAGATGGTAACTGTGTCGCCCTTATTGACACCATGCGCCTTCAGGACATTGGCAAATTTGCAAACTTCCGAATGCAATTCGGAATAAGTGATGTGCTTGGATTCATTCGGGTCGTCACCTTCCCAAATAATAGCAGTCTGGTTGCCGCGCTTTTCAAGATGACGATCAACGCAATTATAGGCGACATTGGTGACGCCATCCTCGAACCATTTGATCGAGACATTATGCGGATCATAGCTGGTGTTCTTGACCTTGGTATAAGGCTTGAACCAATCAATGCGCTTGCCGTGTTCGCCCCAGAAGGATTCCGGATTGTCGACGGATTGGGCATACATCGTCTTGTACTTGGCATCATCGACATAAGCGCGACGGGCCCAATCAGCACTGACGCCGTAAACTTTCTCGGACATATTCCTCTCCCCAGAGACTCATGACCGCATGGACTTTAGCCATGCGGCTTTTTGCACAGAATTTGTGCGCCGCATTATGCCCATGGTGAGCCCGCGAACAAGGAGTTGCGCGCTCACACTTTCGTCGCGAGACGTTTAGGGTAAGAGATCGGGACCGCAGGAATGGCCCTTTACGGGCATTCTTTCTTGGCGCGGTCGAGAGCGCCTGCAATTCCGCTCAACGGATAGGTATCCGTGGTCAAATTGCCGCGCATCGATGTTGCCTTGATGGTGAGCTTGGTGCCACGGCGCATGGTGTCCACCAAAACGGCATTGCGGGCCGCTTCCTTCACCCACAAATGCGGCCCCTGCGCGGCCATGACGAATTTCTCGCTGCCGACCTGAATCTCGGGCGCGGGCTTATCCGCTTTGGCCGGGAAACCCATAATGATCGAAATCTCGTTGTTCACCTTTTCGGCAGGACGGGTCGAGATGAAGAAAAAGGCGGGATCTCGCTGCAGATTGGCCGGGGCGCGCTCGGCCGGCTTGGCGGCGATATAGCATTGCTTGGTCGGGCCAGAACCAGCGACATAAATGCCCCAATCGCCCGACTGGCCGATCGGGGTTGAGCCGACGGTCGGCGCTGGCGCCTCCTGCTTGGCAGCAGGCTTGGCCGCCGCTGCAGCGGGCTTGGCTCCAGGCTTGGCCCCAGGCTTGGCAGCCTGGGCAAGGGTTACGGGGGCGAAACCGCCGATGAGGGCGGTCGCGAGAGCAAGGCGGGCCAGCGCCCGGGGGGTGAAAAGGGTGCGAATCATGATGCGTTGATACTCGGCCCAATTGTCCTTTCGAGGGGTTAACGCGGGCCGGCGTTCGGCCACTTCTTTTGCGACCTTATGAGGGTTCGCAAAATCGCCCAGACGTGTCATGATGTCGACTGTCAAGATAAATTGACAGTTGAAGCCTAATGTTGTCTTTGACAAAAGCCCTTGAGCGCAAGCTCTGTTGGCCCGCCGAATCTGGTTTTCCCGGAGATGAGGCCCTAACTCTCATATTCGCCCCCAGCGCGGGACAATATTTGCGAAAGATACGGACCGGGAATGACGTCCCACGCCTCCGAACACGCTGCGCTTGTCGCTGCGGTCGCCACACAACGCGATCGCGCGGCCTTCACGGCCCTGTTCGACTATTACGGTCCAAGGCTCAATGCTTATTTGTTGCGGCTTGGCTGCGACCGCGCCGCGGCCGAAGAAATTGCCCAAGACGCAATGGTTGCGCTGTGGCGCAAAGCCCATCTTTTTGATCCAGCCAAATCCTCGCTGGCGACATGGCTCTACCGCATTGCGCGCAATCGGCGCATCGATGTGCTGCGCCGCGACCGCGTCGACTTCATGGATCCGGATGATTTCGCGCTCGATATTCCAGATGAAAGCACTGTCGATGCCGACCGCTTGCTGGATTCGCAATCTCGCGATGACATTTTGCGCGTGGCCATGAAGCAATTACCGCAAGAGCAATTGAGTCTCGTGCAGATGGCGTTCTTTGAAAGCCTGTCGCATTCGGAGATTGCGGAAAAGACGGGTCTGCCATTGGGCACTGTGAAATCGCGCATTCGACTGGCTTTCACGCGCCTGCGCCGCGCCCTTGAAGCTAGCGGCGTTGTTGAAGCCGAATAGACCTCAGAGCTGACCACCTTTGCCTGATGCCAGAATGGGGCCGAGCGCATCACCCCAGCTCTTTTGCACAACCACCACATAACCATCAGCTTCATCCGCACGCGCTTCTGGCAGCGGCATTTCAAAACGGACCGGCGCACCCGTCCAATGCCCCATGCGCACGATTGAGCGCACAATATTGGTATAGGTGATCTCGCGGCCCTTGTTCTCGCCACGGCCAACAGAAATGACGCGGCTCTTGACCACGCGCATCAGCCAGACACCTGCGCCACGGCCTAAATCGGCGGATGATTCACCTAGCTCCACGACGACCATGCCGTTATGTTCACGCATGGCAAAAGGCGCGGGCTGGCTGTTGCGCAAAGAGGCCGCCTCTTCCACCAGCGACATGACCTGCGGGCGATCACTACCCACGCCATGCCACTGGCCATCGATGACAACTTGCGGCGTATAGACCTGATGGTCACCGCGGCTTTGCGCATAATGTTTCTGCCGCAGCGTGAATTCTGGCCGCGCCAGCGTGTCCTTCCATCCGTTGTAATCCCAAATATCGACAGGCAGCGACAGGACGATCACGTCACGCCGCTCACGCGACAATTGCGCCATCAAATCATCAGCCGGCGGACAGGAGGAACAACCCTGACTCGTAAAGAGCTCGACAATGGCAGGATGCGTTTGGATTTGCGCTTGAGTGGCGGGCGCAAATAGGCTGATAGCGGCACATGCCGTCAGCATCCATCCCATTCTCGCCAAGACCCACATGCTCGCCCCATCAGTCTTTGATGGATGTGTTTTAGGAGCAGGCACAGCGCACCGCCACTCACATGCGGGTGAAGTGAGCTGCGTGCGACATCAACGTCCACGCAGGATTGTGAGTATTTTTTGACCAGGTCGGCCGTCTTCGCTCAGATTGGACCGGCGCTGGACATCAGAAATGGCCGCACGCGTTTTGGCCCCTATCGCACCATCGGGTTCCCCGACATCATAACCGCGGTTGATCAAAAGTCGTTGAAGCTCGCGCTTTTCTGCGCGCGACAGCCCGGGATCATCCGTTGGCCAGCGCGCACGAACGCCGCCATGGCCCTTCACCTGCTCTGATAAAAGGGCAATCGCCAGCGCATAGGATGTCGCGCCATTGTAAGAAAAAATCGCATCATAGTTTTTGAAGACGAGGAAAGCGGGGCCGTCTGAACCCGCTGGCAACACAAGTCCAGCCGGACCCGGACCAGCAAGCGCTTTGCCATCAAGTCGCGTCACGCCAAGCTTGGTCCATTGTTTGAGCGGCTTTTTATTGGTTCGGCCTGATGGGCCTGCATAACGCGCCGGCACACTGACTTCATAGCCCCAGATCGCATTGGGCTGCCAACCGCCATTGCGCAGAAAATTCGCTGTCGAATAAAGCGCGTCGGGTATGGAATCGACAAGATTGGCATGGCCATCTCCATCACCATCGACAGCGAGCCGCAAATAGGTGGAAGGCATGAATTGCGTATGACCGAAAGCGCCTGCCCATGAGCCGCGTAATTTTTCTGGCGCCAGATCACCGCGCGCAACAATCTTCAAGGCTGCCATAAATTCACTGCGGAAATAATCGCGTCGACGCGGCGCGGTGCAAGCCAGTGTCGAGAGCGATTGCGGCAGATCATAACGCCCCGCCAAGCGTCCATAATCGCTTTCAACACCCCACACAGCCAGAACAATATGGCGATCGACGCCAAATTGCTTTTCAGCTGCCCGCAACACGCGATCATATTTATGAAGCATCTGACGCCCATCAGAAATCTTCTCCGCATCAACGAGTGAAGCGAGATAATCCCAGATCGGGGTGACGAATTCGGGTTGCGCTTCGGAGAGTTCGACAATTTTGGGATCGGGCTCAACGCCACGCATCACGCGATCAAAGACCGCAGTCGGGATTCCTTGCGCCTCTTCTTGAATACGCAATTGCTCCACACAGGATGAAAATTGCGCTTGGGCATAAACAGGCAACAGAAGCAAAGCCGTCATTGCGAGCCAAAGGCGAAGCAATCCAGAAAGCCCCACGTGTTGCCTCTGGATGGATGCGCTTGGCTCGCAAGGACGGGCGACGCGCATTACGCCCAGGCGTGCGTGTTGTGCTTGTCTTCGAAGGATTTGATCTTGTCGGATTTGACGAGCGTCAGACCGATGGCATCCAGACCGTTCAGCAAGCAATGCTTGTTGAATTCGGCGATCTCGAATTTCACGACACCACCATCTGGGCCTTTGATCTCCTGGCGTTCGAGATCAACGGTCAAAGTGGCATTGGCGCCGCGCGATGCATCGTCCATCAGCTTCTTGAGATCTTCGGGCGAAACCTTGGCCGGCAGAATGCCATTCTGGAAGCAGTTGTTGTAGAAAATATCTGCAAAGCTCGTCGAGATGACGCAGCGAATGCCGTAATCAAGCAATGCCCAAGGCGCATGTTCGCGCGACGAGCCGCAGCCGAAATTATCTTCCGCGACCAGAATGGTTGCCTTGCGATAAGCAGGCTTGTTGAGCACGAAATGGGGATTTTCCGAGCCGTCTTCTTTGAAGCGCATTTCCGAAAACAGGCCCGCGCCCAGACCCGTGCGGGCGATGGTCTTGAGGTACTGCTTGGGGATGATCATGTCGGTGTCGACATTGGTGATCGGCAGGGGGGCTGCGACGCCTGTCAGGGTCGTGAACTTGTCCATTGCGCTTGCGTCCGTCTGTTCAGCTTGGTGCCACCTTGGGGCAGCGGGATCGGGGCTTTCAATGCAACCAGAAGCCTCTTGGGTCAAGGGGAAGAGGCCCTGTTTCGGGATGGCTGGAATGGTCCTGCAGATCGGTCCTCAACCCAGGATCACCCCACACTCGCCTCAATCCCCTCCATATCCTCATCCGAGAAGCCGAAATGGTGGCCGATCTCATGCACCAGCACATGGGTGATGATCGTGTCGAGCGCCTCGTCGTGGGCCGCCCAATAATCGAGGATCGGGCGGCGATAGAGCCAGATCATGTTGGGCAATTCGCCCGTCTGGAGTGTGGCTTCGCGTTGGGCCAGACCGCGCCCGCGAAACAGGCCAAGCAAATCAAACTCGCTTTCGCAGTCCATGTCGTCGAGCGTTTCCTCATCGGGAAAATCATCGATGTGGATGATCAGGCCCTCGCAGAGCGCGCGAAAGTCTTCCGGCAATGCGCCATAGGCCGCATCGGCGAGGAGTTGAAAATCCTCAAGGGTGGGCGCCTTGGCGTTGCTCCAATTCATCAGAAGAACCACCCCGTTGCCAGATTAAGCGCGAGAACCACGAGAAAGATAAAGCCAAGCGTGCGCCCAATGCGGCGCGCCCAGATTTCAACTATGTCCGGCGTCTGATCACTCATGCGCAAAATCTAGCACAGGCATAAAAGAAAAGGACCGGCACAAAGGCCGGTCCTCAATCAAACGCGCGTCATTGCGAGCGAAGCGAAGCAATCCAGATCACGCGTTCAGCTGGATTGCCGCGTTGCTACGCTCCTCGCAATGACGAGCGCGATGCGCTCGTCAGCTCCACTTGCGAATATCAACAAACTGCCCAGCAATCGCCGCGGCTGCCGCCATCGCTGGCGAGACGAGATGCGTGCGGCCCTTGAAGCCCTGGCGGCCTTCAAAGTTGCGGTTCGAGGTTGATGCGCAACGCTCGCCCGGCGCCAGCTTGTCGGGGTTCATCGCCAAGCACATCGAGCAACCCGGCTCGCGCCATTCAAATCCGGCTGCGACGAAAATCTTGTCGAGCCCTTCGGCTTCCGCCTGATCCTTCACAAGGCCGGAACCGGGCACAACCATCGCATTGACGTGAGCTGCCACCTTCTTGCCTTCGATGACTTTTGCAGCTGCGCGCAAATCTTCGATGCGGCCGTTGGTGCATGAGCCAATGAACACGCGATCAACCTTCAGATCAGCAATCTTCTCGCCGCCCTTCAGACCCATGTAATCCAGCGCACGCTGGATCTTGGCTTTCTGCTGGTCATTACGCGCATCGTCAACTCGCGGTACAACACCTTCGATGGACGCGACATCTTCAGGGCTCGTACCCCAAGTGACGATCGGTGGCAGGCTTGCGGCATCGAGGGTAATCTCGGTGTCGAAATGCGCGCCTTCATCCGAATGCAGCGTCTTCCAATAACGCACTGCTTCATCCCAAGCTGCACCCTTGGGCGCTTTTGGGCGGTCTTTCAGATAAGCGAAGGTCTTTTCATCAGGCGCAATCAGGCCAGCGCGCGCGCCGCCCTCGATCGTCATGTTGCAGACCGTCATGCGGCCTTCCATCGATAAGTCACGGATCGCTTCACCTGCGAATTCGATAACATGGCCCGTGCCACCGGCTGTGCCGATCTGGCCGATGATCGCCATGATAATATCTTTTGCTGTCACGCCAGCGGGCAGCTTGCCATTGACGGTGACGCGCATGTTTTTAGCCTTCGACTGCAGCAGCGTCTGCGTCGCAAGCACGTGCTCGACTTCCGATGTGCCAATACCATGTGCGAGCGCGCCGAAGGCACCATGGGTCGAGGTGTGGCTGTCGCCGCACACAATCGTTGTGCCAGGCAGCGTGAAACCCTGCTCCGGCCCGATGATGTGGACAATGCCCTGACGCTTGTCGAAAGCATCATAATATTCGAGGCCGAAATCAGACGCGTTCTGCGCGAGCTGAGCAATCTGCGCCTTGGATTCGGGATCGACAACATGCGAACGCGCTTCGGCGGTTGTCGGCACATTATGATCGACCACGAGCAAGGTCTTTTCGGGCGCGCGCACTTTGCGGCCCGCCATACGCAGACCTTCAAAGGCCTGCGGGCTTGTCACTTCGTGGACGAGATGGCGATCAATATAGAGCAGGCACGAACCATCGGGCTGAACGTCGACCACATGGTCGTCCCAGATCTTGTCATAGAGCGTGCGCAGCTTGGCCATTGTCGTTTCTTCCTCGGAATGGTCGACGGAGCGGTCAGCTTGGGCCGCCCCTGAATTGGATGGCGGTGTCTTACCCGAAAAAGGGGCCGGAGGGGAAGGCATTTGGACCAAAGACACGCGCAATCGGCGCTAGCAGCCTTGGCTCTGGCCCGTTAGTGTCTGGATATCACCCTATCCCACCTGCAAGGATTCGGATTTTGTTTGAACGCCCGAAAGTCTCCCCCTATCTGACAGTCTCCCCGGCGGCAGGGGCCATTGCCTTCTACACCTCGGTTTTTGGGGCGACCCAGAAGGCGCTGATGCCCTCCCTTGACGGCCTGCGCATCATGCATTGCGAGCTGATCATCAATGGCGGCTCGGTCATGCTCGCCGACGCTTTTCCCGAATTCGGTCAGACACGCCAGCCCATCCCTGGCGAGCCCGTCACCATGTCGGTCAGCCTCGAATTCGAGACACGTCAGCAGGTTGAAGATGTCTTTGCCAAGGCCACCAGCCTGGGCGCCAAGGGTGATGTGCAGCCGACCAATTCTTTCTGGGGAACCCGGTTTGCGGTCATCCGCGACCCGTTTGGCCATCGCTGGATGCTGAACGGCCCCATCAAGGGCTAAGCAGCCCAAGCACAGGCTTGCGGTGCAAGATAAAAACGGCGAGCCTCGTCTCTCAGGCGCAAACCGGGCGCGTTTCCCGCCCGTAAACAGAGCGTCCTAAAAAGTTTCGAGGAGGAATTGCCATGACAGAGATCTCGCGCCGTGAAGCACTGGGCACAATGGCTGCCGGTGCCGCCCTTGCGGCACACCCCGCATTTGCATCAGCTCCCATCGTCGGCAAACAGGCAGCTGGCGTCTATCGCAACAAGATTGGCGACATGGAAGTGACCATCGTCACCGATGGCGCAAGCACATTCCCCATGCCCGAGACATTCGTGCGCAATGTAGCCAAGGACGAAGTCGGCAAATCACTCGAAGCCTCCGCCATGTCATTGACGCGCATGACGGTGCCCTACAATCCGATGCTCATCAACACGGCCGGCAAGCTCGTTCTGATCGACACCGGCAATGGCCAAGGTGATCCGAAAGGCGAAGTAGGCCTCTTGTTGCCCAACATGGCAGCTGCTGGTGTTGATGCCAAGCAAGTCGATGTTGTCGTCATCACCCATTTCCATGGCGACCATATCAAGGGTCTGCGCATGGCCGACGGTGCGCTCGCTTTTCCCAATGCAGAAGTGAAAGTTCCAGCCGCCGAATGGGCCTTCTGGATGAATGACGAGAATATGAACAAAGCCCCAGATGCCATGAAAGGCGCGTTCCAGCTCGTGCGCAAAATCTTCGACAAGATGGGTGATCGTCTGACCCAGTATGAAATGGACAAGGAAGTTGTGTCGGGCATTACCCCGTTTGCAACGCATGGCCACACGCCGGGCCACACATCGCTTGCCCTGCAGTCAGGCAATTCGCGCATGATCGTGCAGGGTGATGTGACCAACATTCCTGCACTTTTTCTGCGCAATCCGGGCTGGCATGTCATGTTTGATATGGATGCAGCAAAGGCTGAAGACACACGCCGTCGCTTCTATGACCGCGCATCTGCTGACAAGACATTGATCGGCGGCTTCCACTTCCCCTTCCCAGCACTTGGCTATGTCGAGAAGGATGGCGCAAATAATTTCAAACTTGTGCCGGTTGTGTGGAACACCACGCTCTAAGAGCTGCATCCCAAAAGAAAAAGCCCGGCGCGAAGCCGGGCTTTTTTATTGTCGCAACGAGGAGGCCGATCAGGCCTTCTTCTCGCTGTAATCCTGACGCTCGGCAATACGAGCCGACTTACCACGACGATCACGCAGATAGTACAGCTTGGCGCGACGCACCTTGCCGCGACGGACAACCTTGATCGAGTCGATGTTAGGCGAATGCAGAGGGAACACGCGTTCCACGCCTTCACCGTAGGAAATTTTGCGAACTGTGAAGCTCTCATTGATGCCGCCGCCATTGCGCGCGATGCAAACGCCTTCGTAGGCCTGAACGCGCGAGCGCTCGCCTTCCTTGACCTTCACATTGACGATGACGGTATCACCCGGCTGGAAAGCGGGGATGGGGCGCACTGCAACAAGCTTGGCAGCCTGCTCAGCGTCGAGCTGCTTAATAATATCCATAGTCGATCTCCGTTTCGCCTCGTTTGGCGAGCGTTTCGGAACGCTGTTTTGATTGATGCGGCGTCTATACAGGCACCAAATCGCCTTGTCGACTCCTAATCCCCCTTGAGGAGATCAGGCCGGCGCTCCGCCGTCAGGCGCCGGGCTTCGTCGGCCCGCCAGCGGGCGATCCGGGCGTGATCCCCTGACAGCAGGGTCTCGGGGATGGCCCGCCCCTCCCATTCACGGGGTCGGGTATAATGGGGATATTCGAGCAGGCCGCCCTCAAAGCTCTCCTCCGAGCCCGAGGCCTCCTTGCCCATGACGCCCGGCAAAAGCCGCACACAGGCGTCCAGAAGCACCATGGAGGCGATTTCACCGCCCGACAGCACGTAATCGCCGATCGAGACCTCTTCGAGCCCCCGGCCCTCGATGACCCGCTCATCGACCCCTTCAAAGCGCCCGCAGACAATCGCGACCCCCGGGCCTGCTGCCAGTGCCCGAACGCGGGCTTGGGTCAGCGGGCGACCACGTGGGCTCATCAACAGGCGGGGGCGCTCGTCGACAGCAGGCAGGGCGCCATCCAGCGCGCTCGCAAGCACATCGGCGCGGATGACCATGCCCGGACCACCGCCCGCTGGCGTATCGTCCACAGCGCGGTGTCGGCCAAGGCCATGCTCACGGATATTATGCGTTTCAAGTGACCAAGTGCCGCGCGCCAGAGCATCGCCCGACAGAGATGTGCCAAGCGGTCCGGGGAACATGTCGGGATAGAGGGTCAGGATCGAGGCGCGCCACATCACGCCTCGTCCTCTCCGGTTTCATCTTCCCGCACAATCACTTCATCTGGCATGTCAACGATGACGCGCCTGGCAGCCATATCGACAATCGGCACAACTTTTCTGGTGAAGGGCAGAAACAGATTCTCGCCGAGCGGTGGGTGCACATCGAGAATATCGCCCGCGCCGAAATTCTGGACGTCGGCAATAGTGCCAATCAGCGCACCATCGCGCGTCTCGACGCGCAGGCCAATGAGATCGGCATGATAGAACTCGTCCTCATCTGCCGGCGGCAAATCAGTACGCGCAATGTAGATGGAATGATTGGTCAGTTTTTCAGCAGCTGTGCGATCCGCCACACCTTCAAGGCGCGCGACAAGAATATCGTCTTTGATCAGACGTGCAGAGAGAATTTTATATGTTGCTTTACCGCTCTCATCGGTGAGGCGCGGATAGTCAGCCAGAGCGAGCGGATCGCCCGTGTAAGATTTCAAACGCACTTCGCCGCGCACACCATGCGCTGCGCCGAAGATTCCAACGAGCACGAGATCTTGCGGCATTCAACTCTCACTCTCTCACCGTCATTGCGAGGAGCAAAGCGACGAAGCAATCCATAAGACCCCATATGAGGCCTCTGGATTGCTTCGCTAACGCTCGCAATGACGAGCGGCTGATTATTCAGCAGCAGGTGCTTCTTCAGCCGGAGCAGCGGCGGCAGCAGCAGCGGCTTCCTTGGCAGCAGCGGCTGCTTCAGCAGCTGCCGTCACGGCAGCAGCGGCAGCGGCCAGACGCTCCTGCGCCTTCTTTTTGGGCTGAGCCTTTTCAGGGTTGTTGCGCGCATCGCGCTTCAAAACGCCCAGATTGCTGAGCAGACGCTCAACACGATCGGTGGGCTGTGCGCCCTTGGCGATCCAATCCTTGGCCTTTTCGATATCGAGCACGAGACGTGCAGCATCGTCCTTGGCCTTCAGCGGATCGAACGTGCCGATCTTTTCAATGAAGCGGCCATCACGCGGCATACGCGCATCGGCAACAACAACGCGGTAGAAGGGACGCTTCTTCGCACCACCGCGCGACAGACGGATTTTCAGAGACATGCTTTCTTCCTTTCGAGCTTTATCTTCGTATTACTCTCTATGGTCTTCGACCAATTGTTCGATCGCAGCCCAGGGGTCATCGCGCATGCCTTCGGATTTGAAGACTTCGACATCCACCGAACCGTCCTCGCGCACATCGATTTCCCAGTATTGGCCGGGCATGTGCACGAGGAACGAAAACGCATCATCGAGATAGGCTTTCGTGTCGTAGTAGATATTCGCGGAGTCCAATTGAGCCTTGATGCTCTTGAACACCTCGAACATATTCACCGTCATTTCCGTCGGGATCATTTTTTCTTCCCGAACGGATTGAAACCACCAAGCCCGGGAAGACCCGGACCCTTTGAACTCAGACCCGGAAGTCCCGGCATTCCGCCCTTCGGCCCAAACGCACCAGCGGGTGGCGCATCAGGCAATTTCGGCATATCGGGCATTGCGCCGCCCATCTGCTTTTGCATCTCAGCCATCTCTTCGGCGCTCGGCATGCCGCCGCCGATGCCAAACATCTGCGCCATTTTGCCCATGGGCCCGCGCTTGTTGGCGCCACCCATGGCTTTCATCATGTCGGCCATCTGGCGATGCTGCTTAAGCAGACGATTGACGTCCTCCACACGTGTGCCGGAACCTGCTGCGACGCGCTTTTTGCGCGAGGCTTTCAGCACATCCGGATTGCGGCGCTCTTCGCGCGTCATGGAAGAAATAATCGCACGCTGGCGCTTGATGACACGATCATCAAGATTGGCTGCAGCGATCTGATCTTTCATTTTGGCCATGCCGGGCAGCATGCCCATGATGCCGCCAAGACCGCCGATCTTTTCGACTTGCGCGAGCTGGTCGGACAAATCTTCCAGATCGAATTTGCCCTTGCGCATTTTCTCGGCAATGCGCTGGGCTTTTTCCGCATCAATGGTCTGCGCGGCTTTTTCGACGAGCGAAACAATGTCGCCCATGCCCAGAATACGATTGGCAATGCGCTGGGGATGAAACTCATCGAGATCATCGACCTTTTCACCCGTACCAATCAGCTTGATCGGTTTACCGGTGACGGCACGCATGGAAAGAGCCGCACCGCCGCGACCATCACCATCGACACGAGTCAGAACAATACCGGTGATGCCAACACGTTCATTAAAGTTTTTGGCCAGATTGACGGCGTCCTGACCGGTCAGCGAATCTGCAACCAGCAGGATTTCGTGCGGCTTGGCAACGGCCTTGATCTCGGCCATTTCCGCCATCAGCGGCTCGTCAATATGCGTGCGGCCGGCGGTGTCGAGAATGATGACATCAAAGCCCTGCAGGCGCGCGGCTTCTTCTGCGCGGCGCGCAATCTGCACAGGTGTCTGGCCAGCCACAATCGGCAAGGTCTCGATGCCGATCTGGCGACCGAGCACGGCAAGCTGTTCTTGCGCGGCGGGGCGCTTCACGTCGAGCGAAGCCATCAGCACTTTGCGCTTTTCGCGATCACGCAGACGCTTGGCAATTTTGGCAGCGGTGGTGGTCTTACCCGCACCTTGCAGACCCACCATCATAATGCCGACGGGTGCTGCTGCATTGAGATCGATCGGATCAGCCTGCGTTCCCAAAGTGTCGATCAGAACGTCATTGACGATCTTGATGACCATCTGGCCGGGCGTGACGGATTTGACGACATTGGCGCCAATGGCGCGTTCACGAACCTGATCTGTGAAAGCGCGCACGACCTCGAGCGCAACGTCGGCTTCGAGCAACGCACGGCGCACTTCGCGCAGGGCGTTGTTGACGTCCTCGTCGCTCAAGACGCCGCGCTTGGTCAGCGCGTCGAAAATGCCGGAGAGCTTATCACTCAGGCCTTCGAACATGTGCGGTCCGTTCCTCGTGGATGCGCCAGACCCCAAGCCACCAAGCCGCCAAAAAGGTTTGCGCGCCCGGGGGCGCATCGCGCTGCCGGGCGTGGACCTCCAGCCTCAGGGGCTGGTCGGCGGGTCAGATCGTCAGGTTTTGACGCTAGATGAGGAGCTTTTAGGCCGGGGGGCTGAAAAGAGTCAACCGGAGATGGTCGTTTCGGGGGCGTTTTGACCACCTAGCCCGTTCTTGCGAGGAGCCGAAGGCGACGCAGCAATCCAGAAAGCCGCGCATGGGGCCT
>CAINNX010000050.1 GCA_903851305.1 uncultured Hyphomicrobiales bacterium | reverse complement strand
TTTCGGTCTCAAACTTTTTTGCCAGCTCATTCGATACGATCGCGTCCTTCGCCATCCGTTACTCCTGTTGATGTTAAAAAAGAAGTGCAGCTGCCTTAGGCAGCCGCACTCGCACTGGTGTCATCCTCAATCGCCACGCATTTGGCGGGGTTCAATCGCGCACGGATCACATCGCCCACTGGCGTGCGCATGGAGGGATGGGCACGTGAGCGCAGCATGTACTCACCCACTTTGATTTCAAAGTCGACGAAGTCGCCCAAGAAGATCTTTTGATCCACAATGCCATTGCAATGATTATAGCCGTCCGAGGTCGCGCCAGCATTTTCCAAAAGCTCGACATCTTCGGGACGGATGGAAATGGCTGCCTTGCCACCCTGCTTGAGCGAACCATCGCTTTCAACAAGCAATTGGCCAATGGGCGAATCCACACGCCAGCGCTTGGCGGCCTCATCATAACCACGCACCGAGCCTTCGATGAAATTAGTGGTGCCGCTGAAGTCAGCAACGAATTTCGTCTTGGGGCGTTCATAGATTGTGCGCGGCGGCCCAATCTGAACAACGCGGCCTTCATTCATCACCGCAATTTCATGCGAGAGCGCGAGCGCCTCGCCTTGATCATGGGTCACGTAAATTGTGGTCAGGCCCAATTCACGCTGAATGCGCTTGAGCTCGAAGCGCATACGATCACGCAATTTGGCATCAAGGTTCGACAAAGGCTCGTCGAGCAAGAGCAATTAAGGCTCCATTACCAGAGCGCGGGCAAGCGCCAAACGCTGCTGCTGGCCGCCTGAGAGCTTGGTCGCCTCGCGCTCGGCGAGATGATCGAGCGCAACCGCACACAAAACGGCCATTACCTTATCGCGAATCTGCTGACGGCTGGGCTTGTTCTTGCGCACTTCGAGCGGGAAAGCGGCATTGGCAAACACAGTCATATGGGGCCAGATCGCATAGGACTGGAACACCATGCCGAAATTGCGGCGGTTCGGCGGCACGAAAATGCCGCGCGAAGACGAATAAACGACCGTGCCATTGACCTCAATATCGCCAGAGACCGGACGCTCCAGACCGGCGATTGAGCGCAGGGTTGTGGTCTTGCCGCAGCCTGATGGGCCAAGCAGAGTAAAGAATTTGCCCTTGGGCACTTCGAAAGAGACATCCTGAGCCGCTTTGACAGGCGGGCCCTTGGGTGTCTGATATTCTGTGTTCAACCCTCTTACGCTGAGCATTCGCTCCTCCCCAGATTAATTTACCTTTATAAGCCTTAAGCTTCCTTGATCCCGTAGCGCCGACCGGCTGCCTGTGCCACTAGAGTGAACACAAACAGGAAAGAAATCAACATCACCCCGAAAGCGGATAATTCCACATATTGTCCGTTCTGCCACAATTCCCATACGATGACCGATACCACTTCTGAACCCGGGCTATAGAGCAGGATAGAGCTGGATAATTCGCGGATCGAAACCACGACGATGTAAATCCAGCCTGCCACAAGACCCGGCTTTAGCAGAGGTAGGACAATTGTCCAAAAGGTCTGGGCCCAACCAGCCCCGCTCATTGAGGCCGATTCCTCCAATTCCTTATGAATTTGCACCATTGAGGTCGTGTTATAGCGCATTCCATAGGGAAGGAAGCGGGTGACATAGGCGACAAACAGAATCCATATGGTGCCGTAAATACCGCCACCCAAAGTCAGGTAACAGACCATAATCGACAAGCCAAGAACCAGCCCGGGCATGACCATGGGGAGTGAGGCCATATTGTCCAAAAGCCAGCGTCCGGGGATTTTGGTGCGCAGAACAATCCAGCAAATAATGGCTGTGAGCACCATCACGAAAGTGGCTGTGCCGAGGGAGAGAACAATACTGTTCCAAACCGCGCCTGTGACATTGGGATAAGACAGGATCGAGCCGTAAGCGCGCAAAGATATGTTCTTCAATGCGGCCCAAGAGGGCACGCTATAATAGCGCTGCAAAGAGGACCAGACGAGAATGAAGAAGGGCAGAATGATCGCAAAACTGGCGTAGGTGAGAAAAATACCGCCCATGACATAGCGCCAGCGCCCGATATCAATGACGCGGGGGCGAAAGCCCTTACCGGTGACAGTCGAATATTTATTGCCCTGACTGGCAATGCGCGCCTGAAACCAAATGCCACCCGAGGTGATCACCAGCAGCGTGATGGCATAGGCCGAGGCCAGACCAATATCGCTGGGATAGCGATGAATGGCTTCATAAATTGACGAAGTAAACACCTCAATGCCAACCGGCAGGCCGAGCAATGCTGGCACTTCAAAGGATTCGATCGAGCGGATGAACAGAATCAGAAACGAGGCTGCCACCGCTGGCCAAGCCAATTTCAAAGTGATGCGTGAGGCAATCTGCCAAGTTGACGCGCCCGACATCATCGCCGATTCCTCCAAGGAAGGATCCATCGAGCGAAAGGCAGCGGTCATCAGCAAAAAAGCAATGGGCGCATAATGCAGCCCATCGACAATGATCATACCGGGGAGAGAATAGACATCAACAAAGGTGAAATCCGTATCAAACACGCCGCGTAGAACCAGATTGATCAAGCCAATCTTGGGGCTCGCCAGCATGATCCAAGAGACGACGAATAGAATACCTGGAATGACCAGAGGAATGATCGAGAGCGCGTAGAACAGGCTTTTGAAAGGCGTATTGGTGCGCTCATTCATCCACGCCAAAAGCGTGCCCAAGGTGAGCGCAAAAATGGCCGTGCCAGTGGCAAATTGCACAGAGGTGAGAAATAGGCTGAAGGTTTCGGCACTCGAATAAGCGGTGACGAAATTATTCCACGTAAAGCGCTGCG
>CAINNX010000049.1 GCA_903851305.1 uncultured Hyphomicrobiales bacterium | reverse complement strand
GATTTCGGCGCGTGGTGTAAGTGCTGCCACCGAGTCGATGACCAGCACGTCAACTGCGCCCGAGCGCACCAGCGTGTCGGTGATTTCAAGCGCCTGTTCGCCAGTGTCGGGCTGCGAGATCAGGAGATCATCGAGATTGACGCCGAGCTTGCGGGCATAGACGGGATCGAGCGCATGTTCGGCATCGACGAAGGCGCAAACGCCACCATTCTTCTGGGCTTCGGCAATGACATGCAGTGTCAGCGTTGTTTTACCTGAAGATTCAGGGCCGTAGATTTCCACGATGCGTCCGCGTGGCAGGCCGCCCACGCCAAGGGCAATGTCGAGACCCAGTGAACCGGTGGATACGGTCTCGATTTCGACCGGCTGTTGGTTCTTGCCCAGACGCATGATCGAGCCCTTGCCAAAGGCACGTTCAATCTGGGAGAGGGCGGCATCAAGTGCCTTGGTCTTGTCCACGGAGTTGTTTCCTTCGACGACGCGGAGATTCGCTGAGCTCACGGCTTCAATTCCTTCTGGCACGAGGGGTTTTGACGGGCAACGGGTCCGGTCAAAATTGATTGTGTAGCCAGTGTACCCCGTTTGTTCTCATCCGCAAGTTCTTTTTTTGTTCTCTTTTGGCTTTTGCTGAAAAATCTTGGAGGCATCTGACGCAACAATAGTTTAGCCGCGCACAATCAGAGCTTTAGCGCCCAATATCGACTTTGGTGTGTCAAAATAGGCAAACAAAAAAGTGTCAATTCGGGCCAATTATTGCCAAGCATCCACTGCTTTTCCGCATGGGGCAGGGCCTTTGCCGCGCCGCCTCACCTGCCAAAGAGATTCGCGCCAGCGCCAACCTCAGCCCAAAGCCCCCTTCACCGCCTCGACCAGCTGCTTCAGCGTGAAGGGCTTTGGCAGGAAGCCGAATTCCTGGCCCTCGGGCAGGTTTTTGGCGAAGGCGTCTTCGGCATAGCCGGAGACGAAAATAACCTTGGCCATAATGCCGCGCTTGCGTAGTTCGCCGAACATGGTGGGGCCGTCCATTTCGGGCATCACGACATCGGAGACGATGAGATCAATCTGCCCGGCATTGGCTTCGACCACATCCAGCGCCTGCACGCCGGAGCCGGCTTCGAGCACGGTATAGCCGCGTGAGACAAGTGCGCGCGCACCAAAGGCGCGCACCGCTTCTTCATCTTCGACCAGCAGAATCGTGCCATGCCCGGTGAGGTCGGTGGCGGGTGCTTTCACGCTTTCGCGTAACGGGGCTTCTTCGGCCTGCGCCACATGTTGCGCCACATGGCGGGGCAGGAAAATGCGAAAGATCGTTCCGCGTCCCGGCTCGCTTTCGCAAAACACCCAGCCGCCTGTCTGCTTCACAATGCCATAGACCATGGACAGGCCAAGGCCCGTGCCTTTGCCAACTTCCTTGGTGGTGAAGAAGGGCTCGAAAATCTTGTCCATCACATCGAGCGGAATGCCGCTGCCATTATCTTCCACTTCAATCGCCACATAATCAGCCGCGATCAGCGTGGGCTGGCGGAACAAGGCGCATTCGGCGGATGTGATATTACGCGTGCGCACCTGAATGCGCCCGCCATCGACCATCGCATCGCGTGCATTGACGACGAGATTGACGATGACCTGCTCAAACTGGTTGAGGTCAGCCTTCACCAACCAGAGGTCGCGGCCGTGTTTGAGATCAAGCTCGATCTTCTCACCCACAAGGCGGCGCAGCAGCATTTGCAGATCAGCCAGCACATCACCCAGCTGCAGCACTTGCGGGCGCAGCGTCTGTCGGCGCGAGAAGGCGAGCAATTGGCGCGTCAGCGCGGCGGCGCGATTGGCATTCTGCTTGATTTGCATAATGTCCTGGAAGGACGGATCAGTCGGGCGATGATTTGCCAGAAGCAGATCGGAATAGCCGATGATGGCGGTCAGCACATTGTTGAAGTCATGCGCAATGCCACCCGCCAGCTGACCGATGGCCTGCATCTTTTGCGCTTGGGCAAAGTTTTCCTGCAATGCGCGCTGTTCGGTCGTGTCGAGCGCATAAATATTGGCGCGCGTGCCATCGCCCATATCTTCAGCGGTCGAGACAAAGAAGCGCGCCGATTGCGGCTTGTCGCCCATCAGCGCAGCATCCACAGGCACGATCTCGCTTTTGCCAGCCATGGCAGCGGCAAGCGCCGAGCGCAATTGATCATGGTCGCGTTCAGCGACGCCTGAATAAATGTCGCGCATTTCATGCGCACGCGGGCAAAGTTTGGCAAAGGCCGCATTGGCACGCGTGATGCGCCCGGCATGATCAACGGCGGCAATGGCCATGGGCGTCTGGTTGAAGAAACGCGCAAAGCGGACTTCGGCCGCGCGCAGATCTTCGCCCGGCACTTCACCCGGTGCGCGATTGATGACAAGCGTGCGTGAGGCGCCCGGCGTGCGGTCATGGCCAAAGGCCACGCGATGCAACAGGCGCACGGGCAGGCTCTGTCCATTGCGACATTTCAAGTCGACATCGAATTGTTCGGTGCGCACTTCGCCAGCAGCGCCCGCAGTTGAAGACAAAAGTGCAGCACCATCGCCTGCGACGAGATCTGAAAGTTTGAGCCCACCCGAGCCCACTTGCGCCAGATCATAATCAAGCCAGGCGGCAAGCGTGGCGTTGATATAAGTGACAGCGCCATCGGCATCGGCGGAGAAAAAGCCGGCGGGCGCATGATCGAGAAAATCAATCGCGTGCTGTAATTCCTGAAAGACATTTTCATGTCGCTTGCGTTCGCGTGTGACGTCCGCCACCGACCAGAGCGTGGCGCGCGCTGCACCTTCGCGCTCCAGCGGGCGCACGCGGATGCGATACCAACCGACAGTGCCCTCACCCGTCAGGGGCGGGGAGAGGCGCAATTCTTCGGTTGCTGCTTTTCCCTCGCGGGCCGCTTGCGCCAGCCGATAGACAGCTTCCGACACATCAGACGAGCCTGAGAACAAGCGCTCTACGGAGCGGATGTCGGCAGTGTCCTGCGCACCTGACAAAGCCATATAGGCTTCATTGGCAAAAATGATCTCACCATTGGCCTGCGTGACCAGCAGGCCATCGGGTGCCGTGTCAGCCAGCGTTTTGGTCACATCATTGCGCGATGATTGTCCGGCGTGCTGCAAAAAACCGGCGGCATAAGCAAACAGGGCAATCACGCCGCAGATCGACAAAAGCGCCAGTAAGCCGATGGTCAGACGCCCGGCCACATCGGGTGAGACAAAAGACAGCGCCGCCGCTGCGCCAACCAGCAGCACAGCCAGCAGCAGCACGAGGCCGGGGCTGCCTGAGCGTTCCGTCCGGTCGAGCGAGCCGGAGGCGGGCGGTTTCACCATTCTATTGCGTCCTGATCCAGTTCCGTTTGGCCCCAGGCAAGTGGGGCCGATTCGTGCGAAGGATGGGGGTTGTGGGGCCCCTTTGCAATCGCAAGCGCGACCTCAATTCAAGCCAGCGTGGGCAAGATGTGCGCAAGGTTCAAGCACCGAGCCAGTTTGGGGAGAGCTATTCACTTCTTTTCAACCATTTGCCCCCGGTCAGGGTTAATTCTGCAGCAATAAATGATAGGATCCTACGCAATGGGTCCCAGATGGACCCGCGAGTGAGTTTAGACGAATTTCATGACCTTAACGGCGCTGTTTGACGGCAAGTTCGGAACGTTTCTGCTTTTGCTGCTTGGTCTGTGTGTGCTGGGCTATGTGGCCTGGCTCTTGGTGCGCGTCTTTGGAGATCGGCTGAAGCCTGCGGGCAATTTGGGCCGTCCCTCACGTTTGGGCATTGTTGAGGCCTTCGATCTTGATCGCCACCGCCAGCTCGTGATCATTCGTCGCGACAATGTCGAACATCTCCTGATGATCGGCGGACCAAATGATCTCGTGGTTGAAGAGGCGATAGCTCGCCCAGCAGCGACGGCACTTTTTGTTGCCCCCGCATCCGCCCCCGTTTCTGCCCCGCAGGCTGAGCCGCGTCGCGAACCGCAGACGCCTCCACCGGCTCCGCCGGTGAAAACACCCTTTATCGAGCTTGCGCCTGAGCCGGTCATGCCGCGCGCCGCGCCCATGCCATCCGTTTCACCCATGCCGCCCGTGTCAACCATGCCACGCAAGCCTGCGGCCGCCGCGGAACCTGCACCTATAGCCAAAGCACCTGAGGTTGTGCCGCCCGCGGGTTCTGTAGCCAAGCCCAAAGATCCGCAACGCTTGTCGATGAACATCAATTTTCTTGAAGAAGAAATGACGCGGCTCATGGGACGTGCGCCGGAGAAGCCGAAAGAATAAAGACCTCTTGTCTCATCAGCGCGAGAGCATAAAAAAACGCGGCTCAGAGGCCGCGTTTTTTTATGGAGCTCAGCAGAATCTCAATCGTCGCGATAGACTTTTTCGCGGCGCTCGTGGCGTTCCTGTGCTTCGACGGAGAGGGTGGCAATCGGGCGGGCATCGAGGCGCTTGAGCGCAATAGGTTCGCCTGTCTCTTCGCAATAGCCGTAAGTGCCATCCTCAATGCGCGCCAGGGCAGCATCGATTTTAGAAATCAGTTTGCGCTGGCGATCACGCGCCCGCAGTTCAATCGCGCGATCGCTTTCCGATGAGGCACGGTCAGCAATGTCGGGATGGTTTTCGTTTTCATTCTGCAACGTGGCGATGGTCTCGCGCGCTTTGCGCAAGATCTCGTCTTTCCATTGCAACAGCTTGCGACGGAAATAGTCACGCTGCCGTTCATTCATGAACGGCTCGTTATCGGACGGCTGATAGGCCTCGTCGATCATGCTCGCACTCGCCATGCCTCAGGACTCCTGACCTGACCCAATTCGCCGCTCTTATATCGGGGTGCGCATGACGACACAATGACGCTGGGGGGAGATGTAAACAGGACAGTGTATTGGTGGCTAAGTGCTGAAAAAGGCTTGTTTTTCGGTCACTTGTGGCCGGGGGGAGCGCTACGGCCAAGCCGCTCTGCCATCTTGAGGATTGGGCGATGGAGAGCGAATCGGTGGTGATTTCAGGCCCCTAGTGCGGTCACGGTGCGGTCAAGCCGCTGTGCCAAGGGGCTTGGGTAGGCGCTCAGGAACACATTGGCGAGCGAGCGATAATACCAGAGCGTCTCTTCGCGCGGCGCGGAAAAGCGATCCCAGATTTGCTCGCCGATGGTCAACCAATCTCCATAAATGGCTTCCGCATTATGGGTCTTGTCTGCCATCGACACCAGCAATGAGTTTTTTGCTTTGTGGAGAAGTTTTTCCAGATAGGCGACTTTGCGCGGCTTCCACGGCCCCTTTTGCTCATCGTAGCTGTCTGTGCAATCGGCAACGATTTGCGCCACAGCTTCGCCAAACCGTTCACGAATGACGGCCAGCGTCTCAAAGCCACCGCAATCTTCCGCTGCATCATGCAGCAGAGCGGCAATGGCCTGATCTTCATTGCCGCCATTTTCCAGCACAAGGCCGGCGACACACATAAGGTGGGAGATGTAGGGGATATCGGTTTGCTTGCGGCGCTGATCGTTGTGCAGGTCGCGTGCGTAGGCAAACGCTTCGTCAAAGCGTGATGTGAGCATGATGGCTCCTTTCTGTTTGCGTTTAAGATCCCGCGCTGACGTTAAGGGTCAGCGTCGAAGATTTTTGAAAGCATGTTTTCAGCGACAGGGTGCGCTTTGAGACGCATAGATCCAGCGCTGAGCCAGCCATTCTCCCAAATCAAAGTCACTTCTTTTGACTTGGGAGTATCCTTTGTTTTGGGAAGTCCTGCGACCCACGCCTTTAAATACTGCGCAGGGATGGCAATTGGTGTCACCCATCGGCCGCTTGATTTCACTTTTGTGATGGCTTGTGGAGCAACAACGGTGAAGCCGTCATCTTCAAAAACAAGAAATGTCTGTTTGGAAATGTCTTTTCTGCTCCTAGACACCCAGCTGACCGCCTTTTTAAGTTCGGCCAGATCAACGGTGATTTCGTTTAGAGCGTTCATGACTGTTCAAGATTGCTCCTAAAGCGCAGCTGTTGCAATAGGCTTTGCAAAAAAAGGGCGACCCGCAGGCCGCCCTTGGAATGTGCTTGAAAGCTGAAAGACTTAGTGGCCCATCGCCTTCTTCAGGTTTTCGTCGATCTTGTCCAAGAAGCCCGTAGTCGAGAGCCACTTCTGCTCGGCGCCGACCAGCAGGGCCAGATCCTTGGTCATGAAGCCAGCTTCGACGGTGTCGACGCAGACCTTTTCGAGAGTGAGCGAGAATTTCATCAGCGCGTCATTGTTGTCGAGCTTGGCGCGGTGGGCGAGACCACGGGTCCAGGCAAAGATCGAAG
>CAINNX010000048.1 GCA_903851305.1 uncultured Hyphomicrobiales bacterium | reverse complement strand
CGAGCGCGAATGTTCGATCCAGCGCCGCAACCAGAAGGTGATTGAAGAGGCCCCATCGCCTTTGCTTGATGAAGAGACGCGCCGCAAAATGGGCGAACAGGCTGTGGCACTCGCCAAGGCAGTGGATTACGATTCCGCCGGCACGGTGGAATTTGTGGCCGGACAAGACAAGAGCTTCTTTTTTCTTGAGATGAACACCCGCTTGCAGGTGGAGCATCCCGTCACCGAACTCATCACAGGCATTGATCTGGTTGAGCAGATGATCCGCGTCGCCGCGGGCGAGAAGCTCAGCCTACAGCAGAAAGATGTGAAGCTGAACGGCTGGGCGGTCGAGAGCCGCATTTATGCGGAAGATCCGACGCGCAACTTTCTCCCCTCAACCGGACGTTTGGTGGCCTATCGCCCACCAGCCGAAGGAATTGAGAATGGCATCACGACGCGCAATGATACAGGTGTGTTCGAGGGCGGTGAAATCTCGATCTATTATGATCCGATGATCGCCAAGCTCGTCACCCATGCCAATGATCGCGCCACCGCGATTGAAGCGCAGGCGCGTGCGCTGGATGAATTCTACATTGACGGCATTCGCCACAACATTCCCTTCCTGTCGTCGCTGATGCAGCATCCGCGCTGGAAAGCGGGCGCCTTGTCGACAGGCTTTATTGCGGAAGAATATCCTGAAGGCTTTTCACCGCTGAAGGCTGAAGGCGAAGTGGCGCATGTGCTGGCGGCAGTGGCTGCTCATGTCGATCATGTCATGAACGAGCGCAAGCGCCTCATCTCGGGCCAATTGTCGACGCAACGTGGCGTGACCTTTGAACGCGCGCGCTCCGTGCTGCTTGGCAAAGAGCGGTTTGATATTGATATCGTGCCGGGCGACGATACGACCCTCGTGCGCTTTGGCGATGCCAGCGCTCATGCGCATCATCTCGATTGTGACTGGACACCGGGCACAAGCGTCTGGCGGGGCCTCGTTGATGATGAGCTTACCGCTGTGCAGGTGCGCCCCATTCTGAACGGCTTCTTGCTGTCGCATCGTGGCGTGTCGATTGAAGCGCGCGTCTTCACGCGCCGCGAAGCCGAGCTTTTCGCGCTGATGCCGGAGAAGAAGGTCGCAGACACATCCAAGACGTTGCTCTGCCCGATGCCGGGCCTCGTCAAGCAATTGTTGGTGGTCGAGGGCCAAGAGGTGAAGGCGGGCGAGGCGCTCTGCATGGTCGAAGCCATGAAAATGGAAAACGTCTTGCGCGCCGAAAAAGACGTGACGGTGAAAAAGATCAACGCGAAAGAGGGCGATTCACTGGCCGTCGATGCGGTGATCATGGAATTTGCCTGATACAGGTGTGCGTCACTGCGAGCTGCAGGGGACGCAATCCAGAGGCGTCACGTGTGGCTTTTCTGGATTGCTTCGCTCACGCTCGCAATGACGGCTGAGATCGCGTGAATAGAGGCAGCTAGATATCTATGTGCTCAGCCGCCAATCCTTTTTTGTGGCGCTCTGTAACCCGCGCATAGATCTCTTTGAAATGCGCCACCATACGTCCCGCATCATAAAGCTTTGACTCCGGCAAGAGCTTGGCGAGTTTGGTTTTCAAGAGATCAATCTGTGTTTGCGAGCCACCAACCCGTGTGGCGAAAGCTACATAGGCTTTTGTGTCGGCCACAATTGTGTCGGTCATGCCCACGGCTTCTAAAAGGCTGGCGCTGAGGCGTGATTGTGCGGTGTCTCCGGGGCAGGTGAGGACCGGCAGGCCCGCCCAAAGCGCATCCGTCGTTGTGGTTGCAGCGCTGAAGGAGAATGTATCCAGAAACAGATCAGCGCATCTGTGCCGATCAATATGCTGCGCTTTGTCGGGCAGGCGTGGTGCAAAGATCAGGCGCTCAGGCGCCAGATCTTTTTCGGCCAGGCGTGCGCGCAAAAGTTCGCGCGATTTCTCGCTGGGCCCATCCGAGAGCCAAAGCACACTTTCGGGCACGGCGGTCAGAATGTCGAGCCAGCATTGAAAAGCTGCCTCGTCAATTTTAAGCCAATTGCCAAAGGCACAAAAGACGGTGCCGCTCTCTGGCAGGCCATGAGCCGCGCGGGTTGGTAGCGTCTCGGGCAGGGGCACGCGGTCGCCGCATTGAAAGGCATCAGGCAGGCGGATCAAGGGGCCATTGCCATTGTCGCGCTCATTGTCTTTCACCAGCACGCGATCAACAATCGTGTAATCGATAAACGGCGCTGGCATGCCGGCCAGATGTTGCAGCCAGTGAATTTGCACAGGTGCGGGCCGCATGGCGAAAGCCTCGGGCATTCCGCCGCCCAGATAGCCGTCGAGATCAATCAGAATGTTGATTTCATCCTCTCTTATCTGCTGCGCGAGTTGAAGCGCTGTAAAGCCACGGCAATCGCGATAATGGGGTGTGGTGGCGCGGATGCGGCCCGCATAATCGAGCGGGTCCTGAGTATTGAGATGCAGAGCATAGAGATAATGCTCGGCATCTGTTTGCGCGTGACCTTCAAAAAAAGGCGACAGCAAATGGCCAATCGGATGTTCGCTGAAATTGTAGGACACGAAGCCAACACGCAATTTTCCCCGTAGTGGAATTTTGGGAGGCGGCATACGCGCGATGCGCTGATGTAATGCATCGCCGATGCCTTGGAAAACGCGCATCAGCACTTTGTCGGCGACCCCATAGTAAGGCAGAAGAAACGACAGGCGGCGCAGCGCATTGGTGTCGTTGGCGGCCCAGCGCGCTTCGTTGTTTTCAGGCAGGCTTTCGTCGAGCACATTCATCAAGAGTTCACGCGCCCGTATGCGATGGTCGAGCCGCGCGATCCGCCCGGACACGGAGAGATAAGAGGCAATGCGCATGTCGATCGTTTTGGGCTGCAGCGCTTGAAGGGTGGCGGCTGTCAATTCCAGCGCCTCATCCAACCGTCCGAGACATTGATAGGTGACGGAGAGCTGTTCGAGTGCGCCAATGCTTTGGCCATTGCGCTGGATGAATTGCTCGGTGAGGGCTGCGGCCTCTGGGTAGAGCGCATCCTGCATCAGGAAGTTGGTCAGATCGCGCAGCACATCAAAGTTTTGAGGCGCACGTTCCAAAGCAAAGCGCAGGATGTGTTCAGCCTCCGGGCGCCGTGGTGTTTGGCCGAGCAAGTCGCACAGGCTGAGGATCGAGGGCAGCGCGCCTGTGGGATTGCGTCGCCAGGATTCGCGCAGCATGGCTTCGGCCTCGCCGAAGCGTCCTTCGCGCTTCAGCGAGACGCCCAGATCGTGAAAAAGATTGGGGTCATCGGGGCTGATTTTCAGTGCGGCACGTAGGGCGTCAGAACATTTGGCAGGCTGGCCGAGCTGGAAATAGAGCGTGGCGAGATAGCGCCAGATATCGGGCCGCGTGCCATCAATCTGGGCTGCGGCAGCGGCGGTTTCACTGGCTTTCTGGAGGTCATTGCGCGATGCGGCGTCACGCGCCTTTTGCAAAAGGCTTTCTGCGGCTTTGGACATGAAATGATTTCGATTCAAAAAAGCTAAAGGCAATATCTGAGCCTAGCATTGGCAATCGCGCCTTGGAAGAAGGGGCAGGGCTGGGCTACACTGCTTTTATGCCGCTCTATTTCGCATATGGGTCCAATATGGACGTCGAGGCCATGGCGCAGCGCTGTCCGCGCTCAAAGCCGCTTGGGCGCGCCCGTCTTGCGCGATACCGATTCTTCATCATGGAGAGTGGCTGGGCCTCTGTTGTGCCCGATCCGCGCCGCGAGGTGCATGGCGTGCTCTGGGATCTGGCTTTGTCGGACGTGCGCACGCTTGACGCCTATGAAGAGATCCGCACCGGTCTTTATAAAAAGATCATGCAGCCGGTTCTGCGCGGTGGTGGGGCCTCGGCCCGTGCACTTGTTTATGTCGGTGGCTCGGCCCGAGCAGGCGCCGCTCAGCCCGGCTATATGGAGCAGGTGATCGCGGCGGCGCACCACTGGTCTTTGCCAGATACGTATCTGCGTGATTTGCAGGCCTTTGCGCCCACAAGCTTGCGTAATGCGGAGCCACAAACATGGGTTGCTCCCGATGGCTCAGCACAGTTGGTGAAAGTGCGGCCGCGTTTTGCCTCACCCCTCGATAAGGGGCGCGCATGATCGACATGCTGGTCATTCACGTGCGCGTTGAGGGCAAAGTGCAAGGCGTTGGCTTCCGCAACTGGACAGCACGGCAAGCACGCGTGCGTGGATTGTCAGGCTTTGTGCGCAATCGCCATGATGGGTCGGTGGAAGCTGTCTTTTCAGGCGATGCGGATGCGGTCTCGGCTTTGGCCGAAGCCTGCGGGCGTGGACCGATGGGCGCGCGCGTCGAGCGTGTCGATGTGCGCCCGGGCTGCGAAGAAGATCTGGCCTTTGTCGCCGCGAGTTTTCCGATTTTGCCGACGGCCTAAACCGTCTTCCCAAAAATCTCTTCAAAGGCTGCACGCAGCGCCATGTCGACTTCTGGCATGGTGAGCGGCAGGCCCAGATCAACCAGACTTGTCACGCCATATTTCTGCACCGAGATGCCGCAGGGCACGATGCCGGAGAAATGGGTGAGGTCGGGTTCGACATTGAGTGATATGCCGTGGAAGGTCACCCAGCGGCGCAAGCGGATGCCGATGGCGGCGATCTTGTCTTCAAAGCCATCGCCTTTGTCAGGGCGCTTGACCCAAACGCCTACGCGATCTTCACGACGCTCGCCACGAATGTTGTAGGCGGCAAGTGTCGCCGTGATCCAATCTTCAAGGGCCGCCACAAAGGCGCGCACATCGGGTGTGCGGCGCTTCAGGTCGAGCATGACATAGGCGACCCGCTGTCCAGGCCCATGATAGGTGAACTGGCCGCCACGGCCCGTCCTGTGGACCGGGAAGCGGGCGTCCTTCAAGTCGCCGTCCTGCGCGGATGTGCCTGCCGTATAAAGGGGCGGGTGTTCCACCAGCCAGACGAGCTCGGGGGCGGTGCCCTCCGCAATGGCCTCTGCACGGGCCTCCATGACGGCGACGGCCTCCTCATAGGGTGTCAGGCCCTCGGTAATACGCCATTCGACAGCCGGCTGCTCGGGGGCCGCCAGCATCGGGCGCACAATCGCATCACGGGTCTGAGGGGCCTGATTTTGGGACAATTTCGCTCTCCTGAACAATCTTCTCATCGCATATTGGCCGGTATTTGCGAAAGGGGCCGAAAAGCGCCTTTCATAGCTTGTCACGGGGGAGGTGATTTGTTAGACGAGCCGCCTACCAAGTGACGGGGCCAACCCTGTCATTGACTGAATGTGCGGCCATGGCGGAATTGGTAGACGCGCTAGCTTGAGGTGCTAGTCCTTTAACCGGGGTGGAAGTTCGAGTCTTCTTGGCCGCACCAAGTCTTCGTAAAATCTTGCTAGTGCCGGGTTGGCTCAAGTTGTCACCTACTTTGGGCGCGAGTGCAGGGCATCGGCTGACAGGGGCGCCTTTTCCTGATGCGAAATTCGGCGATCACCAACAAGCATAGATCATCGTAACCCCGGTCAAAGTTGATGTCGGCATTTAGGCGCAATGACGGGCTCTTTTACAGCCGCGTGCCGGACCATGACGGTTTTACAAAAAACGCCAGAACAAGCCATTGGCGCGTGCGCGGCTCAGCAATTGACTTCAGCCCATGGATCTATAAAGAGCCCTGACGTTCTCAGCAGTTCTAGCCGGATGTTTGTCCATGGCCAACCTAGAAGAAAAGAAGGCCTTTATGGCCCCGGCAGACCTGCGGGACGAGGAGGGAGAAATCCGCTCCTCCTTCGTTGATGCTGTTTCGGCCTCCATTGAAAGTGGCAATGCCGACACGCTGCGTGAGCTGGCGGGCAATCTGCATGAAGCCGATCTGGGCGCACTGATTGAAGCGCTTGATGCGGATCTGCGCGCAAGCCTCATCGAATTGCTCGGCGATGATTTCGACTTTGCGGCGCTCACCGAAGTCGACGAGCGCGTCCGCGAAGACATTCTCGATGAATTGCCGCCTGAGACTGTGGCCGAAGGCGTGCGCGACCTCGAAAGCGATGACGCGGTCACTATTCTCGAATATCTCGACCGCGAAGACCAAGAAGAGATTCTTGAAGCATTGCCGGCCATTGAGCGTCTCGCTATCCAGCGCTCGCTCGATTATCCGGAAAATTCAGCAGGTCGTTTGATGCAGACTACGCTGGTGCGCACGCCGCCGTTCTGGACGGCCGGCCAGACGCTCGATCATATTCACGACATTTCCGATGATGATCTGCCCGATTCCTTCTTTGAAGTTTTCGTGGTTGATCCCGCGCATCGCCTGCTGGGCAATGTTTTCCTCGATAAACTGGTGCGTGCACGCCGCTCGTCAACACTAGACGAGTTGATGGATCCCGATCGTCGCCGCGTCATGGTGAATGATGATCAGGAAGAGGTCGCGCGTTTCTTCGAACGCTATAATCTGATCTCGGCGCCGGTCGTGGACGAAGCTGACCGGCTGATGGGTGTCATCACCATTGACGACATCGTCGACGTTATCCGTGAAGAAGCATCCGAAGACATCGGCGCACTGGGCGGCGTCAGTCCGCAAGAAGAATTGTCCGATACGGTCTGGTGGATCACCAAGAGCCGCTTCACTTGGCTCATCGTCAATCTGGTGACGGCCTTTATTGCGTCGAGCGTGATTGGTCTGTTTGAAGATCAGGTGCAGAAAATGGTGGCGCTGGCTGTGCTGGTGCCGATTGTCGCCAGTCAAGGCGGCAATGCCGCCACACAGACCATGACGGTCGCCGTGCGTGCTTTGGCGACGCGCGAATTGACCCGCGCCAATGCCTGGCGCGTGGTGCGCCGTGAAGTCATGGTGGGCTGCATCAACGGCATCGGCTTTGGCATTATTACGGGCATTGCCGCCGCCACCTGGTTTGGCATGGCCTCGCTCGGCTTCGTCATTGCGCTGGCCATGTTCACCAATCTGGTGGCAGGTGCGATGGGCGGCATTCTCATCCCGATGGTGCTGGAAAAGTTCGATGCCGATCCAGCCGTTTCGTCCGGAGCCTTTGTCACCACGGTGACCGATGTGGTCGGAAATTTTGCCTTTCTGGGCATTGCGACCTTGTGGTTCAAGCTGGGCTAACGCCCATTAACCAGCTGTTGACGCGCGCGGCTTAATTTCAAGTCTATGCGCAAACATCTTCTTATGATCACAGCCCTTGCCGCTGCCGCGCTCGCTGGCTGCGGCGGGCCTCGTCTGCCCGCGGGCTCGCAATTCAGCGGGCCTTATCCGAGCGACTTTGAAATCCACGGCATTGATGTCTCCAAATATCAGGGCGACATTGACTGGAATGCGGCACGCAATGGCGGTGTGCAATTCGTCTGGATCAAGGCGACCGAGGGCGCCGATCACGTGGATGCCAAATTCCAGCAAAACTGGATCGGTGCCAAACAGGCGGGCATTCCGCGTGGCGCTTATCATTTTGTGTGGTGGTGCCGCGATCCGCGCCAGGAGATCGAATGGTTCAAGGCCAATGTGCCCAATGATCCTGAGGCACTGCCCCCCGTGCTCGATGTGGAGGCCACGCCCGATTCAAAAAGCTGCAAACGCACGTTGCAGCGTGAAGAGGTGCTGGCTGACATGCGCCTCATGTTGCAAGAGTTGGAGCGTGCTTATGGCAAGCGCCCCGTGATCTATGTGACGGTGGATTTCTACCAGCATGTCATGCACCCGAATGAGTTTTCGGATTACCCCATCTGGGTGCGCAGTGTGAAACATTCGCCGCCCGTGACTTATCCCGGCCGGCGCTGGGCGTTCTGGCAATATCAGTCGGATGGTTATGTGCCCGGCATCCGCGGCAAGGTCGACCGCAATGCATTTGCCGGCACTCGCGCACAATGGGAAGCCTGGTTGCAGGGGCGTTAATCGAACGACATCATTAAAGGGGAAGTACACCATGCTGAAAGTCTGGGGCCGTCTGAATTCCATCAATGTGCAGAAAGTTGTTCTCACGCTGGAAGAAGCGGGGCTTGCTTATGAGCGTATGGATGCGGGCCTGCAATATGGTGTCAACACGAGCCCTGAATATCGCGCGATGAATCCCATGGGGCTTATCCCCACCATTGATGACAATGGTTTCGTGCTATGGGAGAGCAACGCCATCACGCGCTATCTTTGCGCCAAATATGCGCCCGACACGCTCTATCCTGAAAACTTGCAGGCGCGTGCCGATGCCGAGCGCTGGATGGATTGGCAAAGCGGCACACTCAACGGCGCGATGGTGCCAGCCTTCTACAATCTGATCCGCCTTACTGCAGACAAGCGCGATATGGCAGCTGTTGAAAGCTCACGCCTCAAATCCATTGAGCTGATCGCCATGTTTGATGCCCATCTCAAGGGCCGCGATTTTGTGACCGGTGAGCAATATGGCATGGGCGATATCGGTCTTGCGCCGATCATGCATCGCTGGTTGCACATGCCGTGTGAGCGGGCGCCGACACCAAACCTCGATGCTTGGTACCAGCGCCTCATGCAGCGTCCCGCCTGTCAGCGGGTCCTGACTTTGCCGCTCAGCTGATCAGGCCTCTTCATCATCCTCGATGAGCGAGGCGGCCGCATCGGCACCCGGCAGACCGAGGCGATAAATGCCGCGGAATTTTTCAGGGTCTGCCGGTTCGCCCTTGCGATAGATGACAATCGTGCCCGTGCGCGCCAGACCAATCGCGGCATTGCGCACTTCGCGTGCCCAAGTGCCAGCCTTGGCATCATCACCCTTGCGGCCTTCGGCAAAATGTTTGGCAACGACCATGGGTGAGATGACACCGCCGACACCCTTCTCATGGCATAGACGCATGATGAGGGCTTCAAGTGTGGGCCGGTTGCGCGGTTTTTTCTCAAGCTTTTCGACGCGTTTCTTTTCTGGCTTTTTGGCTTTTTTCACGCGCTGGTCTCCGGCGGCTCGTAGGTCACGGCTTCATGCGCATCCGACACATATTGGCGCGCGGACATGACGAGCAGAATGGCTGCTGTTGTGGTCATAAAGGCATAGGGTCCGGCAAACCAGCCGAAATAGGCCAAAGCGAAAAAGAAAGCGCGCTGGCCGCGGGTGAAATGGCGCCCGGCAGCAATATTCATCTTTGCGGCGCGCATGGCGGTTTGGCGGCGGGTCCTGGCATCGGGGGATTGCTTTTGCGGCGTCGCCCCGACCAAAATCGCCGTGTAATTGAACAGGCGATAGGACCACGCGAATTTGAAAAAGGCATAGCCGAAGATCAGGATCAGCCCGACAATCTTGATTTCCCAAAGTGCGCGTGACTGATCCGCGCCAAATGGCAGGTCGGCAAAGATTTTCAACACATCATCAGTGGCGCGTAGCAAAGCCGAGACGCCACCAATGGCCAGCAGCGAGGTGGAGGCGAAAAAGGCCGTGCCATTTTGCAAAGATGCCATCAGGGAGGCATCCATGATGCGGTTCTCGCGCTCGGACATTTCGAGCATCCAGCGCATGCGATATGCATCCATGAGCCGGTTGAGGCCCTTGTCCGTGGCCGGCCCATGGCCCAGCAAGAGGTGATAGATGCCCCAAGCAACGACAAAAAAACCGAAGGCGATGAGATCAGGCATGGTCAGGCCGAAGTCTGTCACGGTGCATCCTTTGGCAGCTTTTGAGAATCGGATGGCTCTACCATAGCTACATGGGGAGAAGCCTGCGAGGTTTGCCCTTGCCGGGGCTGCCATGCGTCTCATTTATGGCTAGGCTAGAGGCCAGCGGGACTGAAAGAGGGACTTATCCCATGAATGGTGCAGGCGGCATTGCTCTGGTAACCGGGGCAGGGACGGGCATCGGCCGGGCCACAGCTTTGGCTCTGGCGGAAGCCGATTGGACGGTTGTGCTGGCGGGCCGGCGTCCCGAGCCTTTGGAGGGGGTAGCGCAAACCATTCGTGCGGGTGGCGGCGATGCGCTGGCAGTGCCCACAGATGTGGCGGATGAAGACAGTGTGGAGGCTTTGTTTGAAGAAGTGCGCCGCCTCTATGGTCGCCTTGATCTCTTGTTCAACAATGCGGGGCTCTTTTCACCCGCTGTGCCTTTCGAAGATCTCACTTATGCGCAATGGCGCCAAGTCGTAGACGTCAATCTGTCAGGTGTCTTTTTGTGCACGCGCGCGGCTTTCAGGCTGATGAGGGCGCAAGACCCGATGGGTGGTCGCATCATCAACAATGGCTCGATCTCGGCGCAAACACCGCGTCCCAATTCCGCGCCTTACACAGCAACCAAACATGCCGTCACCGGCCTGACCAAAGCCACGGCCTTGGACGGGCGTAAATATAATATTGCCGTGGGACAGGTCGATATTGGCAATGCCGAGACGGATATGGTCGCGCGGATGAAGACCGGCGTTCCCCAGCCCGATGGCAGCATCAAACCAGAGGCGGTGATGGATGTGGCCCATGCGGCGCGTTCGGTCGTTCACATGGCCAGCCTGCCGCTGGATGCGAATGTGCTGTTCATGACTGTCATGGCGACCAATATGCCCTTTGTCGGACGCGGCTGAGCAGCTAGATAGCCCTATGGCATTGCATCTTATCAAACTCTGCGTCGGCGCTGACTCGATCAAAGATCTCGAGGACTGGATCGGGCTGCGCTTGAAGCAAATGAAAAAAGCCGGGTTGAAGCCCGAGCAGTTTCACACCACCCGTATGTTGCCCAAGCGGGTCGATGAAATCCTTGACGGTGGTTCGCTCTATTGGGTGATCAAGGGACAGATCGCGGCGCGCCAGGAGATGCGCGAGATCCGCCCCTTCACCGATGGCGAAGGTATTTCGCGTTGCCATCTCGTACTCGAGCCCAAAGTTGTGCCGGTCATGCCGCGTCCTTGCCGCCCGTTTCAGGGCTGGCGTTATTTGAAGGATGAGGAAGCGCCGCGTGATCTGGGGGCTGATGGAGGTGACGTGGCCGACATGCCTGAAGAATTGCGTCGCGAATTGCGCGAGATGGGATTGCTCTGATCCATGATCATCAATCTGCTCATCGCGCTGGTCATTATTTTTGCCGTCTATCAGGCAATCCGCTTTGCTGGCCGCGCGCCGCCCAAGGCGCTGGTCAATGCGACCAAAATGGCCGGCGGTTTGGCGGCTTGTGGTGTCGCAGGGCTTTTGTTTTTGCGCGGGCATAGTGAGATTGCCATCGCCTTGATTGGTGTGGGCGCTTGGATCGCCGGCTATGGTGTTGCACCACAATGGTTGCAGCGCTTCAAAGGCGGCAAGCCCGGCGCGCAACGCTCAGCCATGATCGAACTTGAAATTGATCCTGCCACGGGTGCGATGCAAGGTGCCGTCCTGGCTGGCACATACGAAGGGCGCCAGCTCGGTGAACTGACGCCCGCAGAATGCAATGCTCTGTATCAGGAAGTGTATGGCGCCGATCAGCCCGGCGCGCGTTTGTTAGAGATTTATTTTGACCGCCGTTTTCCCGGTTGGCGTCAGACAGCCGAGAGTGATGCGAACGCGAGGGCTCGCCAGACGACCCATGACCGTGTCAGCAGCGCGATGACCGAGGATGAAGCTTATCAGGTCCTGGGCCTTGGGAAGGGCGCCACGCGTGACGAAATCACGGGGGCGCATCGCGCGCTCATGAAGAAACTGCATCCCGACCACGGGGGGACGACGGCTCTCGCCGCGCGTGTCAATGAGGCCAAGGAAATCCTGATGCGTCGCCATCAGTAAAACTTTCTCTAGTTCTTCGTGGTGAAGCAGCTCATACCGGAGCGTTTCAGCGATTTGCAGGCGGCTTCTGCCTGCGTTTCAGTCAGACCGGCAAAGCGCGCGCGATACATGGTCTGATGCCCCTTGCTGATTTTTTCCGTGACAGGCGTAGCTTTTGCGAGCGCGCCTTTGCTGGCGGATTTGGCACGCGAGATCAGTGCTTGGGCTTTGTTCTGCGCATTGGTCGCGCCTATCTGGATGATGATGCCCTTGGCTTTGGCAGGCTGCGAGACTTGCGTAGCAGTTGGTTTCCTGGCCGGGACTGATGTTTCGACGCGTGCATATTTGGGTTCAGCGCGGTTGGTCATTTTTGGAGCGGGCGCATCTTGCGCGCCTTTGACCCAACGCATGCCATTGGCTTGTGCTGATGGAACAACAGCTGCCGCATTCAATGAAGGGCGGTTGACGCTGTCGATATTGACACCTTGATAGGCCATCGGTTCGGCGGATGCGACTTGCACGGGACGTGCAGGTGCAGCGGCTTCGTTGTCTTCAGCGCGCACCACTTGCACATGTGTTTCAGCTTTGCCGTGTTCCTTGGCTTGCGCCTTGGCGGTGACAACAGGTTCCATACGCGCATTGGCAAAAACTGACGGGGCTGTTTTTGTATGCGAGGCATATTGGATTTTGTCTTCGATCAAATTTGCCATGATGCGGTCGCGTGCAGCGGCTGATGTGCCACCCAGAACCGCAGCGACCAGATGTTGTCCGTCGCGACGCACCGAAGTCAGCAGGTTAAAGCCCGAGGCATTGGTGAAGCCGGTTTTGATCCCGTCGACACCTTCAATGCGGCCCAGAAGATTGTTGTGGTTGCGGATTGACTGGCCGGCATAGCGAAAGTTCGATGTCGCAAAATAAGTGTAATATTTGGGGAAGCGTTCCTGAATGGCGCGGCCCAGTAGAACCAGGTCACGCGCTGTGGTGATCTGACGCTTGTCTGGCAAGCCTGACGCGTTCGCATAGACTGTGCGCGACATGCCAAGCGAACGCGCTTTGGCGGTCATCATGTCGGCAAAGCGAGGCTCTGAGCCGCCGATATGTTCGGCAATGGCTGCCGCAACGTCATTGGCAGAGCGTGTGACCAGCGCCTTGATGGCGTCTTCGGCAGAAATTTCTTCGCCTGCGCTCAGATAAAGTTTTGAGGGCTTCATGGAGGCCGCGTGGCGGGACACGCGGATCGGCGTTTCAAGGGTCATCTTGCCGCGCTCAAGCTGCTCAAACAGCATGTAGAGCGTCATCACTTTGGTCACGGACGCGGGGTGGCGCAGTTCGTTCTCGGATTTCGCGTAGAGAACCTTGTTGGTATTGGCGTCGATGACGAAGGCTGCGAAGGGCGGCGTATAGCCTTGCGCGGCATGAGCACGCTTGCCTTTCTTCTTGGGGCGCGCTTGCGCGTCTGTTGCTGCAAACGACAGGCTGAAAACAAAGCCAATGCCCGCCAGAACCGCAATAGCACGGCCTTTTTGGCCCGCCAGACGCATCATCATACGAAAACCCCAACCCTCAGGGGCGGCCTATGTGAGACCGTCACCCAGAAACAACATCCATCCCACGATAGGTGAATACGGTTTCTGTGGAGTTAATACGGGGTCAGCGGCAGGGGCTGTTTTATGGTGGCCAATTCGGGGCTTAACGGCCGCTCTTGATCAGCTTTCTTCAACGCGCATCAAAAAAGTCAGCCATTTTGGGAACCTTCAGCCCGGCCGTTCGTTCTGTCTGTAGTCTGGGAACTTTGCCTTAACCAATCGGCACTTTGATTTCACATTGTTTAATTGGAATTGCGGTTTTCCAAATCTGTTTTGGGTCAGGCTCATTTTTTCCGTTTGATTTGATGGAGGAAGCCATGCGCGCTCCCACTTATTGCCTAGTCATGCTCTCAACTCTATTTCTCACTGCTTGCGGTCCCGAAGATCGCTCTCCTGAATTTTACAGCAAGTCAGAGAATGCAGCTGAATTCGCTAAGGCACTCGAATTTTGTAAAACATCGGGACTGAGCCAAAAGGACAGGTGCGGAGCAGTCTGGCAGGCCAAAATGGCGATGGACAAGGCCGAAGACAGGGAACTGTTCGAGCCGGCCATTTTGGATCGCGCAGGCATCACCCTTGTTCCACAATCACCAAAACCAGGGCCCGCCGCTGTGCCTGACCCGAAATCGTCTCGAAAAGCCTCAAATGCCGAGACGGCTGAGGCCGATGCGGATAAGCAGCCGGCAAGAAACTGATAGGTCATGCCTTGGAAACGAATGGATTATTGTGCGGCGCACAATAATAATTGACAAAATGGTGCGCTGCATATAAATAGGCTGTAACGGCAGGTCAGAACAGACTCTTGCCGCGGATCAGCCACCTGAGGTGGCCCGTTGAAAGGGCAAAACCATGTTCAAGAATATCGAAGACATCCAGGCTTTCTCGAAGGACCAGATTGATGCTGCCACCGCAGCTGCATCCGCTCTGACCAAGAGCGTCCAGCAGATTGCCACTGAGGCTGCCGACTTCTCCAAGAAGACCTTCGAAACCCAGTCGGCTTACGTTGAAAAGCTGATTGGCTCCAAGTCTGTCGACAGCGTCATTCAGGTTCAGCAGGACCATGCCAAGGCCTCCTACGAGACCCTCGTGGCTCAAGCCACCAAGATGGGCGAGCTTTACACCGGCCTGGCCAAGGAAGCTTTCAAGCCCGTTGAAGCCGTGGTAGCAAAGGCCACAGCATTCACCAAGTAATTGGTTGGAAAGCCCCTTTAGAGTTTGGAAGGCCCGGGTTTCACCCGGGCCTTTTGCTTTTGACCACTCTGAGGCCGTGTTGCCCACAATTGAATAAGGGCCGGCACTTTTTCATCATCTTCTGGCCCCTCTCATATTGGCATGTCACTTGCCACACCCTTAGACTGTCAGGGCGACTTTGCTGGAGACTCACAATCTGGTTCGCGCTCCTCCAAACGGGGTCGCGGCCAAATCCCGCAGGGTAGGGGCAGGGTTGCCCCCTTATTATTGGCCAGTGGCGGACTACATTAGGTCTGTATCTGGGTATTGGAACGAGGGACAAGTGAGCGTCGGCAGGGATTGGGTCTGGATCGGAACAGGTGGGGGCGCTGAGCTTTCGGTGAACCATCGCGCCGCGCGTGAACCGCGCAAGGGCGAGCCGGGCAACAATGGATCTGGCACGGCGGTCATCACCCGCACCAAAACCCAGACCAAAAAACCGAGCATGTATCGCGTTCTGTTGCTGAACGATGATTACACGCCGATGGAATTCGT
>CAINNX010000047.1 GCA_903851305.1 uncultured Hyphomicrobiales bacterium | reverse complement strand
TTCCAGCCACCGGGCACAACGATCCACGCATCCGATGGGCGGCGTGCCGAGACCTCGCTGATGCGCGCCAGCGCTTGTGTCAGATCAGGCACATCTACCCAGTCAACTTCTTGCGCGAAGGTAAGACCAGCGCGGATGGCGTGAATGTGTGAATCAATCAACCCCGGAATGACGCGCCGACCATTCAGATCGATCTCGCGCGCCCCGCCCTTGGCTTGCGCGCGCAGTGCCTGCGCGTCACCGACACCGACAATGGTCTCGCCCTCAATCAGCAGCGCCGAGACCTCGCCCACAGCATCCTGCGTGGTGATGGCGCCATTGTGCAAAAGCCATGTGTCTGCGCCCGCGGGCGCTGCGACCAGAGCAAGACAAAAGGCCAGAGCGAAAGATTTCATGTGCTCAAAGTTACCCTATTGCCAAGGACCTTGCCAAATAGAGCAACCATGCTCTAGAGCGGTCACAACAATCAGAACAAGGAAGGCTAAAGGCTTTGGCTCAGAGGCAAGACGAACAGACCGGCGCGCCGGCCCCGCACCTGTCCAGTCTGCCAGCCACTTATGCCGCTGGCCTGTTCAGCATGGGACAGGCTGAATTGCTAACCTTTGTCGTGCCGCTCTGGGCCGTGCTGCAAGGCGCGGAACCTTCTGAAATCGGCATTCTGGTTGGCGCGCGCTCAGCCCTCACATTCTTTCTCGCCATTCACGGCGGCGCGCTGATGGATCGGCTGGGGACGCGCCGGGTCATGCTGTTCTTCACTGCCATGACGGGCTTACTGGCTGCCGTCTATCCGCTACTGCCTTGGCTGCCTTTGATGATCATGCTGCAAATGCTGATCGGCTTTGCCAGCAATATGACCTGGATCGGCGCACAGACGATGATCGCGCTGGTCACAGGTGGCGATGCTGGCCGCATCGGCACATTCTCTTTCTATTCGCGCATCGGCACGATTTTCGCTCCGCTGTTGATGGGCCTGTTATGGGATCTGACCGGCCCACGCATTTCCTTTTTAGGCATTACCGCTTGGTCCTGCTGCATGTTCTTTGCTGTCTCACGGATTGAAAATCCGCAAAAGGCTGAAAGCGTCGTCGGAAAAGTATCATGGCGCGATATTGTGCCAAAACTGTCTGATTATACGGGCTCGTTCAGACTGGCTGTCATTCCGGCGGTGGCATTTACGCTTGCCATTTCCTTCACACGCCACGCGACCAATGCGGCGGAAGGCTCGTTTCTCATCGTCTATCTGAAAGAGCTTGGCTATACCGGCACAATGATCGGCTCGCTGTTTTCCTTTGCTGAAATTTTTAATGGGCTGGGCTCTCTGCTGGTGCGCTATCTCAGGCAAATATCGATGGCCTGGATGATGATCAGTTTTACAGCGAGCTCGATTTTACTACTGGCCCTCACACCTATGTTTGGCTCAGTGTTCATTTTGCTGGCCGCCGCCCATGCCACGCGCCGCCTCTCCGAAGGCCTTGTCCAGCCGATGATGTTTGCGCTCCAAGCGCGCGCTGTGCCGCGTGATGTGCAAGGCTCGATTGTGGGACTTCGCGTTACCAATAACCGACTGGCCTCCATCGTCACGCCCATTGTCATGGGCTATGTGGTGCAATGGTTTGGTCTGGCCAATGGCTTTTATGTCACGGGCGCTTTGTTGCTGGTGGGTTGTGCGTGGCTGGCCATCAGCGTGGCCAAATTCGAACTCGACCGGATTTAACGACCAAACACCGACCAGCCGGTGCGCTTGGCCAATTCTTCCAGTGCGACGCGACCCAGATGCGAATTGCCTGTCTCGTCCAGGCCCGGCGCCCAGACCGCAATCGACGCGTGCCCCGGCGCAATGGCGAGAATGCCGCCGCCCACGCCGCTTTTGCCAGGTAGACCCACGCGATAGGCAAATTCGCCTGAGCCATCGTAATGGCCGCACGTCATCATCAGCGCATTGATGCGCCGCGCGCGCTCTGATGACACCACTGAGTGTCCGCGCACCGGATGGCGCCCATCGCTCGCCAGAAACAAGCCCGCATTGGCCAATTGCCGACACGTCATGGCAATAGCGCAATGATGGAAATAAACGCCCAGCGTATAATCAACCGGATTTTCGATAACGCCGAAACTTTTCATATAATTGGTCAACGCGGCATTGCGAAAGCCGGTGCGCTTTTCCGATGCCGCCACTTCGTGATCGATATAGATCGTCTCGTCATCGGCCAAGAATTGCAGAAAGCGCAAAATCTCGCCCAGCGTTTCGCGCGGCTGGCGACCTGAGAGAATCTCATCTGTGACAGCAATGGCACCCGCATTGACGAAAGGATTGCGCGGCACGCCTTGCTCATGTTCGAGCTGCACAATGGAATTGAACTTGTTGCCCGACGGCTCACGCCCGACCTTGCGCCACAGACGATCCCCCACGCGACCCAAAGCCAGCGTCAGCGTGAAGACTTTCGAAATGCTCTGGATCGAAAAGGGCAGATCCGCATCGCCGCCCACATGCACATGGCCGTCGAGATCAACCAGCGCCATGCCGAAATGTGCGGGATCAACTTTGGCGAGCTCGGGAATATAACTCGCCACGCGCCCGCGATCTTCGCGCAGGCGCATTTCTTGGGCGATCTCGTCGATTATTTTGGCGAGATCAGGATCGGTCTTGCTCTTCATGCCCTCAATATGGGTTGAGGGCTCTCTCAGAGCAAGACCGGGGCTGTGTTTGTTTCAGGGTTGGTATTCCATCTTGAGCACCATATCGGTGACACCCTTGCCGCGCCCCGTCATGCCTTTGATGATCTCATCACGTTTGAGACCGGCCTTCAGCTCGCCCGGTTCCAGATCGGTCGCCACCAATGTGATGACATAATGGTGCATGCCCGAACCCGGCGAAGGGCAAGGGCCGAAATAAAGCTGTGTGTCATTACCAGCCGTGCCGCCGGTGATGAAACTATGCGCTGTGGAATGCTGACCTTCATCAAGCTTGGTGACATCGGCGGGAATGCCATAGGCCAGCCAATGATCAACGCCAGCGCCCATGCGGCCCGCCAGATCAACCATCATCAAGACATAAGACTTGGTGCCCTCAGGCCCCTTGGTCCATTGCAGCGGGATCGAGACATTCTCGCCCATGCAATTTTTATTGGCTGGGCTGATGCCGCCAAATTTTTTGGGCAATACATCGCCGTCTTTGAAGGTCGGCGAGGAAATGCGGAAAGGTTCCGCGGCAAGAGCAGCCCCGCTGGTCAGACATGCAAATAAAATCCCGGACACAGGTCCAGCAAGCAGCTTGCGCATGGGCTCTCTCCCGCAAATAGGCCCCGTTCTTGGAGACGGGCACCACAAGGCTAGCAGGCGACCAGACCCTGTCAAAGGCAAAGGTGGTTGGACGCCATGCCACCTTTCGCCTATCCTGCCCTTATAGAAGCACGCCTTAAAAGAGCGGCCCTAAGCAATAAAGTTGGGAGGATGGTATGACCGGATCATTCCGGGCAAGGCACATGGGCCTTGCTTTTGCTGCCGCACTTGCTGCGCTGCCAGCACAAGCTCAAAACAGCGACGATTTCTACAAGGGCAAAAAGATCGACATGATCATCGGCTATTCGGCGGGTGGCACCTACGATCTCTATGCACGCCTTGTTGCCCGCCAGTTTGGCAATTACCTGCCCGGCAATCCTGTCATTGTGCCACGCAATATGCCCGGCGGCGGTAGCCGCACCGCTGTGACGTGGCTCTACACCGCCGGCCCGCGCGATGGCACCGTTCTGGCCACTGCCGACCAATCGCTCTCGGTCGAACAAGCCATGGGCGACAAGCAGCTCAAGATTGATACACGCGAGCTGATCTACATCGGCAATCCGGCGGCCGACAACAACACCACCGCCATTCTCTCAACGAGCCCTGTCAAAAATATCGAAGATGCCAAGCGCATCGAAATTCCGCTGGGCGCGACTGGCGGCTCGACGTCTTCGCAATATCCCAAAGCGATGAATGCGCTGATCGGCACCAAATTCAAAATCATCACCGGTTACCCCGGTGGCAATGACATTAATCTCGCGATGGAACGTGGCGAAGTCGCGGGACGCGGGTCGAATTCTTGGGGCGCGTGGAAATCCACCCGTCCGCAATGGGTCGCCGACGGCAAGCTGACCATCCTCGTGCAGATCGGCCTGTTCAAAGCGCCTGACCTGCCCAATGTGCCGCTCTTGATGGATCTCGCCAAAAATGACGAAGACCGCGCCGTGCTGAAACTTCTGTCAGCATCAACCACGATCGGGCGCCCGATCTTCACGACACCCGGCGTGCCGGAGGACCGCGTGAAACTCTTGCGCGGCGCGTTTGACCGCATGATGAAAGATCCGGCTTTCCTCGATGTCGCCAAAAAAGAAAATCTCGATATCCAGCCCGTCTCGGGTGAAGAGATGCAGCGCATTGTCGCTGACATTGTCTCAACGCCCCCCAAAATTGCAGCTCGCCTGCAAGAGATCATTGGCGGTATCGAACAAAACAACTCTGCAGGTAAATAATGGCCTCCAATCTCAACACGATTCATGACCAGTTGCGCAAAGAAGTCGCAGCCGCCACGCGTATTCTCGTGGCTGAAGGCATTCTGGATTATTCCGGCCATGTCGCAACCCGCCTGCCCGGTGGTGAAACCTTTCTCATCCAGACGGGTCTTGATTCCCGTGCGGAACTGGACCCGAAGCGCCTGTTAGTGGTCGATTACGAGGGCAATGTCGTGGAAGGCGAAGGCAAGGTCCCCGCTGAACTGGCGCTGCATCTCGAAGTGCTGAAAGCACGGCCCGATGTCGAGAGCGTGCTGCATTGCCATATGGAACTGGCCATCGCCTTCACCATGATGAAGGGCGTGCAATTGGGACTGATGCGCGCGCGTGCTGTGCGTTGGGAAAGCGGCATCCCCACCCATCCCGATCCCAGCCACATCAAAGAACAGGAACAAGGTGCAGCACTAGCCAAAACACTCGGGCCCCACCACGCCGTGCTGATGCGCGGCCATGGCCTGACGTTGGTGGCTGAAAGCGTGCCCGCGCTTCTGGTGGATGCGGTGCATTTTGAAGAAAATGCCAAAGCCTACATTCAGGTGCTGCAATCGGGCGCCGAGCCACTGCCGCTGACGGAAGAGGAACTCGTGCAGATCAATAAGCATGAAATGCGCGATTTCCACGTTGGCAAATTGTGGAACTATTATGTGCGCAAGGGCGTGGCCGAAGGCCTGGTGCCAGCCGATTGGGGCCTGATGGGCTAATTCGCGTTCAAAGATGCGTGAGCCATGCACCAATAAACTGTTTGTTATTAGACCTAGATGATCGCTCAAAGCTGACTGTCTCTGTCCCGCGCCATGGCCAAGAAAAAAGGCCCTGCGCGAAAGAGAGGAGACGTCATGTCGATTGCTGTTCCCGCTCCTGCCGAGCGCGCTAGGCCTATGACGCGTGAAGAAAAACGCGTCATTCTGGCTTCATCCGCCGGCACCATCTTTGAATGGTATGATTTTTATCTTTACGGCTCGCTCGCCGCGATCATCGGCGCGCAATTCTTTTCATCTTTCCCTGAGGCAACACGAAACGTCTTCGCGCTTCTGGCCTTTGCTGCGGGCTTTCTTGTGCGCCCGTTCGGCGCTCTCTTCTTCGGTCGCCTCGGCGACATGGTGGGCCGCAAATACACTTTCCTGATGACCATCCTCATCATGGGTGTATCGACCTTTGTGGTTGGCTGCCTGCCCACATATGAGCAGATCGGCTGGGTCGCACCGGTCACTTTGATTGCGCTGCGCATGTTGCAGGGTCTGGCACTGGGTGGTGAATATGGCGGCGCCGTTGTTTACGTGGCCGAACATGCCCCGCCCGGGCGGCGCGGCTATTTCACCAGCTGGATTCAGACCACCGCCACATTGGGCCTTCTGCTCTCGCTGATGGTCATCTTGGGCGTGCGCTCGTGGACGGGTGAAGCCGACTTTGCCAAGTGGGGCTGGCGTATTCCCTTCCTGCTGTCGATCTTCCTGCTCGCGATCTCGGTGTGGATCCGTATGCAGATGGAAGAAAGCCCAGCCTTCACCAAGATGAAGGACGAAGGCAAGCAATCGAAGGCGCCTTTATCGAAAGCTTTCGGCCAGTGGAAGAACGCCAAATTTGCCGTCATCGCTCTGCTCGGCCTCGTCGCTGGTCAGGCCGTTGTTTGGTACACGGGCCAGTTCTACGCTTTGTTCTTCCTGCAGAGCATTTTGCGCGTCGATATGTTTACCGCCAACGTGCTCATCGCTTGGTCGCTGATCCTTGGCACCGCTGGCTTCGTCATCTTCGGCTCATTGTCAGACCGCATCGGCCGCAAGCCGATCATTCTGGCTGGCATGCTGCTGGCGGCGATCACCTATTTCCCGGTGTTCAAGTACATTTCGGAAACAGCCAACCCGATGCTGTTCAAGGCACAGCAGAACACCAAGGTCACCGTGCTGGCTGACATGGATGAATGCTCGTTCCAATTCAACCCGACCGGCACATCCAAGTTCACCTCGTCTTGCGACATTGCGAAAGCAACACTCGCACGCTCGTCAGTGAATTATTCGGTTGAGCAGGGCACCAAGGGCCAGACTGCCAAAATCCGCATCGGCGACAAGGAAGTCGCTGCTTACGATGCTGGCAAGCTGACGGGGGACGAGGCCAAAAACGTTCCGGCTGCTTTCACCAAATCGGTGAATGATACGCTGGGCGCTGCTGGCTATCCTGTTGCTGGTGTGAAGAACGACACGATTGTGAAAATGTCGGGCTTCTTTGATCTGCGCGCGCAAACGCTCGGATTGATTGCGGTGTTGACCTATCTCGTCGTGCTGGTCACCATGGTCTACGGCCCGATTGCGGCAGCGCTCGTCGAACTTTTCCCGACGCGCATCCGCTACACCGGCATGTCGCTGCCCTACCACATCGGCAACGGCTGGTTCGGCGGCCTCATGCCCGCAACAGCCTTCGCGATGATCGCTCAGACGGGCGATACCTATTTCGGTCTCTGGTATCCGATTGTGATCGCAACGGGCTGCTTTGTCATCGGCTTGATCTTTGTACCTGAAAACAAAGACAAAGATATTTTTGCCGAGGAGAAGGCGTGAGCTGAGGGGGTATCATCTCATCTCAGGAAAGGGCGCTGGAGACAGCGCCCTTTTTCATGAGCGTCACGAGGGCCCGACCGCTCAATCATACTTTGGTTGGCACCCCCAATATGGATTTAGATCAAGGCGGAACGGGGCGGATCACTGCCATGGTTGCATCAGACGCCCGTAGGCATACCCCGATCAAAGGACCAGTCCCTTGTGCCCTGAAGCAGCTCGCCACCACTCTGGAGCCGATTCCGCTTTGCTCGCCCTTTACGCGCGCCGTGCCGTGCCGTGCCGCGTTACACGAGCTATCCAACCGCGCCCCATTTCGAGAAAAAATTTTCAGAAGATATTTATCGCGGCTGGCTTTCAGCGCTAGATCCGGCTGAGCCCCTCTCGCTTTATGTGCATATCCCTTTCTGCAAGCAAATGTGCTGGTATTGCGGCTGCAATATGAAGTTGATCGCGCGCTATCAGCCGGTGCGCACTTATGTTGATAATCTTTGCGCCGAAATTATTTTGGTAGCGACTCAATTACCGGCCCGCATACGCGTTTCGCATTTGCACTTTGGCGGCGGCACGCCAACGGCCCTTCATCCGGATGATCTCGAAAAAATCATCCGGACTATTGAGGCACATTTTGATTTTACGCCCGATGCAGAATGCGCGATCGAGACTGATCCGCGCACCATCACAGATGAGATGATTGGGCGCATCGGCGCACTTGGCTTTACGCGCGCAAGTCTGGGCGTTCAGGAGTTTGATCCGACTGTGCAGGCCGCTATCAACTGCATCCAACCGGCCGCCCTTGTGCAAAGAACAACAGAGAAACTGCGCGCAGTTGGCGTGAAGGGCATTAATTACGATCTCATCTATGGTCTGCCGCAACAGACAGCCGCCGCTTTGTGCAAGACTGTGCAAGAATGTGCGGCCATGAAGCCTGATCGCATCGTGCTCTTTGGCTATGCGCATGTGCCTTGGATGGCCAAGAACCAGCGCATGATTGACGAAGAAGCCTTGCCAGGCACGGAAGAGCGCGCAACACAGGCGCGGTCCTCCGCGCAAGCTTTGATCACGCATGGATATGACGCTATCGGCATCGATCATTTTGCATTGCCAGGTGATGCACTTGCTAAAGCCGCTCGTGCAGGTCGCCTGCATCGCAACTTCCAAGGCTATACAGATGATGATGCGCGCAGCCTGATCGGCTTTGGCGCCACATCCATCGGCCGCACGCCTTTTGGCTATGTGCAGAACCAGTCAGAGACAGGGGCTTGGGCACGCGCCGTTGAAGCTGGTCACCTGCCCGTCTCCAAAGGCCATGCAATGAGCGTGGACGATTGCCTGCGTGCCTATGTGATCGAGCGCATCATGTGTGATGGCGAGGTTGATCTCGACATTGCTGCAGCCTTCTTTGATGCGCCGCCCGATTGGCATCTGGCCGAGAGCGAACAACTCGACAATCTGCAACGCGATGGCCTGATCACGCGCGCGGGCTCCAAACTCGCCCTGACACAAGCCGGCGCGGGACTGGCCCGCGTGGTGGCCGCAACCTTCGATCGTTATTTGCTACGCGACCGGGCACGCCATTCTGTAGCGGTGTAACGTCCCTGCGTTACGGCTTTTGAAACTTCAAAACAAATTCATCATTCTGGATGCCGGAACGATTGACTGACACATCGCGCGGGTCTGCCGGATTGCGTAAGAAATCAGCGCTGCCGACCAGTTTGAACCCAGCAGCTGTCACTTCTGCAACGAGCGCGCTTTCCTCAATGCGATGCGTGGTCTTGCCCACACTGGTGCCCTCACCTGCCCGCGCTGAGTGATCCGCGATGACCAAGTAGCCGCCGGGCTTCAGCGCATCGAACATGGCTTTGTTCATCTTGGCCCGATCTACCGCCATGAAGGTCGTGTCGTGATAGGCAAAGAAGAAGGTGATGAGATCCAGCGGCTCGGTGCCAGCTGGCAGGGGATCATCAAAGGGGCGCACGGCGAGCTGCACCTGAGCCATGGCAGGGGACATGGCAGACGTTTTGGCGCGCGCGTCAAAGCGCTCGCTGGCAGATCCGTTCTGCGCAATCACTTTGCCGGTTGGCCCCACAGCGCGGGCCATCAGCTCGGTGGAATAGCCCCCGCCCGCGCCCATATCGAGCACGCGGGCTCCTGTCTTTGGGGCAACGAAGGACAAAAGCTCAAAGGCCTTGCGCTTGTCATCCATGCTGCGGTCGGCCTCGCTGCGGTCCGGGGCGGCCAGAACAGCCTTGTAATCCTGCGCCATAGCCGGGGCCATAGCCGCGTCGATGGCCACTCCGGCCAGCCCCACAAGAGCCAGAAAGCCCAAAGCCCAGATTTTCATGCCAACCTCTCCGCGGTTCTTCCGGGGCCAACCATGACATGTCCACAGGCAGCGGCAAGCGCAGAGCAGTTTTTGGAGGCAAAAAGGGAGAATCCGGACAAGAGGCGCTTAATTTTTGGCCGAGCGAACCGTCTAAGAACCTGACAGCGGCTGCAGACCCCTGTGGTCGTTGTCTCACTCCAGAGCCCCGAAGGACATCCATGTTGTCGTTTGACGAAGATGATCTCCACTTCCCGCTTCTACAGGAAATCATCGCGGATTCCTCTGAGGAGGAGCGCATCATGATGCTCTTCGGGTGCCTGGTCTCATCCGTGCGCATGGCGGCCTTGCGGGGGGCCACCGGCGCTCCAGAGGCTCGCGAGAGCCTTGGACAAGCGCTGGATGTGATTACCTTCCTGCGAGCGCATTTGCGTCAGCAGGGATACACGCCCTTCGGGGTGGCGTTGCGCCGGTTTTATAACCGTGCCCATCGCGGAATGATTGATGCCTTCCGCGACAATCGTCCGCGAGACCTCCTGCTGTTGGAGGCCTCGCTGTTGAAACTGATCCAGCCGCCGCTGTCAGAATTATTTTTCATGGCGGCGGCGCGAGACACGAAAGTCGACGAGGCAGAACTTGCCGACTTCCTTCATGCTCACGCCATGGGCGAGGAAAAACTCACTGCGGATTAAATGCTGGCGATATAGCCACCATCAACACGCACCACAGTGCCCGTGACATAAGAAGCGCGTGCGCTCGCCAGAAAAGCAGCCACATCGCCATATTCAGCTGGATTGCCGTAGCGGCCTGCCGGAATCTGGGCGAGGCTTTGCTTCACCACATCATCCACGGCGATCTGCTCGCGACCTGCACGCGCAGAATCAAGCTGCGCAATGCGCGGGGTCGCAATGCGGCCGGGAAGAATGATGTTGGCTGTAATGCCATCAGCTGCCACTTCACGCGCCAGTGTCTTTGACCAGCCAACAAGCGTCGCACGCAATGCATTCGACACACCGAGATTGGGAATGGGTGCCACCACACCAGACGATGTGCTGGTGATGATACGACCCCATTTTTGCGCGCGCATATGTGGCAGAGCCCGATCCGTGATCTTGATCACCGACACGACCATGGCGCGGAATTGCGCTTCCCACAGATCAGCAGCCACATTGGCAGCGGTTGAGGGTGGTGGGCCACCCGTATTGTTGATGAGAATATCGACGCCACCAAGCTTGTCCTCAATGGTCGCAAAATGCGCATCTATGGAGGACAGATCGGCGAGATCCCAGACGAGCTCCAGAACCTCGGCACCCTGGCCGCGCAAATCTGCACCAAGCTTGGCAAGCGCCTCTGCATTGCGACCGGCAAGCACAACCTTTGCGCCCTCGGCTGCGAGCGAGGCGCTCATCGCGCCGCCCAGACCACCGCTGGCGCCAAAAATCAGTGCAACCTTACCCTTCAGACCAAGATCCATGGTGTCTGTCCTGAAAAATTATGAATGGAGCCCGGGCGCTTCTTGGCCCGTGCGCTCAACATATTCCGTATAGCCCCCGCCGTATTGATGGATACCATCGGGCGTCAATTCAAGCACGCGGTTCGACAAAGCAGCCAAGAAATGGCGATCATGCGACACAAACAGCATGGTGCCATCATAATCCGCCAAGGCTTTGATCAGCATTTCCTTGGTCATCATATCGAGATGGTTGGTCGGCTCATCGAGCACCAGAAAGTTTGGCGGATCAAACAGCATTTTGGCCATGACCAGACGGGCTTTTTCGCCGCCCGACAAAACACGGCACTTCTTTTCGACATCATCCCCCGAAAAGCCGAAACATCCCGCCAGCGCACGCAAGGCGCCTTGGCCTGCTTGCGGGAAGGAATCTTCCAGCGATTCAAAAACCGTGCGGTCACCATCCAGCAATTCCATCGCATGCTGCGCGAAATAGCCCATTTTCACCGTGCTGCCGACCGTCACTGTGCCGGCATCAGGCTCAGATGCACCGGCAATCAGTTTCAGCAAAGTGGATTTGCCCGCGCCATTGACACCCATAATGCACCAGCGTTCACGCCGGCGAATGGAAAAATCAAAACCCTCATAAATGCTGCGTGCACCATAGGATTTCGACACACCTTTCAACATGGCGACATCATCGCCAGAACGCGGTGCCGGCGGAAAATCGAAGACAACCGATTCACGGCGCTTGGGCGCCTCGACGCGTTCGATCTTATCGAGCTTTTTGACGCGGCTCTGTACTTGCGCCGCGTGTGATGCGCGCGCCTTGAAACGCTCGATGAATTTGATTTCCTTGGCGAGCATGGCCTGTTGGCGTTCAAACTGCGCCTGCTGCTGCATCGCATTTTGCGCACGCTGCTGCTCATAAAATTCGTAATTGCCGGAATAGGAATTGAGATTACCACCGTCAATTTCGATGATGCGATGAACGATGCGGTTCATGAATTCGCGATCATGCGAGGTCATGAGAATGGCACCCTCATAGCCTTTGAGAAAAGACTCCAGCCAGATCAGGCTTTCCAGATCCAAATGGTTGGAGGGCTCGTCGAGCAACATGCAATCGGGGCGCATAAGCAGAATGCGTGCGAGTGCGACGCGCATTTTCCAGCCGCCTGACAGATTGCCTACATCGCCGTCCATCATCTCGTCAGTAAAGCTCAAACCCGCAAGCACTTCGCGTGCGCGGCCTTCCAGCGCATAACCATCAAGCTCTTCAAAGCGCGACTGCACTTCGCCATAGGCGGCCACAAGCTCTTCAATCTTGTCGAGCTGATCGGGATCAGCCATGGCCGCTTCAAGCGCCTTCAGTTCGGCGGCGACTGCGCTCACCGGCCCCGCACCTTCCATCACTTCCGCCACAGCGCTGTGACCCGACATTTCCCCGACATCCTGATCGAAATAACCGATGGTGACACCGCGATCGACCGAGACCTGTCCTTCATCGGGCAAGTCCTGACCCATGATCATCTGAAACAAGGTCGACTTGCCTGCGCCATTGGGGCCGACAAGACCAATCTTCTCGCCACGCTGAAGCGCAGCGGAGGCTTCGATAAAAACGATCTGGTGCCCGTTTTGACGGGAGATATTTTCAAGACGGATCATAGGCTGAAAAGTCCGAGCAGGAGGATGCGCTCCCATAGCCGCTTGCGGGCCAAAGGTCACCCTTTTTCAGTCTGACACGCGCTCGTGACCCGACCGAATTGGACAGAGGCGCAGGGGAGCAGCTAAATTATGACCCATGTTCCGGCGCAAAGACCGGAAAGAGTTCCTCGGGGGGAGACTACATGAAATATCTAATTCCCAGCTTGTACGCGGCAGCACTGATGGCCGCCGCACCCGTGGCTGCGCAGAGCTCTTTCTACAAAGGCAAGACATTCACCGTTGTCATCGGCTATTCGCCCGGTGGTGGCTATGACAGCTATGGCCGCCTGATGGCACGCCACATCGGCCGCCACATTGATGGCAAGCCAGAAGTCATTGTGCAGAATCTGCCAGGTGCCGGCTCGCTCAACGCTGTGCGCCAGCTTGATGCGACACAGCCCAAAGATGGCACCTATCTCACGGCCTTCAATCCAGCGCTCATTCTGGAATCGCTGGTCGACCCCAATCGCATCAAGGTCAAGTTCACCGATGTCGCATGGATCGGCAGCATGGCACCGGAAGTGCGCGTTTGTTACGCTTGGCACAAGACCGGCATCAAAACGTGGGATGATCTTGTTGCGCGCAACGAGACTGTTTTTGGCAGCGCTGCAAAAGGCACAGCCAATTATATGAATGCGTCAATGCTGCGCAATGTGTTTGGCATCAAAATACGTCACGTCCTGGGCTTCCCCGGTTCAGCCGAACAGAAGCTCGCACTGGAGCGCGGTGAGCTTGATGCCGATTGCGGCTCCTGGAGCAGCCTGCCGGTGGAATGGATTGCGGACAAGAAAATCCATCCGCTCGTCACCTTCTCGCCCTCGCGCGAAAGCTCGATGCCTGCCGACCTTCCCTATGCGGGACAGTTTGCAAAAACCGACCAGCAGAGAGAGATTCTTGAAATCTTCGCCGCCTCCAGTGAAGTGGGTCGCCCCTTCATTATGGCCAAAACCGTTCCTGAAGACCGGCTGAAGATCGTCCGCGCAGGCTTCAATGCCGCGTTGAAGGACGAGGCGCTTCTAGCAGATGCGAAAAAATTCAATCTGCCGATCCAGCCCATGACAGGCGAAGAAGCCGCCAAGATCATTGCTCATGTCTATACGGCAAAGCCTGAGAGCATTGCCAAAGTGCGTGAAATCACGGAGTGACACTCGTCCTTTCAACGGATGATGCGCAAAAGGTGCTCGATCTCACCAGTGTGATCGAGCGCCTTGAACAAACCTATGCTGAACTTGGATCAGGCAGCGCCGTCTATCGCGGCCGCACAGATCTTTTTCATCCGACCCAAGCCGCCATTGGCGCGGATATGCCCACCGATCTACAGTTTGATAAGATATCTTGAGGCATCAATTCGAAGGTGAGTGCGGCTCATCAGATTTTAAGCCAAAGGCCTCGCTTTTTGGACTTCTCAACGGCATGATGCCGGAGCTTGAAAAATTTAGGGGGCCCGGCCCCTACCGGAGGACAATATGACCGATATTCGTGTCAACGGCCTGCGCGGCGTCGAACTCGCCGTCTTCGATCTCAAAGAGACATCCGCTTTTTACTCCAATGCCTGGGGCCTGAGTGAAGTTGCCTCGGCCAATGGCGCGGCCTATCTGCGCGCATCGGGCACAGAGCATCATGTTCTCACCATTCACGAGCGCCCGAAGGCGGGCCTTGTGGCGATCAATTTCTCCGCCCCCTCGCGCGCGGGCGTTGATGGTCTGCATGCCAAGGCTGTGGCCATGGGCTGCGAAATCGTCTCGGCTCCGCAAGAGCTGCCAGCCATTGCGGGTGGCGGTTATGGTTTCTCGGTGAAAACACCCGAAGGCCAGACGCTCAACATTTCATCAGATGTCATTGTGCATGCGGGCGGTTCGTTCAAGGATCATTCGCAGCCCTTGAAAATGTCGCATGCCGTTTTGAACGTGATGGATGTCGACAAGCAGCGCGCATTTTTCTGCGATGTGCTGGGCTTCCGTCTCACAGATTCAACGGCGCGCATGGATTTCGTGCGTTGCTCGTCTTACCACCACTCGATTGCGCTGGCGCGTGCGCAGGGCGCGAGCCTCAACCACATGGCCTATGAAGTCGAAAATTTTGACGGCCTGATGCGCGGCGCTGGCCGCATGAAGAAGCATGGCTACAAGATTGGCTGGGGTGTGGGCCGCCACGGACCGGGCAACAATCTCTTCTCTTATTTTGTCGAGCCCAATGGCTTCGTTACCGAATATACGGCGGAAGTCGATTACATCGACGAGGCCAAGCATGTGGTCGGCACGCCTGATTACTGGGCCAAGATCATGAATGGCCCTGATCGTTTTGGTCTGGCTGATCCCTCGCCTGAATTGCGCGACGCGATGGCTGGCAAGATTCTGGACGAGCGCAACAAGCGCTGCGAAGAGATCATCTCGCAAAAGCTGGCTGGCTAAGGTGCGCAACTGGAGTCATTCGATCCGCTAAAGCATCACGCTCCGATGAGACGGCGCGGCACAGCCACCGCGCCTTTCATCAGACAGCGCGAGGTGCGATAGACGCCTGCGCTGTCGGCAATCCACTGCCCATTCTCTTGACGCACATCAGCGCCATAGGCGAGCAGGCCTGACGGATTGCCGATGCGGATCGGCTGGCCATCAACCACTTTGCGCGACACTTGATGGGGCAGCGTGCCTTCCATACGCAATGCCACGGACAGGCACAGGCCGCTTGACAAGGGCACCGCGCGATGGGGCTGCTCAACCGAAATCATCCGCGTTGAAATTTCATAAGCATCGCTGATCTGCGTCTTGTCCAAAGCCACATAGGCTTGCGGCTCAGCCACCATGCCGATGCGCGGACCTGTCAACGTCACAGCCTCTTCATTGGCTGCCAGCCCCATCATCACGCCCGCACGGCGGTGCAAATGTTCGAGTGTGGCCATCAGCTCTGTATTGGCCTGAATGGAATCGGGGGTTTCTGTTCCGGTGAGGCCAAGATCGCGCGCGCGCACAAAGGCATTCGGATGGCTGGCATCGACCAGTGAAATATCGATCTCCTGGCCATTGGGCAGCGCAATGCGATCGACCACCTTGCCAGTTGGCAACAGCTTGCCCGTGGCCGCACCGCCCGGCTTGACGAAATCAAGACGCACGGGCGCGGCTTTGCCAGCAACGCCTGCAATCTCCATGTCGCCATCAATCGCCGCCATGCCATTTTCAACACGGAAACGCGCGTGAATGATTTTCTTCGTATTGGTCTGGTGAAAGCGCACGGTGGCCTCGCCATCGGCGACTTTCACCAAACCATTGTCGACCGCGTAGGGGCCGATGACAGAAGACAGATTGCCGCAATTGCCGGTCCAATCCGCAATCGGCTTGTCGATGGCGAGCTGAATGAATGTGTAATCGACATCGGCATCAGGATGGGTCGAGGGGCCGATGATCACCGCCTTGGACAGCGATGACGTGCCGCCGCCCATGCCGTTGAGCTGGCGCCCGTTGGGATCGGGCGTACCCATGACTGCGAGCAGAATCTGGTCAATCACTTCACGCGGATAAGGCAAATCTTCTGAGCGGAAGAACACGCCTTTGCTGGTGCCACCACGCCAAAAGCTTGCCGGGATCCACGCTTGGTTCATCATCTGCTCCTCAACCCTGATATCTCTTATTTGATCGTCAGCTTGGCATCTTTGATGATCGGACTCCAGAGATTGGAATCTCTCTCGATGCGATCACGCAAATCCTTCGGCCCTTTGGCGATGGAGAAGGTGAAATTGGGCGTGAGAAACTGCTTTTCGAAAGCCGGGTCGCTGAAAATCTCCTGCGTGGCTTTGGAGAGTTTTTCCACTTTTTTACTGCTTCTGCCAGATGGCACAGATCTCGTCGGTCTTCACAACAGGTGTTGTCCAGTTGCGCAAAAAGGTCATCGAGCGATCATGCGCCTCTTGTGTATAAGCGCCACTCGCATCATCAACTGCGACGGAATAAATACCAAGCGATGCCGCATGACGGCAGGTAAACTCCACGCCAATGTCGGTGGCCACACCACCAATCACGATTGTGTCACGATTCATGGCTTTGAGACGCGATGCCAAAGGCGTGTCGACAAAGAAAGAAGGCTGGCTCTTTTCAAGGATCATATGATGATCCGAGGGACCAAAACCGTCGATATAATCTGTCTCTTGCATGCCGCACTGCATGGCGGGCTTCACTTTTGAGGGGTGATCAACTTTCTGCTTCTTCATCAGCCAGAGCATGAAAGGCCCGACCGTCATCTCGAAAGGCGGCGCGATGTGGCGGCTCCAGATAACCGGAATATTCAGCCGATCTGCTTGCTCAATCAACTTGCGGGCATTGGCAACGATGGCAGCCGAATTCGGCGCTTTGCCCGCGAGGCCCTTCTGCATATCCCACATCACGAGCGCGGCTCGTGCCGGCTGCAGAAAATCATCTAGGCACAGTGGAATGGCATGCATGGGCTAAGTACCTCTCGATACATTCAATTAAGGCTAGACAAGATGGTGCCCGGAACAGAGACGGCGCCAGCCACCGGTCGGCGCGCATGACGCACAAGCGTGGCCTGCTTGACCTCCACCTCACCCTTAATATCGTCCACTTTTGCATCCACGTAAATCTTGCCCTGTGGATGCTCAATGGCCTTGGTGCTGGTGCGTTCTGCTAGCTGCTCTATACAGGCAATGATTGGACTGATTATGATCTGGGTCGTTAATCCATGATCCTCATGGCTGAACTCATTTTGCCGCGCATTCAAGCACATGTGAAAGGTTAGTCACCACGATGGCCCGCATTCCTTACGCGCAGCCCGATACTCCCGATCGCAAGGCCATTGCCGAGCGCATTGTGCGCGAACGTGGCTCACTGTTGCATCTGTATAAAATGCTGCTCAACAGTGCACCTATCGCTGAGGGCTGGCTGAGCTACCTCACGGCCATTCGCCAGAAATGCAAATTGGATGGTGCGATCCGGGAAATGGTGATCATGCGCGTCGCTTTCGTCAATGGCGCAAGCTATGAAGCTGATCAGCATGCACCCATCGCACTGTGGTCTGCCCCCTGAAAAGTGGTCCTCCCTGATGTATGGCTTATAAGCCTTGAGGAGGAATACGCATGGGTAGGAAAAGGCACAAGGCGGAAGAGATTGTCGCCAAACTTCGGCAGGTAGAAGTTCACACAGCACAGGGGCGGCCAGTGGCGGAAGCTGTGAGATCGATAGGCGTGACGGAAGTTACCTATTATCGCTGGCGGTCAGAATATGGCGGCCTGAAGGGCGATCAAGTGAAGCGCCTGAAAGAGCTTGAGGCAGAGAACA
>CAINNX010000046.1 GCA_903851305.1 uncultured Hyphomicrobiales bacterium | reverse complement strand
GCACCCAATATTTCGTCTCATAAGCGAGACGGCATTGGCGCGTGGTCGACGGTCGATTTGGTCAATGCCACGCAATATGGCGTGTCACCAAAAGGCGAGCATTATTATCCTGCCTTTCCCTACACGACCTATGCCCATGCGCAGTTGGACGATATCCGCGATTTAATGGCCTATTTGCGCACATTGCCGGCTGTTGAAGGCAAGGCACCCGCGCATGATCTGGCCTTTCCGTTTTCCATTCGTCGTTTGGTTGGTTTCTGGAAGACGCTCTTCCTCGACACGCAGACCATTGACTATGATCCTTCCAAGTCTGAGGCGTGGAACCGCGGTCATTATCTCGTCGACGCGCTCGGCCATTGCGCCGAATGTCATTCGCCGCGCAATCTGTTGGGCGGTATTGTGCAAGCGCAGCGTTATGCGGGCGGGCCTGATCCTGAAGGGCGCGGCTGGGTGCCCAATATCACAGCCAAGGGGCTCGGCTCCTGGTCCAAGGCCGATGTGGCTGAAGTGCTCGCCACAGGCTTTACACCGGAATTCGACTCGGTGGGCTCATCCATGGCCGATGTCGTGAAAAACATGAGCGCGCTGCCCAAATCAGACCGCGATGCGATGGCTGACTATCTGAAGAGCCTGCCGGCGGTCGATGGCCCGGTGAAGCCTCCGAAAAAGTAACGCTCGTCATTGCGAGCGCAATTTCGCTGATCGAACCCTCCTCCCCCTTGTGGGGAGGACGACTCGGGCGAAAGCCCGAGCGAGGTGGGGGTCGTGAGGTGAGCCGATGTAAAAAGTGTCTGTGTTCGGGTCATTTCACAAGCATTGCGCGACCCCCAACCCTAGCCCCTCCCCACAAGGGGGAGGGGGATGTGATGCGTCATCGGCAGATATTGTTGATCATCGAAATGTTGCACAGACACGCCCGTCCTTTTGACAATCTGGCTACACTTCCCTCATGGTGCCGCGCGCAACCAGAAGCGGAATCATGCTCGTCGGCATAGCTGCCAAAATCATATCGACCTTGCTCTTTTCGGGCATGCTGGCGCTCGTCAAATATTACAGCGCTTATCCAATCGCTGAGCTGGTTTTCTTCCGCTCTGCCTTTGCGCTGGTCGTGCTCGTTGTCTGGCTGCTCATGCGCGGAGATTTTCCGCGGGCGCTTCACACCAAATGGTTCACCGGCCATCTCGTGCGCTCTATCGCGGGCGTGGGCAGTATGTTTCTGATGTTTGCCGCCTATGGCCTGTTGCCGCTCGCAGACGTGACCGCCATTGGCTATGCCGCGCCGCTCCTGATTGTCGTCTTCGCGGCGCTCATGCTGCGCGAGAAGGTCAATGCCATGCGCTGGGCCGCGGTCTGCATAGGCTTTTGTGGCGTGTTGGTCATGCTCTGGGAGCATTTGGGTGCGGGCCTCCAGTCCGCCAATGCGATTGGTGCCCTTTGCGCCTTTGGCGGCGCATCGCTGGTCTCCATTGCCATGATCCAGACGCGGCGCCTGACGCGCAGCGAAGACACAGGTGCCATCGTTTTCTATTTCCAAGGCACGACGACCTTGGTCGGCCTACTCATCATTCTGCTGGCTGATATCTGGCCGTTTGATGCGCCGCTTGGTCCGCTCGTCGCCTCACAAACTTGGGTCTGGCCAGAGGTCGGTCATTGGTGGCCGTTGATCTGCACAGGTCTGTTGGGTGGGGCCGGGCAGATTTTCATGACGCAAAGCTATCGACTGGCGGATGCCTCCATCATTGCCTGCTTTGATTACACCTCCATGCTTTGGGCCATGACGCTTGGCTTTCTTGTCTTTGGCGAAGTACCGGCCCCGGTGGCGCTGGTCGGCGCCTCGATCATTGTCTGCGGCGGATTGCTGGCTATTTTCAGCGAGCGCCGCGCCAAAAAACCGTGAATCGCCAAAAGGAGCGTTCGTTATTCCAAACGAAATCGGATATTCTCCGGAACGATTGAACGGGGGGTGGATCTGGCATGGGTGTCGAGGGTCGGGACAAAGCGAAAGCATTGGAGGCAGGTGCCGTGGCCCTGTCTGGCCAGCTCGGCAAGACCGTCCAGCGGCTGCGGAAAGCCTATAATCTGTCGCTTTCCGAATTGTCCGAGCAATCGGGCGTTGCCAAATCCATCATCAGCCAGATCGAGCGCAACGAAACCAATCCCACACTCGCCACCATTTGGCGTCTGGCGCAGGCGCTGGATGTCTCGATTGAGCGCGTGTTGCAGGCGGCAGAAGACGAGCCTTTTATTGAAAAGACCAACAAGGGCGAAATGCCCATGCTCTTTTCCGACGATGGCAAATGCCGGCTGGGTATTATCGGCTGGATCAAAACTGTCGAATGGCTGCAATGGTATGATTTCCACGCGGAGCCCGGCGGGGTGCTCGAATCCGACCCACATCAACGCGGCTCTATTGAATGTTTGTCGGTGATTTCGGGCGAGCTCGAAGTTGAAGTGTCAGGTGTCATCGAACAGGCAAAAGCCGGTGACACATTGCGCTACCGCTGTGATCGTCCCCATGTGATCCGCAATCTTGGCAAAAAGCCTGCGCATGCCACCATGGTTTGTATCCTCAAAGCCGCTGTCATGGAGTAACGCCGATGGCGCGCGTGCCCGGCTTTTCTGAGAAAATGGTCGGCGAGCGCCTGCATTTGGTGCTGTCGGGCGAATGGACTTTGGCTGTCTCGGCGCAGCTGGAAGCAACTTCAGGCAAATTGCTGGCAAGCGCGCATCGCGCTTTAAAAGTCACGCTGGACCTCGAACATGTTGAGCGCATCGACACGGCCGGTGCCTGGCTGGTTGACCGCGTGCGCGCCGATCTCATCGCGCATGGCATTGATGCGACCTATGGCGTGACGCGGCCTGATTTCGAGCTGCTGTTGAGCGAATCCAAATATGAGCCCATGCCCCAGCGTGATGATCAGCATGGCAATCTGTTTGCAGATCTTCTGGCAGATGTCGGTGAGACCGTTGTCAGCGTCTGTCGTAATCTGATGGGCGGTGTGACGTTTCTGGGCGAAGTCATGCATGCCCTGTTGCGTGTTATCCTCAATCCGGCGCGCCTGCGCGGCACATCGGTCGTCTTCCACGTCGAAGCCTTTGCCTTTCGGTCTCTGCCGATCATTGCGCTGATCAATTTTCTGGTTGGCTGTATTGTGGCGCAGCAATCGATCTTTCAATTGCAGAAATTTGGGGCCGCCACGTTTTCGGTCGATCTTATTGGTATCCTGACGTTGCGCGAATTGGCGGTGCTGCTCACCTCCATCATGATCGCGGGTCGCTCCGGTTCTGCCATTACGGCTGAATTGGGCTCCATGAAAATGCGCGAAGAGATTGATGCCTTGCGCGTGATGGGCATGAACCCGATTGAT
>CAINNX010000045.1 GCA_903851305.1 uncultured Hyphomicrobiales bacterium | reverse complement strand
GGCAAAGGAAAACAGGGGTCTGGCCACCCGAATTGACAGTTTTCGGCAAAGGTTTATCCTGCCTCCCATTGATTTATCTTTTAAAGCCAAGGCTTTGCCGTGCGAAACCTGATTTTGACGGGCCTCGTAGCCCTCACCCTTGCGTGCCCTTTGACAGCCCAAGCTGGCGCCCTCGACCAGCCTGCTCAAGTCTCTCTCACCAAACCCTGTGAGCGCCCTCTGCCCACCGGCTGTGTGGCCCATCTTTCGCTGGAGGGAACAATCACGCCAGACACTGCGCAAAAATTTGTGGAAGTGCTGAACAGCGAAATCCGCCGCGTCAACGGGCGCGTCATTCCCCATTTGCACATTGCAAGCCCAGGCGGAGACGTGAGTGCGGCGATGCAGATTGGTGAAGTCTTGCGCAAGACCACGGCATCGGTCTTTTCCAGTGGGCCGTGTCATTCGGCCTGTGTGTTTGTGGCCGTGGGCGCCGTGGAGCGCAATCTGTCTGGCATTGGCGTGCATCGTCCGTTTTTTGCCCAGACGCGTGCCAATGATTTTGTGGAAGCCGACCAACGCTACAAAAAGCTCATTCGCACAGTGCGCACTTATCTTGATGAGATGAATATTTCAGACGATCTGATGCGCATTATGTTGGCCGTACCACCGGGTGAAATGCAGGTGCTCTCGCCTGTTGAAGCCAAACGCATTGGCATCAACGGCATTGATGCAGCTTGGGATGAATACAAGACAGCACAGGAAGCGCGCATTTATGGTCTGACCAGCGCAGAATTGCGCAAGCGACAAGGCCAGATCGAGGTTCAATGCGGGCGTGAAGACATGATGCGCTCGCTGGCTGAAATGCAAAAGCGGGAGGAATGCCGCGCCAACCAGCGCGATAAAATCATGTGGGGGATGAGCGAGGACAAGCTTTCGCGCTTGCGTCGAATGGAAGAGCAAACCTGCCTGACCCAAGCAACCAGCAGCGATGAACGACGCCAATGCACGCTGGCTTTGGCTGAGAAATTGCGCGCAGAAACCGAAACACGCCCGCTGGCTCAGTCGCCGTCGCGCTGACGCCCGCGAAAGCCCGTGGCCAGAACATAGAGTTCGGCTGAACCTTGGCGGCTGGCTTCCGGCTTCACGTGACGAACAGTTTTGAAATCGCGCTTGAGGACGGTCAGCAAATCGCCTTCCGTGCCACCTTGAAATACTTTGGCAACAAAGAAGCCGCCGGGCGCCAGAATTTCAGTCGCAAAATGAATGGCGAGTTCTGCCAGACCCACGATCTTTAAATGGTCTGTCTTTTTATGGCCCGTTGTATTGGCCGCCATATCGGACATCACGCCATCAGCTTCGCCGCCCAACATGCCGCGCAGACGCTCGGGCGCATCTTCGTCGAGAAAGTCCATCACCGTGAATTCGACATCGGGGATCGGATCGATATCGAGCAGATCAATGCCGATTACGCGCCCCTTGGGCCCGACTTTCTTGATCGCATATTGCGACCAGCCGCCGGGTGCGGCACCCAGATCGATGATTTTCTGGCCGGGCTTCAACAGATGATAGCGCTCATCCATCTCGATGAGCTTATAGGCTGCACGCGAGCGCAAACCCTCTTTCTTGGCTTTCAAGACATAGGGATCATTGAGCTGGCGCTGCAACCACAGCGTGGATGAAATCGTGCGCTTGCGCGCAGTCTTGACGCGCACCTTCAGCGAACTGTCGCGCGATGTGCCGGGTTTTTTCGTGACCATTAACGCTGTCCTGCCCGCTCACCATCGCGCCAGACACCGTCGGCACTCATCAACTCAGCCAAAATACCCTCGCGCAAACCACGATCTGCAATGCGCACACGATCCGATGGAAAGGCCAGACGAATGGCTTCCAGATTAGCGCAGCCCGCCAGCACAAGATCTGCGCGTTGGGC
>CAINNX010000044.1 GCA_903851305.1 uncultured Hyphomicrobiales bacterium | reverse complement strand
GCTTCGCCTCCGGCTCGCAATGACGGCGGGATGCTGCCCAACAAAAAACCCCGGTGTTTTCACACCGGGGTTTTTTTAAATTCGTAACAGCAACGATGCTTAGTGCATCAGCGCCTTCAGATCCGTGATGCCCTTGGCCACCAGCGCTTCGCCGGTTGCGCCCTTGGCCTCTGCCGACAGCACAACTTCAGCGGCCTTCACGGCGGCATCAGCAGCAGCCGCGCGCACGTCTTGTGCGGCTTGCGCTTCGGCAGCGGCAATCTTGCCTTCCGCCTGCTTGGTGCGGCGCGCGATGAATTCGTCCATCCGCACAGCTGCTTCCTTAGCGAGATCTTCGGCTTCTGCGCGGGCCTGAGCAACAATGGCCTGGGCTTCGGCTTCGGCTTCCGTGCGCTTCTTTTCATAAGAGGCGAGCACGGAGGCTGCTTCTTCACGCAGGCGCTTGGCTTCATCGAGCTCGGACTGAATCTTCAGGCCGCGCTCATCCAGCGTCTTGCCGAGTGTCTTGTGCACGCCGAGATAGCCCAGCAGAACAACAAAGAGACCGAAGCCGACGGCGACGAAAAAGGCGTCGTTGAACATGTGTGTCTCCTTACGCCTTGGTTGAGGCGATGGCGGCCGCTATCTTCTGCACGTCAGCCGGCTTGCCGGTCAAATGCGCAACAATGTCGGCCGCAGCGGTGGTGGCGATTTCGGTGACATGGCTCATGGCCTGCGCCTTGGTATCAGCGATGGACCGCTCGGCATCGGCGAGTTTGGCATTGAGCTGGTCTTCAAGGCTCTTACGCTTGGCCGCCGAGTCCGTCGCGAGTTTGTCGCGTGTGGATTGCGCGGTGGCTTGGGCTGCAGCCTTGGCGTCAGCGAGTGTCTTTTCATAAGCAGCGCCGGCGGCCTGCGCCTTGCTCTGCATGCTGGACGCATCATCAACATCGGCAGCAATGCGTGCGCGGCGCGCTTCAAAAATGCTTTCAATGCGCGGCAAGGCGATCCGCGACATCAGGAGATAGAGTGCACCGAAAACGAGCGCCAGCCAGATGAGCTGGGGCGCGAAAACGTTCGGGTCGAACGGCGGGAAGGGACCCTTGGCGTGACCGCCTGGGACTTCTGTGTGGGCCGTGTTGCTCGTTGCCGAATTTGCCATGTCGCGTCCGGATGAATCTTGGGAAGGGAAGTCTAGAAAACCGCGGCCGCCATTTTCAGGCGGCCGCGCAAGCGCGGATATTAGACCACGAACAGGAGCAGAAGAGCGACCAGGAATGAGAACACGCCCAGACCTTCAGCAAGTGCGGCGCCGATGAAGGCGCGGCCGAACTGGCCGTCAGCTGCCGATGGGTTGCGCAGTGCGCCCGAGAGGAACTGGCCGAAGATGGCGCCCACGCCAATGGCCGCGCCGCCCATGCCGATGGTGGCCAGACCGGCGCCGATGTATTTCGCTGCTACAGGATCCATTTTGAAACTCCTTCAGAGGGTTTATTTGGGTCTACCATTTGTTGTTCAGATATTTATCAGTGACCCGGGTGAAGTGCGTCATTGAGATAGACGCAGGTGAGAATGGCGAAGACGTAAGCCTGCAGGAAAGCAACCAGCAGTTCAAACGCCGTCAGCGCAACAATGCCGACGAGCGGCAGCGGCGAAATCGCAGCCCAACCACCCGCAGAGAGCAGAAGAGCGACGAAGGCACCGAAGACTTTCAACGTGATGTGGCCTGCCAGCATGTTCGCAAACAAACGAACCGAGAGCGAGATCGGGCGCGACACGAAGGAGATGACTTCGATCAGCACGATGAAGGGCAGCAGAGCCGGTGCCACACCTGAGGGCACAAACAGATGCAGGAAATGCGTGCCGTGCTTGGCAACGCCGTAAATGATGACCGTCAGAATGACGAGGCCGGCCAGAGCAAAGGTCACAACGATCTGGCTGGTCACGGTGAATGTGTAGGGGATCAGGCCGATCAAGTTCGACAAGAGCACGAACATGAAGAGCGAGAAGACCAGCGGGAAGAACTTCATGCCTTCCGTGCCGGTGGTGCCGCGAACAGTGGAGGCGACGAACTCGTAAGCCATTTCTGCGGCTGATTGCAGACGGCCCGGAACAATCGACTTCTGTGCTGTGCCGATGATCATCAGGAAGGTTGCAGCCAGCAGCACGACCACCATGAAAAGAGAGGCATTGGTGAACGAGGCATCGATTCCGCCAATGCGGATCTGTGCCAGAGGGGCTACGATAAACTGATGGATCGGATCGATCGCGTTGCCTGTCGCCACTGTCTTCAGCCCTTATGTGTCACGCATGGGCGCGGTAAAACTTCGTTCAACGGTCGGAGCGTTTGTCGTTTTGCGCCTGCGGTCCGGTGGGAGCGGCGGCAATCCGATAGACGTTCCAGAAACCGGCAATCGTGCCAAACGTTGTCATAACGATCAGCAGCACCGGCTTTGTGCCGAACCATGCATCGAACTGCCATCCCATGACAGCGCCGACAATGATGCCCGCCACAAATTCCGAGAGCACGCGAAAGCCAAGGCTCATGGCGCGTCCCGTTCTCTGTGTGGCTTCGAGTGCATCTTGACCTGACTTCGGGTCTTTTTGCTTCTCAAGCGCAACAGACAGAGCCGCCAGCCGCGCTTTCATGGCCTCTTCTGATTGATTTTCTTGACTGTTTGGCTTGTCGCTCATGCTGCTCTCCTGTCGGTCGAAACGTCCGAAATCGAGCTTCGGGTCATTCGGGCTTGTGGCCCACCGTCCCGGCAAAGTGTCAGGCACCAAATTCGTCGGAAAATAAAGCGGAACAGGCCCTTTCGAGCCGCGCGCACCATATGAGCGGGTCGGCTCAGTGTCAAGGCTCCGCCGGAGTAATATAAGTATCTGAATATATTTGTATTTCTAGCGTTTTTTTGGGGTGTGGACGAAGGTCGCAGGGAATGGCCGAACGAAGGGGAAGATTCGCGGGGCTTTGCCCCTC
>CAINNX010000043.1 GCA_903851305.1 uncultured Hyphomicrobiales bacterium | reverse complement strand
CGGCCGAGCGTCTCGAGCGCAGCTTTGAAACACCACCTGTCACAACTGCCATGGGCGCTCTGCTCAACCACATCACGGCTGGGCATATTGAAGTCATCGAGTCAGGCGCACGCTCGTTCCAGCCGATGAATGTCAATTTCGGATTGTTCCCCCCGCTCACCGAACCGGTGAAGGCTGAGGACGGCAAGCGTCTCAAGGGCGCAGAGAAATCGGTCGCGAAAAAGAAAATGATCACCGCGCGCGCGATGCATGATCTGGATGTGTGGATGGCGAGCCTTTAACTGTCGTTGCGAGCCAAGCAACGCAATCCAGCCCCCACGGGTTGCTTCTGGATTGCTTCGCCTACGGTTCGCAATAACGGTAGGCAGGTGACACATTTATTCCCGTCATTGCGAGCGAAGCGAAGCAATCCAGTTTTTGCCTGTGACGAGTCTGTATTGTGGCTTGCAATGACGAGCTAAATATTGCGCGCAAACATCCACATGGCGAGCAAGCGCCGCCACAAGGATGCGGTGATCAGCGAGCGGAACGGCTCGTAGCTGCCGCTCTCCATGCGCTTCAGATAAAGCGGCACGACAGCCAAAGGCATCAGGCTAGCGCGCGCACGATCATCCATCTGCACTGCACCCGTGATGGCTGCCTCATAATGATGACGTGCCAGCGCACGCATCTCGGACAATACGTCACGCAATCCTGCTAAGACGTTTCCAGCCAACACCTCTTCGCGTGTCACCCCATGGCGGGCTAGCATATCTGCTGGCAGATATAGCTGCCCACGCGCCACATGCCATGGCAAGGCGCGCAACAGGCCAGTGATAGCAAAAGCCACACCGGCATGGCCGCAAGCATCAGCTCCGCCCGGCTCATTCCCACCCATCAGCACAAGTGACGCCAAACGGATCAGGGCAGAAGATGTCTCGCCACAATAGCCTTCGAGATCGAAACGCGTCGGCATGGGATCATCATAGAGATCAAACGCCCGCCCCTCGATCAGATCACGCAAGGCTTGCAGCGGCAGATCGTAGATGGCCACAGTGTCGAGCAAAGCCGCAGCGACAGGATTGGCGCTGACATCTCCACGCGCTTCCCCGCTCAGTGCATCGCGCCACCATTGCATCCGGATTTCACCCAGCATCGGCTCGGAGACAATCTCGCGAATGCGCGCCAGCTCGAGGCTAAACGCGTAGAGCGCATGCAGCGACCCACGCTTGTCTTCCGGCGCAAACAGGCAGGCATAAAAACGGTCGGGGTCTTGCCCGCGCAGCATATCAGCGCAAGCAGCATAGGCTTGAGCCAGATCGCTCATGACACGGCCAGAACAGCCGCCGCAACAAGGCGCTTTTCGGAGAGGAGAATATTGTAGGTCGCCACAGCATGCGCACTGGCCATCGGGTCCACACCAATGCCAGCTTCTTTCAATCGCACGCGAATGTCTGGGCGAATGGGCAGCAATTGCACGCCCGTGCCAATCAGCAAGAGCTCGATGGAGCCAGCTGGCTCATCCAGCACAGCCTTCAGACTGTCAAACGTGATCTCTGCGGGAGACGTCACATCCCAGGCGCGAATACCGGTCGGCAAAACAAGAATGGAGCCGCGATGCGACATATCAGCAAAGCGAAACCCACCCGCCCCGAAGGATTCAATCTCATGCGAGCCCGGAATGAAGCCATCGTATTTTTGCGTCATGGTGCGCACTCTCTCAGTCACTGCTCCGCTTGCGCTCGCAAAGACGACAGAAAATCACCCCTTATCCGTCGCATCACGCACGCCCAGATAGATCAGGATCGGCGAGCAGATGAAAATCGACGAATAGGTCGCCACCAGCACGCCCCACATCATCGCCAGCGAAAATGACTGGATGACATGACCGCCAAACAGGACAAGGGCCAGCAGGGCCAAGGTCGTTGTTGTCGAGGTCATGATCGTGCGCGACAGCACGGCATTGATCGACAAGTCGATCATCTGCGGGATCGGTAGCTTTTTGTACTTCTTCATCATCTCGCGAATACGGTCGAGCACGACGACCGTTTCATTGAGCGACAGGCCGACAATGGTCAGAATGGCCGCAATCGAGGTGATGTTGAATTCAAGCCGTGTCACGGCAAAGAAGCCGACGGTCAGCAACAAATCGTGCATGGTGGCGATGACGGCGGCGATGGCGAGCTGCCACTCATAGCGGAACCACAGATAGATCAGCACCGAGATGATCGACAGCACAACACCCAGCGTGCCCGATTGCACCAATTCTCCCGAGACACGCGGTCCAACCACTTCGACGCGGCGGAATTCATAAGCGGCACCCAGTGTTTCGCGCACGCGCTCCACCGCCGCCTGCTGGGCCGCGTCGCCGCCCGGCTGAAGACGAATGCGCAAGGTCGCATCAGCATTGCCACCAAATGCCTGAACTTCGACTTCGCCCAGCGCAAAACGGTCACCCAATCCACGCAGAGCCGACAGATCGGCCTGCCCCGATTTGGCGCGCACTTCCATCAGCGTGCCACCGGCAAAGTCGATACCGAAATTGAGGCCCCACGACAGGAACATCAAAACCGAAATGATCGACATGAGTGCCGAGAAAGGATAGCTCACACGCCGCAAGCGCATGAAGCCGAAGGTCATATTATCAGGTGCGAGACGAAAAGTTCTCATAATCCAGGCACCCTTCAAATCGGCAGTTTTTGCGGACGGCCAAAGCGGAACCAGAGCGCAATCATCATGCGCGTCATGGTCACAGCCGTCACAACAGTGGTCAGAATGCCTAGGCCCAGCGACACAGCAAAGCCGCGCACCGGACCCGAGCCCAAGAAGTAAAGGATCACCGCTGCGACAAACATCGTCGACTGCGAGTCAATGATGGTCGCAAAGGCGCGATTGAAGCCGGCATCAAGTGCCGACACCACAGAGCGACCGGCACGCGATTCTTCACGGATGCGCTCATAGATCAGCACGTTGGAATCCACCGCCATGCCAATGGTGAGCACAATGCCTGCAATGCCGGGCAGTGTGAGTGTGGCTTGCAACAGCACAAGGCCTGCAAAGATCATGATGATGTGAATCGCCAGTGCCAGATCAGCAAAAATGCCGAACACGCCATAGGTGATGAGCATGTAGCAGAACACCAGCACGCCCGCGACATAGGCCGCACGCTTGCCAGCCTCAATCGAGTCCTGACCAAGACCCGGCCCCACTGTGCGTTCTTCGACAATGGAAAGTTTGGCTGGCAATGCACCCGCGCGCAGCAGGATCGACAGATTGTTCGCCTGCTCCACCGTGAAGCGGCCAGAAATCTGACCTGACCCACCAGTGATCGGGCCCAGAATACGAGGCGCCGAGATCACTTTGTTATCGAGCACAATGGCAAAGGGACGCCCGACATTGGCGCTGGTGGCTTCGCCAAAGCGCTGGCCACCGCGAATGTTGAAACGGAAATTGACGATGGGCTCGCCGCTACGCTGGTCAAAGCTCGGCTGCGCATCGGTCAGGTCTTCGCCTTCCACCATGACGCGCTTTTCAACCGGGATTTTGCCCGGCTGGTCGGTCTGGTCGAGCTGATCGACATCGGCCGGATTGGCGCCCGCATCCGCAACCATGCGGAATTCAAGCTTGGCGGTCGTCCCCAGAATTTCTTTCAAGCGATTGGTATCTTGTAGACCCGGCACCTGCACGAGCACGCGGTCCGCGCCTTGACGCTGGATGTTGGGCTCGGTTGTTCCCAACGCGTCAACGCGGCGGCGCAGCACTTCAATGGTCTGGTCAACAGCACGACGCACGCGCTCATTCACACCAGCTTCGGTGACGATGATCTGCACAAGGCCATCGGCTTGTTCGTTGATCTCGTAAACAGGCGCGCCCACGGCACCCAGCGACGAGCCTGCCGGAATGGCAAGCGCACGCAGTTTGGGCAAAGCACGACCGCGATCTCCGGCATCCGGCACGCGCACCTGCACCATTCGGCCTTGCAAACCGATTCCACCTGTCAGGCGCGCATTTTCTTCGCGCAGGATGCGGCGCACATCATCACGCAGATTGTTCAGCTGCGAGCGCAACACATCATTTGAATCCACCTCGAGCAGAAGATGCGCTCCGCCTTGCAGATCAAGCCCCAGCACAATGGCTTGCGTGGGCACCCAGTGGGGCAGGGTCTTTTGCATGGCACTGCGCAGATCGGCCGGCAAAAGGCTCGGCACGATCAAGAAAATACTGACCAAAGTCATGGCCAGAATGGAGACAACCTTCCAGCGGGCAAAACGGAGCATATCAAACCATGATTGGGGCGGGCCGCTGCCGAAAGCGCGACCCTGCCACAGGTGAGGAGGAAGTGCCGATTATTCGGTGACCGGCTGGCCCTTGGTGCGCACATCCGAAATCATGGCGCGCAAAATTCGTACGCGCACATTCGGTGCGATCTCGACTTCGATTTCCGGATCATCCGTGACCTTGGTCACTTTGCCAACAATGCCACCCGAGGTGACGATCGTGTCACCGCGACGCACATTGGTGATAATGTCCTGATGCGCTTTGGCGCGCTTCTGCTGCGGGCGCAGGATCAGGAAATACATGATGACGAGGATGATGGCGAAAGGCGCCATCTGCATCAGAAACTCCGAACCTGAGGGGGTGCCAGCGGCCTGAGCATAAGCAGGTGTGATGAAATTCATGGGGCCAGTGCTCCGCAAAGGGTCAAAAAAGGGGGCGGAATCCGACCCCAAACTCGGGGCCGGACTATAGCTGCCCCCTTCGTGAAAGCAATGGCTCCGCCAGCCGTTAACGCCCCCGTGAACCAGCCTTGAGGCTTCCGCTCACTGCCGCGATCAGTTAAAGCGGGAAAACCATCCCCCAATTGCTGGCGAACCCATGTCCAAGACTGCGTCAGAGCCCCAACTATCCCTCGAGCCTGCCCTGCTGACCCGTATTGCGGAAGCCTTGGAGCGCTTGGCGCCGCCGGCCCAGTGCAGGGCTGATTTCACCGCGGCTGATGCTTTTGTCTGGCAGACGGAGCGCACCCATCTCGCGCCTGTCGCAAAGGTGAATCGGGTGGAGCTTGGTTTGCTGCGCGGTATCGACCGGGTGCGCGACCTGCTGGCTGAAAACACATTGCGCTTTGCCAAAGGCCTGCCCGCCAACAATGCCCTGCTCTGGGGCGCACGCGGCATGGGCAAGTCCTCGCTGGTCAAAGCCGTCCATGCCGAGACCAATCTCGCCATGGGCGGTAATAAGCTCAAGCTCATCGAAATCCACCGCGAGGACATTCACTCACTGCCCGTCTTGCTCGGGCTGGTGCGCGAAGCGCCCTATCATGCCATCATCTTTTGCGATGACTTGTCCTTCGACAGCGACGACACGAGCTACAAATCGCTCAAGGCCGCACTTGAGGGCGGCATTGAAGGGCGGCCCGACAATGTCATCTTTTATGCGACCTCGAACCGCCGCCATCTCATGCCACGCGACATGATCGACAATGAAAGTGCTACCGCCATCAACCCGGGCGAAGCAATTGAGGAAAAAGTCTCGCTGTCTGATCGCTTCGGCCTGTGGCTCGGCTTCCACAAATGCTCGCAAGATGAATATCTAGATATGATATTTGGTTACGCCCGGCATTTTAAACTTGAACATTCAGATGAAGCGATCCGCGCCGAGGCCATTGAATGGGCCGCGACGCGTGGCGCACGCTCAGGGCGGACCGCTTTCCAGTACATTCAGGATCTGGCTGGGCGGTTGGGACAACGGCTCGCGTAACCCTCGCCAAGCTCGTCATTGCGAGGAGGCCGCCGACCGACGCGGCAATCCAGAGCCAAACGTGAGGTTTTCTGCATTGCTTCGCTTCGCTCGCAATGACGATTACGGCACACACAAAAAAATGGCGGGCCCAAAGGCCCGCCATCAACTGCACCGGTTTTCGTGTCTCGCGGAAACCGGCGAGCTTTCCTGTTCTCGCGTGACTTATAGCCCAGCAAGATAATTGGTTGGATCGACAGGCGTCTGACCCTTGCGCAGCTGGAACTGCAATTGCGGTGACGACACATTGCCCGACTGGCCGGATTTGGCGATCGTCTGGCCACGCTTCACGATTTCCCCGCGCTTGACCATCAGCTCGCCATTATGGGCGTAAGCCGAAACAAAGCCATTCGGGTGCTTGATCAGAACAAGATTGCCATAGCCCTTCAATTCACTACCAGCATAAGCCACCGTTCCACCTTCAGCCGCTTTCACAGCCGTGCCTTCAGGGACAGCGATGGAAATGCCTTCAGACTGGCCAGGCTTGAAACCTTGGATGACCTTGCCGCGTGCGGGCCAGCGAAACTCGGGTGTCGCATCTTCGGTTGCAGCGACAGTCGGCGCTATATCACTCTTGGCGGCAGCGGCGGGCACTTCTTTGGGGGCGCTGGAAGCAACGGGAGCTGCGTCCGACTTGGTAGGTTGCTGCAGAGCGGCGGTGCGCACCGGCTTTTCAGGAGCAGCGGGCTTTGCGGCGGGCTCGATGCGCGCGACCTTGGTTTCAGCCTTGGCTGCAACCGGTGGTGCAGCGGCGACTGGCGCAGCCTTTGGGGCTGATGCAGGCTGACCCGCTGCCATGCGCGGCGCGGGCGCTGGTGCAGGAGCTGGTGCAGGAGCTGGTGCAGCCGTGCGCACTGGCTGTGCATAAGTCTGTGCAGGTGCCAGAGGAGCTGACTGGATAGGCGCCGGCAAGGGCGCTGATTGCACGGAGGAGACAGGGGCTGCTGCAACCTGATGAGGCGCTGAAGAGCCGAAGTCAGAATTGTCAAAACGCTGCGAGGTTCGGAAGGGACCCGCATCAGGCTCGCTATTAAAGCGACTGACATCAGAGCAGCCCGCCAAGAAAGCGGAACACGCCGTCACCAGCACAAGGCGGGAAACAGTCTTGGAAAGATCAAAACGAATGTAATCACTCATCGACGCAACCCACGCTAAGCGGTGTCAGTAACGTCGACTATTGCGCAATGCGGTTAAAACTGCGTTTACGATGAACGCAGTTTGAAAGCTTTATGCCTTTTTTTGACTTTATTTGATGAAGCTCGTGCGAGGCTTGCGCCAGCCTCAGCCCATAAAACCCGAGACGAGAGGTTGCAGGCGGCAAGAGACAACCCGCTCATAGCGAAAAGCGCCATCCTCATGCAGGGCGCGCATCAGGCTGACCCCGCCCTCGCCCGGCTGGCCATAGACGATCACCCCACCGTCCGCCAGACGCGACAAGATGTTGCGCGGCAGCTCTTTCACCGTTCCCTGAAGGATGATGCGGTCAAACAGACCGATCTCATCGCTCAGGTTCAGACCATCCCCATGCATCACCTGCACATTGGTGAGCCCGAGACCTGCGAGCCGCGTGGCGGCCGCGACCGCCAGCGTGTGAAAGCGCTCAATGCTGATCACCTCGCGCGCGATGCGCGACAAGATAGCGGTCGAATAGCCGTTGCCGGTTCCCACTTCCAGGACGCGATGCGCACCCAGAAGATTGAGACTCTCGACCATACGCGCGACCAGAAAGGGTTCCGGCATGGTCTGGCCGCAGGCAATCGGCAGAGCTATGTCGCGCCAAGCCAGATCTGCGTGGCGATGGGGGACGAATTGCTCGCGCGGCAAAGTCTCCAGAGCCCGCAAAACCGCGATGTTGGACACACCGCGCTCGCGCAGCGACAGAATGAACTGCATCGTGGCCTGCGCCGGATCGGACGGCGTGTCCTCCGGCAGGCGGGCGGCAAAGTCGAACAAATCCCCTGTCATGGTCAGCCCCTCACCGATGGGTTCAGGAGAAACGCGCGGTCAATCTGCTGAGCGAATTTTCATCCGTCAAATCGAGCCGCAATGGTGTGATGGAAATATGCTGGTCGGCGATCGCGGCGAGATCCGTGCCCTTGGGGGGCGTGGTGCGCTGGCGTGAAAAGCCGATCCAGTAATAGGGATTGTGGCGCCCGTCCTGGCGTTCGTCGAGTTCCAGATAGGTCGCATCGCGCCGCCCCTGCACGGCAATAGTTGTGCCTTTGACCTCATGGGGACGACAGGCGGGGAAATTGATATTGACCAGAACACCCGGATCGAGCGCTTCCTTGATCAGTTCGCGAATAACCGCAGCGCCGTGGCCTTCCGCGCAATCAAAAGGGGCCGCCTCGCGCTGGCCTGGCGGATAGCCTTGGCTGAGCGCAAACGAGCGGATGCCAAGCAGCGTGCCTTCCATGGCCGCTGCAATCGTGCCCGAGTAAGTTACGTCTTCAGCCAGATTGTGTCCGCAATTGACGCCCGATAAAACCAGATCGGGTGGATTGTCTCGCATGATTTTGCGCACGCCCATGATCACACAATCCGTCGGTGTGCCTTTCACCGCATAGCGGTTGTCCGACACATGACGCAGCCGCAAAGGATCATTCAGCGACAATGAATGTGCCACACCCGATTGATCGGTCTCGGGAGCGACCACAATCACATCATCACTCAACTGGCGCGCTATGCGCTCCAGCACATTGAGCCCCTCGGCATGAATGCCGTCGTCATTGGTGATGAGAATGCGCATGGGTTAGGCCTTTGTGATGGTCGTAAGCCCACCCATATAAGGACGTAGTGCGTCAGGAACTGTCACCGATCCATCGGCATTCTGATAATTTTCCAGCACAGCCACCAGCGCACGGCCGACAGCAATGCCTGACCCGTTGAGCGTGTGGACAAAGCGCGGGGTCTTGTCATGAGCCGAACGATAGCGCGCATTCATGCGGCGCGCCTGAAAGTCTCCGCACACCGAGCACGACGAAATCTCGCGGAAACGACCTTGCGTGTCGCCTTCTTTCTGACCCGGCAACCAGACTTCGAGATCATAAGTCCGTTGCGAGGCAAAACCCATATCGCCCGAGCACAATAGCATCAAGCGATAATGCAGACCCAGACGCTTCAAAACTTCTTCAGCGCATTTGGTCATGCGCTCATGCTCGGCCAAAGAATCTTCCGGCTTGGTGATCGAGACAAGCTCGACTTTGGTGAATTGATGCTGGCGGATCATGCCGCGCGTGTCGCGTCCTGCAGAGCCCGCTTCCAAACGAAAGCACGGCGTGCCAGCTGTGACGCGCAACGGCAGTGCGCTTTCATCCAAAATCTGCTCGCGCACCAGATTGGTGAGCGAGACTTCAGCTGTTGGGATCAGCCAGAAATCATCCGCGGCACGGAACTGATCATCGCGAAACTTCGGCAATTGCGCGGTGCCAAACATGGCATCATCGCGCACCAGCAACGGCGGGTTTACTTCCGTATAGCCATTCTGCTCTGTGTGCAGATCAAGCATGAATTGCATCAAGGCGCGTTCCATGCGCGCCAGCGCGCCTTTCAGCACGACAAAGCGCGCGCCGGACATGCGGGACGCTGCTTCAAAATCCATCAGGCCCAAGGCCTCACCGATTTCAAAATGCTCTTTGGGAACGAAACCCGCGGCAAAGGATGGCGCAACACCTTCACGGCGCACTTCGACATTGTCATGCTCGTCTTTGCCCAAAGGCACATCGGCATGCGGCGTATTGGGAATTTCGGCGAGCGCTGTGTTCAGCGCCTCGACAGCTGCCTTCTCCTGCGCTTCCAATTCGCTCATGCGGGTTTTGAGCTCGGCCACTTCTGCCTTCAGCACATCGGCGCGTGCGGCATCTTTGGCCGCCATGGCCTGACCAATTTCTTTGGAGGCCCCGTTGCGGCGCTCTTGGGCTGCCTGCAATCCTGAAATGGCACTTTTGCGCGTATCGTCCAGCGCGATCAGTCTGCCCGACAAAGGTTCAAGCCCGCGACGGCTGCGGCCGTCATCGAACAGGGTTGCGTTCTCGCGGATCCATTTGATGTCATACATAGGAGCTGCCTTGCCTCGCTGCGGCCGTGGCCAAATCTTTGGTTCGGAATGGCATTGAAGGGCCGCCGATGCAAGGGGTCGGAGGACTGACTAGTCGTCAGTCCACCGACCCTTCCATCTCCGCCTGCGCTTTGGCACGCTGTTTCTCGATCATCCCGACCGAAATGATCGACAGCTCGTAGAGCATCATGGCTGGAACAGCGAGCGCGAATTGGCTGAAAATATCAGGTGGTGTCAGCACAGCCGCCACAATGAAGACCAGCACCACGGCATAGCGGCGTTTCTCTTTCAAAAAGGCACTGTCGATAATCCCGATGCGCCCCAGTAGTGTCAGCACGACAGGCAACTGGAAGGTCACACCAAAGGCAAAAATCAGGGTCATGATCAGCGACATATATTCCGACACACGCGGCAGCAGCTCGATCTGCGCGCGTCCCGGTTCTTTCGATTGCTGCATGGCCAGAAAGAAATGCAGCAAGTTCGGCGTCACCACGAAATAAACGAGCATCGCACCAAGAGCAAAGAAGATCGGCGTCGCGATCAGATAAGGTGCAAAGGCCATGCGCTCATGCTTGTAGAGACCGGGCGCAACAAAGGCATAGACTTGCGAAAAGATCACTGGGCATGAAGCAAAGAAAGCCGTGAACATGGCCACTTTGATTTGCGTAAAGAAAAACTCTTGCGGCGCTGTGTAGATAAGTTTGGCGTCAGGCCCGGCGGCATGTTCAAACGGCACGACCAGCAGATTGTAGATTTCCTTCGCAAAATAAAAGGCAATCACAAACATCACAATGAAAGCCAGCACGGCTTTGATGAGGCGCGAACGCAGTTCGATCAGATGATCAATCAGCGGTGCGCGCGTGGATTCAATATCGGCGTCAGTCATGTCGCATCACGCCTTGGCGGGTTCGGTCGGCGCGGCCGGCGCATCGGCAACAATCGTCTCGGGCGCAACAGCAGCTGCGATGGTCGCCTCGGTCGCAGGCTCTTGCGGCTCGGGCAGATCTGGCATGTTGATGATGTCAGGGGCTGGCCCCGTGCTGTCGCTCGGCTCGGTGTTCATCCCGTCAATGGCACCGCCGATTTCATTGCGCACCGTTTGCACGGGATCGAAATTGACATCGAACTTCGCGGAATCCGCCATTTTGGTGACGTTGTTGCGGATTTCGTCGATCTCGGCCTCGCGCATGGCATCCATGAACTGGCCTTGGAACTCGCCAGCCATGCGGCGCATCTTGGTGATGGCCTGCCCCAGCTGGCGCAGCACGCGCGGCAATTCTTTCGGCCCGATCACGATTAACGCGACAAGGCCGATGACGATCAGTTTGCCGGCATCGAAATCAAACATGAACCTGCGGTCCCAAAACTCAAAAGCCGCCGGCGCGGGATGCGCGCACGGCGGTGATTACCAAGGCCATGTTCTTAACTGGCCTTGGGGGTCTCGGCAGCCGGATGCGCCTGAGCTGGATGGGGCTGGGCTGGATGGGGCTGGGCCGCAGCCTGCACAGGGGCCGGCTGCTCTATGGTGCGAACAGGCTCAGGCTGGGCGGGTTTGGCGTCCGCATCTTCGTCCTGCATGCCCTTTTTGAAAGATTTGATGCCCTTGGCGAAGTCGCCCATCAGATCTGAAATCTTGCCTTTGCCCCCGAAGAGCAACAGCACAATCACGCCGACGACGAGCCAGTGCCAGATGGAAAAGCTACCCATGGAAAACCTCCGCTCGGCCAGGCAATGAAAGCCCTGACCGGTATCAACCCAAAACTATGCGCAGGTGACGGCAAAAACAAGGAGTCTATCGGGGGCCGGCCCCCTGACCCGGCTGCATGTGAAATCGGCTATTGCCGATTTCACCATTCAGGAAAGCAAGTCGGGCAGGCCCGACTTGCGCAGCCACCCTGTCCCTCTGGGAGAGGGTTAAATGTCCTTGCCGTCCTCGTCAGCCTCGGCCTGCCCTTCGGCTTCGGCCTCCGCCTCAGCGGCCTCGACCAAGGCTTCATCGGCCACGGCTTCGTCCTCGATCGCTTCAATGGCAGCATCAAGAGCAGCAGAGGCCTCAGCCTTGGTTTCCTCGGTGATTTCCGAGAACAAGTCGTTGGCGTCATCCTCCGGCGGATCTTCGCTGTCAGTCAGCTCGGCGCTGTCATTGGGGGTCGGCACGCCAAATCCCGATGGCAGGCGTCCATCGAAGAGGCCGGCGCCCTTCAATTCTTCGAGACCCGGCAAATCAGTGATCTGTTCGAGACCAAAATGCAGTAGGAAGGCATCCGTCGTGCCATAGGTCACAGGGCGACCTGGCGCTTTGCGGCGACCGCGCAAACGCACCCAGCCCGTTTCGATCAGCACGTCCATCGTGCCCTTGGAAATGGCGACGCCGCGAATGTCTTCGATTTCGGCGCGGGTCACTGGCTGGTGATAGGCGCAAATAGCGAGCGTCTCGAGAGCGGCGCGTGAGAGCTTTTTCTGCTCATTTGTTTCGCGCGAGAGCAACCAACCCAGATCGGCGGCTGTGCGGAAAATCCACTTGGTGCCGACACGCACCAGATTGATGCCCCGCAGCGCATATTCAGCCTTCAGCTCTTCGAGCACAGCAGAGACATCCGCCTCTTCCGGCATACGCTTGGCCAGTTCTTTCTCTTCGACGGGATCGATGGCGGCAAAGAGGAGCGCCTCAGCAATACGCTTGCCCTCGGTCATGGCTGCGGTCTCCCCTGCGCCCTCTCCATCGGATGGCTGCTGCGGATAGAGTACGGCGATCTCTGCCACTTTTCTTCGTCCTTCTTGAACTAACGCGACTGCAAACAAACTGGCCGTCAGGCCGCTTGTCCTTGACCCTCCGGATCTTCCGGTGCAGCGGGCGACGCCGCCGATGCCGAGGTCCGGTTTTTCATCCAGATCGGCGCAAAAGCGCGATCCTGGCGAATTTCAATAACGCCTTCGCGCACCAGCTCCAGCGAGGAAGCAAAGCACGAGGCGCGTGCTGTGCGCTGCAACTCGGGCGCGACGCAATATACGATGAGGAAATGGTCCATTGTGGTCCATTCCGAGATTTTACCAGCAAGCCGCTCCAGCGCCTCGCGCGCTTCGGCCAGTGACCAGACCATGCGCTTCTTCAGCGTGACATGCGACAGTGCCTGCGTCTGGCGCTGCTGTGCATAGGACGACAGCAGATCAAACAGGCTGGCCTGCCACTGAGAATGTTTGATGATCGACACGCCCTCAGGCGCACCACGCGTGAACATGTCGCGTCCCAAGCGTGGACGATTGACGAGCTGTTCTGCGGCCGTGCGAATGGCTTCGAGGTGGCGCAGACGTGCCGCCAGCGCAGCAGCCAGATCAGCCGCCAGTGGCTCTTCGCCCGCTTCCTTTTCGCCAGCCACCAGAAGGCGCGACTTCAGATAGGCAAGCCAAGCGGCCATGACGAGATAATCGGCGGCCAGTTCGAGCCGCACCTTACGGGCTGCATCGATAAAAGTTAGATATTGTTCAGCCAGCGCCAGCACGGAGATTTTGGAGAGATCGACCTTCTGGCGGCGCGCAAGCTCAAGCAGAAGGTCCAGAGGACCTTCAAAGCCATCGACATCAACAAGGAAAGACGCTTCGGTCTCACCCTTATCGAGTTCAATTTCAGCCGACTCAAACGGTAGTTCGGACGCCACGAATCACTCCGCAAACCCCGGAACAGCCGGGAGTGGGCGGAGACTAGTCCCCTAGCCTGCCATCGCAAGAGCAGAATCGAGCTGAGCACGGGCGTCCACAGGATCGAGCGGTGGACAAGTTTCAGCAAGACGCGACAAGGCCTTGTCAGCCCGTTCTGCGGCCCGCCCATCGAGCTGTGGACAGGCCTCGGCCACCGAAACTGCCTCGGCCAGATCACCATTGCAGTGCAGCGCCATATCAACGCCAGCGGCAAACAAAGCCTTTGTCCGCTCAGTGAAAGAGCCGCTGAGCGCTTTCATGGACAGATCATCGCTCATCAGAAGCCCCTCAAAGCCAATGGCGGAGCGGATGATCTCCTGCACCACTTTGCGCGAAGTTGTCGCCGGCCCCGCCGGGTCAATCGCCGCATAGACCACATGAGCCGTCATCGCCATCGGCAGATGCGCGAGCTTTTGAAAGGGCACGAAATCCACGCGCTCCAGATCAGCCAGACTGGCCTCGACGCGCGGCAATTCAAGATGACTATCAGCCCCCGCGCGTCCATGTCCTGGCACATGCTTGATGACTGGCAAGACGCCTGCCTGCAAGAGGCCCTGGGCAGCAGCTCCCCCGAGCAGGGCAACGCGTTCTGGATCTGCTGCATAAGCGCGATCACCAATCACATCGTGACCACCCGGCGCAGGCACATCAAGCACTGGCAGGCAATCGACATTGATGCCGCAAGCGCGCAAATCCTGTCCCATCAATTGGGCAGACATTCGGACAAGTTCGGCTTTGCGTTCGGTTGAAACGGGCAATGCATTGAAGCATGCAGCGGGTGCATATTTGGGCCAGACCGGTGGGCCCAGCCGCTGCACGCGCCCGCCCTCCTGATCAACCAGCACGGGCGCATCAGCGCGCCCTACGATATTTCGGAATTCCTGTGTCAGGGAAGCGATCTGCGCAACTGACTGCACATTACGCTTGAACAGGATCAGTCCCCAGGGCTGATGCGCGCGCAAAAAAGCGCGCTCATCTTCAGTCAAGGCAAGAGCTGAGACACCGCAAATGAAAGCCTTTGTCATGCGCTGCGTCAGCTGCGTGCCACAAAGCAGGTCGCGCCTGAGGATTTCAGCTTGGTGCACAAACGTGTGGCATCATCATTGGACATATTGATCACACGCACACGATAGACGGTGCGCCCGCCATCATCAGCCTTTACGATCACAGGTCGGTGTGAACCAAGTTCGCTGCGATATTTGGTGTTGACGCGTTCCAATGCCGATTTGGCTTCATCCGATGACGTCGTACCGACCAATTGTACAGCATAAGTGCCAGCGGTGGCGTTGGCTGTTGCAATGGGAGCAGCAGCCGGAGCGGCAGCTTTGGGGGCTGTCGGTGCGGGTGCCGCCGGTGCCGTGGCGACAATATTCATCGGCGCGCCGCCAGCACGCTGCGGCGGCAATGGCATAGCTGGCGCCACTGGTGCAGGCTTGGCATCAGTGACGCGGGTCACGGCCTTGGTCGGTTCCCCTGTTCCCATTGAAGCCGCAACAAGGGCTGCCATGTCGCTGGGCTTACCTGCCGGCGTAGCGGGTGACGCAGGCTTTTCAGCTGGCTTCGCTACGGCTGCTACAGATGGTGCAACCGGGGCTGCTGGCGCATTGGGATCAATGATCGTTCCATCGGGACGAACCGCGACAGACTTTACCCTTTTGGGCTCGGCAAAGAGCGAATTGGCAACTGGTGGCGGCGGTGGCGGCGCGAGCGTGACGGGCGCACCAGCCTCACCTGTGCGTGCGGGGCGCTGGCTCGCATTGCGCGCCGCTGTGCCTAGATCAACAGGCTGCTCTTCGCTTTGCACGACCTTGCTATCGCGTTGCGTATTGGCACCGCGCTCGAGCACAGAAATATTGGGCTTGGACGCGTCTTCAACTGGCTGGGCAGGCTGCACCTTCACCGGACCAGAATTGGCCATGATGGTAGGCGCGTCACCAAAGGACGAGCCACCACGCATCGTAAGAGCTGCGGCCAAGCCGCCCGCTGCGATCACAACGGCAGCACCAATCAGCAATTTGGCGCGGCTGCGACGCTGTGGTTGATCTTCGACAAAATCATAAGTGTCTGAATAGGCCTGCGGCTCATTCGCCCACTGCGACTGTGACTGAGCGCCTTGCTGATATTGATCTTGCTCAGCGCCATAAGCGGGTTGCTGATAGCCACCATAGGCGGGGCCCGCATCAACTGCAGGTGCATAAGATACGAGTGGCGCTTCAGAGGCCTCATAAGAGGGCGACAAAGACACAGGCGGTGGATCGAGGGGCAAAGCTTGACGAGCGGCGGGAGGCGGCACGGAGAGGCCAGGTGCCGGAGCAAAAATCTTATTAAACGGGTCCTGTCCATCACCGACAAGACGCGCGAGCTCAGCAAGCGGATCATTGGACGGCATGCTTGGCTTGGCAAGTGCTGTCACCGGCACAGAATCAATACTCTCTCGTAGACGACGCTCAATATCGTCAAGGTCGATCGACAAACGCGACTCACCTGCGGGAGGCGACTTGATTGGATCATTCATCTCTCACCTCGACGCGCGACTTCATCGCGCTCAGACCAGCGGCCACGCCAACTCGAGAGACAAAGAGCTAAAAGACAAAGGCTTTCTTAGCTCAACGCATCTCTTCGGGCGCGCTCACCCCAAGAATTCCCAGGCCCGACGCCAGCACCCTCGTCAACGAGGCCACAAGCGCTACACGTGCACGGGTGGACTCTCTGTTTTCTTCATTAACAAAGCGTAACTCTGGATGATCCTTGCCGCGATTCCAGTGAGAATGGAAGGCGCTGGCCATATCGTGGAGGTAAAATGCGACGCGGTGCGGCTCATGGGCGGCCGCCGCTGCTTCGATCTGGCGCGGATATTGGGCGATCATTTTGGCAATGGCCCTTTCTCCCTCATCGGTCAGCAGGACGAGCGAGGCATCAGCCAGCGAGGCCGCCGACAAGTCGAGATCGGCAAAAGCGCTACGCGCCTGCCGCATGATCGAATGGGCGCGCGCATGGGCATATTGGACGTAGAAAACCGGATTGTCTTTCGACTGTTCAATCACCTTGGCCAGATCGAATTCCAGCGGCGCATCATTCTTGCGGAAGATCATCATAAAGCGCGTGGCATCGACACCCACTTCATCCACCACTTCACGCAACGTAATGAAATCCCCCGAGCGCTTGGACATTTTGACCGGCTCGCTATTGCGCATCAGCTTGACCATCTGGCACAGCTTCACATCCAGCGCAGCTTGTCCGGTTGAGACCGCTTTCACCGCCGCCGCCATGCGCTTCACATAGCCGCCATGGTCGGCACCCCAAACGTCGATCATGGTGGTGAAGCCGCGATCAAACTTGGATTTGTGATAGGCGATGTCGGACGCAAAATAGGTATAGCCACCATCTGACTTGACCAGCGGGCGGTCTATATCGTCCCCAAATTCGGTTGAGCGGAACAAAACCTGTTCGCGATCTTCCCAATCTTCCACCGGCGCACCCTTGGGCGGCGGCAGACGACCGTCATAGACGATGCCGCGCGCGCGCAGATCCTTGATCGCGGCGCCAACCTGATCACCCTCGTCACCGCGCGTCAGCGAACGCTCGGAGAAAAACACGTCGTGCGAAATGTTCAAAGCCGCGAGATCGGTGCGGATCATGTCCATCATCATGTCGATGGCGAGCGCACGCACCTCTGCGAGCCAGACATCCTCTGACTTGTCGAGCAAAGCCTTGCCAAAACGCTTCGCGAGCTCTGCGCCCACCGGCTTGAGATAATCACCCGGATAGAGACCCTCCGGAATCTCGCCGATTGTTTCGCCCAATGCTTCGCGGTAGCGCATGAAAGCCGAGCGAGCCAACACATCAACCTGCGCGCCCGCATCATTGATATAATATTCGCGCGTCACGTCATAACCGCCAAAGGCGAGCAGATTGGCGAGCGCATCGCCAAACACTGCACCGCGTCCATGACCGACATGCATCGGGCCGGTCGGATTGGCTGACACATATTCGACATTCACTTTACCAGGCAGTCCCCGGCCCCGTCCGAAAGCCGCATCCTTGAGACAGGCACGCAGCACATCGGCATAGACAGTGGGCTTCAGGCGAATGTTGATGAAGCCCGGGCCTGCCACTTCGGCATTTTCCACATCACCATCCTGCGCCAAAGCGTAGGCGATTTCTGTGGCAAGCTGGCGCGGATTGAGAAAATGGGCCTTGGCCTCTTTGGCATAGACCATGGCGGCATTGGTCGCGAGATCGCCATGCGCGGCGTCCTTGGTCGGCTCAACCACAAAACGGCCCAGATCGAGATCGCCCGGCAGGCGGCCAGAGGCAGCAATCTCGCGCAAGATGGTCGCGACACGGGTCTGGAACTCGGCAAAGAGATTCATGGGGCGTTCGGTCTCAAAAATCAGGAAAGATAGTGTGGGGCCTAAACCAAATCGCAGGATGCGTCAAAAAGGCCCCGCCATTGTCAGGTCGGGCACGGAGCCAAACAGACGGCGATGTTCCTGAGCGCAATAGCGGTCCGTCATTCCGGCAATATAGTCGCAGACCAACCGCATCAGTCTGGCCTCGATGGCTGGCCCGTTGATGGCGCGCGCGACTTGTGACCATTCGCTTGGCATTTTGTCTGGGTCGTCCACGAAAGCGCGGAACAGGTTTTTGACCACGTCAGCTGCCTCCACACGCACCTTCATGATCCGTGGATGGCGATACATGGCCGTGAACAGAAAGGTCTTCATCGCCCGATCTGCCGCACTCATAGCGGGTGAAAAGGCAATCACCGCCCGATCATGAGCGCGAATGTCAGCGGCTGATTGCGGGGCCAGCAAGCTCAGTCTGGTGCGGCTCTCGCTGATCACATCTTCCACAAAGCGTGTGATGATGCGCCGCCCCAATTCATGAATGACACGTGAGCGATCCAGAAACGGATGCGCCGCCTCAATCTCGCGCACGAGGTCGCCGACAAATTCAACGCTCTTGAGATCCTCCAGCTCAAACAGACCTGCGCGCAAACCGTCATCGACGTCGTGGGTGTTATAGGCAATGTCATCTGCAATGGCTGCAGCTTGCGCTTCCGCACTCGCGAATGTGTGCAGATCTAGCGCCAAGCGCGCGTCAAATTCGGCAATGGCCAGCGGCAAACCGCGCTTGGCATAATGTCCGATGCCCTGCCACGCCTGATCCACCAGAGGACCATTATGTTTGACGAGGCCCTCAAGGGCTTCCCAGCTCAGGTTCAGCCCGTCATAATTGGCATAGCGATGCTCAAGCTTGGTGACGATGCGCAACGCCTGCGCATTATGATCAAATCCGCCATGGGCGCTCATCAGCTCTTCAACGGCATCCTCACCCGTATGGCCAAAAGGCGTGTGGCCCAGATCGTGAGCCAGAGCCAAAGCCTCGGCCAGATCATCGTCGAGCAGCAGCGCACGGGCCAAAGCGCGGGCAATCTGGGCGACCTCGATCGTATGGGTGAGGCGCGTGCGGTAATGGTCCCCCTCATGGGGCACGAAGACCTGCGTTTTGTGAGCCAGCCGCCGGAAGGCCGTCGAATGGATGATCCGGTCGCGGTCACGCTGGAATTCAGTGCGCGTTGGAGAGAGCGGCTCGGGGGACAGCCGCCCGCGCGAGGCCCAGGGGTCGGCGGCAAAGCTGGCCCGCAGGGTCCGATCACTCGCCTTGCTGAGATGGTCCACGGGGCACCCGAATTTGCGCCTCACATTGAAGGCGTGACATGAGCGTCTTATATCTTGGAGAAGCCTCAAGGCAAAGTGAGCCAGATTCGGACATGACACAGACCCAGACCCCGACCGAACTGCCCATCGTGACCGAACGCGCTGCCAAGCGCATTCTGACCATTCTCAAAAAGGAGCCGGAAGGCGCGATGTTGAGGGTGGCTGTGAATGGCGGTGGCTGTTCGGGCTTTCAATATGCCTTCGACATTGTGCGTGAGCGCGCCGACGATGATCTGGTCTTGCAGAAGGATGGCGCGACGGTTCTGATTGATCCCGTCTCGCTGGATTTCGTCAAAGGCGCCAAAATTGATTTTGTCGACGACCTGATCGGCCAGTCATTCAAAATCGACAACCCCAATGCCACCGCCGCCTGCGGGTGCGGCACGAGCTTTTCAGTCTGATGGACGCGCTCTTCATCGGTCAAACCTATATCGACGTCACGCTGATTGCTGATGAAATGCCGCAAGGCGACGAAAAAGCCGTCGCCAAAGATTACGCTGTGTCGTTTGGCGGCAATGCAGTGACGGCTGGTTTTGCCTGCGCCAAGCTTGGATTTCAAACAGAACTGATGACGTCACTGGCTGATGATTGGCTCGGCCGCATTTTTCTCGACATGGCCCAAAAATACCAAGTGAAGATTCATCCGCGACGCGTGAAGCGTTCGTCTTTGTCGTTCATTCTCCCCAAAGCTGGCAAGCGTGCGATCTTGCGGGCACGCGATGATGATTATCTTGATGCTGTGCCGGACCTTGATCTGGCAGGTGTGCGTGCCTTGCATCTGGACGGCCATCAGGCCGATGCGGCGCTCCACTATGCCAAAGCCTGCCGAACGCGCGGCATTCTCACCTCACTTGATGGCGGTGGCCTGCGCCCCGACACCCATGAACTGCTCGGCTATATCGATGCCGCCTTTGTCGCCGAGCGGCTGTGCGAGCAGATGAATCTGTCGGCAGAAGCCATGCTCGATTATCTCAAATCACGCGGCTGCAAGGTCGGCGGCGTGACCCAAGGCGAGCTGGGTTGCCTCTGGTTTGATGAGGCCGGCACCGTCTCGCGCCTGCCAGCCCTGCCCGTGCCATCCGAGAGAATCATCGATACATCGGGTGCGGGCGATGTGTTCCACGGCGCATATCTGGCTGCCTATCTGGCCAAGCCCGACGGGCGCTGGGCGGGCCATCTGGCCTTTGCCAGAGCGGCCTCAGCCTGGAAAATCCAGCATCTTGGCAATGAAGCGGGCCTGCCCGCGCCTGCCAATGTAGCGGAGATGATACGCCTTTACGCCTGAAGCCCCTGACACTGCTTGACGCGCACCCCCCGCATGGGGATTGTGCGGCGCAGACAAGGACGCGCCCAAAGCATGAGTGATTTTTTTCCCCTGAAGGGTCGCAAGATTCTGGTTGCCGGCCATCGTGGCATGGTGGGCGCCGCCGTTGTGCGCCGCCTCGCCGCCGAAGGTTGCGAGATCCAAACATTGGGACGCGACAAAGCTGACCTCACACGACAGACCGAAACCGAAGCGGTCCTCGCGCAGATGAAGCCCGATGCCATTGTCATGGCAGCCGCCAAAGTCGGTGGCATTCTTGCTAATGACACCTACCCCGCGACTTTTCTCTATGAAAACCTCGCCATCGAAACAAACTTGATTGAAGGCGCGCGTCGCGCTGGCGTCACACGTTTCCTGATGTTGGGGTCGAGTTGCATCTATCCCAAACTCGCGCCGCAACCCATTCCAGAATCAGCTCTGCTGACAGGGCCTTTGGAACCAACAAACGAATGGTATGCGATAGCCAAAATCGCCGGCCTGAAAATGGCCCAGGCCTATCGGCGCCAATACGGCCTTTCATATATTTCTGCCATGCCGACCAATCTCTATGGTCCGGGGGACAATTTCGATCTCAACTCCAGCCACGTCATGCCTGCTCTCATTCGCAAAGCGCATGAAGCAAAAGTGGCGGGCGATGCTGAGATCGTCATGTGGGGTTCGGGTTCGCCTTTGCGTGAATTTTTGCACGTCGATGATTGCGCCGAGGGCATTGTGCATTTACTGAAAACCTATGACGGCGATGAGCATGTGAACCTTGGCTCAGGTACAGACCTGTCTATTGCCGAGCTCATGCAAATCATCTGCGACGTCGTGGGCTTTTCCGGCACGATCCGCAAAGACCTCACCAAGCCCGATGGCACACCGCGCAAGTTGATGAGCGGCGACAAAATCAGATCACTCGGCTGGCAACCCAAAATCGCCCTGCGCGATGGCATTGCCTCCACTTACTCATGGTTCCTCGAACATGTGGCGCAGCGCTGACGCGCGCTGCAAAGGATAAAGATATGACCAAGAAAGTTGCACTGATCACTGGCGTCACCGGACAAGACGGCGCCTATCTCGCTGAGCTGCTTTTGTCGAAGGGCTATACGGTCCACGGCCTCAAGCGTCGATCATCCTCTTTTAACACGGGGCGCATTGAGCACCTCTATCAGGATCCGCACGAGAATGATCCGCGCTTCAT
>CAINNX010000042.1 GCA_903851305.1 uncultured Hyphomicrobiales bacterium | reverse complement strand
GCCGAAGTTTGGCGACAATCTCTTCCGCCTTGTGCCTTTTCCTACCCATGCGTATTCCTCCTCAAGGCTTATAAGCCATACATCAGGGAGGACCACTTTTCAGGGGGCAGACCAGGTCACCTGCCTCTGCGGCAACAAGGCCACAGGATAAGACACACAAAACTCTCTAAATTCTGGGACATCATGGATGAGCTGCCCCATCTGGTCGAAAAGGCCGCCCAAACGAACGAAGAAAAGGCCCATGAAAAGCACCGTACCCTAGTCAATTGGGTCGCGGCGGCCTTCATCCTGATGCTTTTCGCCTTCGCTGTTTGGGTTGTAAAATTGTTTCACGACCAAGAGCAATTGCAGCATTGCCTCGATTCTCGCCGCACCACGTGTTTTGAGCTGAAGGAACCACCCCGCGAGGGCATCCGACTTCCGACGCATTGACGGTTTTTGCTCTTGGGCAGACGCTCCTCTTCAAGAGCCTGGGGGAGGCTCATAAAGACTGGGGAGGAATGCCATGCGCCGTTTGCCGCAGACACTTGCAGGGGCAAGTGCAATTTTCATCACATCATGTGTTTTTGCTCTGGCAGAGCCCAATTTCAACGGGTCCATCAGCGCGCCCGAAGGGGCTTTGGAAGGCGTGCTGATCAGCGCCAAGAAAAGCGGCACGAATAAAACTGTCACTGTCGTCAGCGATGAGAAAGGCTCGTTCAGCTTTCCAGCCGGACGTCTCAGCTCGGGCGATTATGAAATCTCCATCCGCGCCATTGGCTATGATCTAGCAAGCCCCGCCAAAATCAGCCTTGCTGACGGCATGAAGCCCGTCACGGTGAAACTCGCCAAGACAAAAGATCTCGGCGCACAAATGTCGAATGCGGAATGGATCATGTCCATGCCGGGCGACGAAAAGCTGAAAGATTTTCTGACCGATTGCACAGGCTGCCACACTTTGCACCGCGTCGTTGGCTCCGACTATAAGGCTGATGATTTCCCCGATATTTTCAAACGCATGGGGTCTTATTCGCCAGGCTCAACGCCGGAAGCGCCGCAACCGCTCCTACCCGGCCCGCGTGGCGAGCGCCCACGCGTCAATGCGCAGATCATCAAGCCCGCGTCCGAATTGCTCGCACGTGCCAATCTCTCGGCCGAAAAGAACCATTCCTATGCCATGAAAACTTTGCCGCGCCCGAAGGGCCGCGCGACCAAAGTCGTCATCACAGAATATGATCTCAACCGCCGCGAGGCCCAGCCTCATGATGTGATCATGACCAAGGATGGCATGATCTGGTATTCAGATTTCGGCGCGCAATTCATCGGCTCACTGGATCCCACCACAGGAAAGGTGACAGATTATCCCATCCCGACTTTAAAACCTGATGCGCCCAAAGGCTCTTTGCAAATTGACGCGGATGCCGACGGCAATCTTTGGGTTGCCATGATGTATCAGGCGGGTGTCACCAAATTCGACATGAAGACGAAACAGGCCACAGCCTTCCCCGTGCCACAAGAATGGCAGACAGGCTCCACTCAAGAGAGCATGGTTTCGCCCCAATATTCCAATGTGGATGGAAAAATCTGGACCAATAATCAGGAGACGCACAAACTCTACCGCGTCGATGTGAAGACCGGGCAATATGAAGATATGGGCGAGCCCAAAGATGCCAACGGCGTGTCCATCAATGGCTATGGGCTTGTCGCTGATCCGCAGAACAATCCCTATATGCTTGAATTCGGCAATACGCGTGTGGGCAAATTTGATGCGAATGCCAAAATGCTCACGGTCTATCCCACCCCAAGTCTGCGTTCACGCCCACGCCGCGGCATGATGGATGAACAAGGTCGCCTCTGGTTTGCCGAATATGCCGCCAATTCCATCGGCATGTTCGATCCCAAATCTGGAGCCATGACCGAATGGAAACTGCCAACGCCCTGGAGCAATCCTTATGATGCGGTCTATGGCAAGGGCGAGGCTTGGGCTGGCTCCATGAGCAATGACCAAGTGGCGCGCCTGGATGTGGCCAGCGGCACTTATGTTGAATATCTGCTGCCACGCCCCACCAACATTCGCCGCACCTTTTTAGACACACGCGGCGCCAAGCCCGTGTTGTGGATCGGCTCAAACCATGGCGGTTCGATCATTAAAGTTGAACCGTTCGATTGAACGGGGAGCAGAAAGTGAAAGAAAAAGGCCGGTGAACACACCGGCCTTTATTTTTGTCCTTAGCCGTGGTTGGCGGCAATGAGTTTAAGCTCGTCAAGCAATGTATAGGAAAACTGATTGCTTGTGTCAGATGCAGTCAATATCTGAACCTGAGTAGTCGCTTGTTGGAGGGTAACACCCACGAGAGTCAGATCACCTGAATGGCTTTGTCCATCAATTTGATTGAAGCTGACTAAAGTCGAGACTTTACCAGTCACAGCGTCCGTTATTTCTGACACATGAGTGGACAAGAAATTGTTAACCTCTTGTCCAGTCTTACCAATAAACAAACGTGACAGATCGAGAATGTCTTTGGTTGCATCATAGGTCTGATTACTAGTGGCCAAAGAGAGATCACCAATTCGAGCATGAATGTCGGCGCTGCCAATAATAAAGCGATCCGCCCCTGCCCCGCCATTCATAATCGTGTTGGTGGCAAGGGCATACATGACATTGGTCTGCCCCCTGAAAAGTGGTCCTCCCTGATGTATGGCTTATAAGCCTTGAGGAGGAATACGCATGGGTAGGAAAAGGCACAAGGCGGAAGAGATTGTCGCCAAACTTCGGCAGGTAGAAGTTCTCACAGCACAGGGG
>CAINNX010000041.1 GCA_903851305.1 uncultured Hyphomicrobiales bacterium | reverse complement strand
TGGCGACAATCTCTTCCGCCTTGTGCCTTTTCCTACCCATGCGTATTCCTCCTCAAGGCTTATAAGCCATACATCAGGGAGGACCACTTTTCAGGGGGCAGACCAATATGATGAGGCGCATATTTGGTCTCTTGATCCTGTCGATAGCCATCAGCACGCATCTTCAGCAAACGCTCGCTGAAGAGGCGCAGATGATATTGGGCAAGAAAGTTTTTCTTGAATTGTCAGAACCCCAATGTGCACTCTGCCACACGTTAGCGGATGCTGGCTCAACCGGCCCTGTGGGGCCAGTGCTCGATGAATTAAAACCAACTGCAGAGCGCGTGCGCACCGCTGTAACCAAGGGTATTGGCCCCATGCCAGCGAATACCATTCTGACACGCGAACAAGTCGACGCAGTAGCGCTCTATGTATCGACAGTGACAAGCACCAAATAGCCTGAGCTGTTGGAAAGACACGCGCGCGACGCCTGTTTGCTAATCCACGCGCGGAAGAAGTAAAATATTTCACGAAGTTGGGTGACTATCCCATCATGCACTTGATGACGATACGCACTGATCTTGTCACCGCGCGCCCAGGACTTGTCGGCGCCATATACGACATGTTTGAAGCGCTCGCACGATCACCCAATCCTATTATAAGGGTCCAAATTGGTCCTTATTGGCTTGGGGACTTCAAAATCTGGAGAGGGAATGGGCAGCCTTAGGCAGCGACCCATGGGAAAATGGCTTCCGTTGCAATAGTACTACATTAAAACGTTTGATCAGCTACGCGCATGATCAGGGACTCATAGATGCGGCCATTGATCCAGCCACTCTCTTCGAGCCGGAAACACTTGATACCTGACACGAGAAAAATGGCCGCCGCAATTGTCGCGCGTCGACTATAACCATTCATCCAAAACAAACAGATTTACTGCTCCCCCGGCCGCGGCAGATGGAGAGGTAGACCGCGCCCCATTTCTTTACATGCGTTATAAACCCATTGCGCAATGGCAAGGTCAGCCGCCGCTGTCCCATTATTATTCGCATGATAGGTAATTTGCTCATCGCTGGTGCGGCCCGGCACGCGGCCAGATGCAACATCACCCAATTCAAAAATCTTATCCCAAGTGATGATGCCTTCTTGTAGCGGATCAAAAATTCCGGCCTGCCTTTCACTTTCAATCGACTCGCGCCAATTGGTCACGATGATATCTGCCCGACGCACCGTCTCATCATCATTCTCGCGACGGCCCTTCTTCACCCAACCACCCTTCACCAAAGCGCTATTGGAACCAACCACAGTCACGACGTGCTGACCTGGCTCAAGCCAAGCCCCATCAAAAACAGGCACATTGGAACTCGTCGCACAAATCACCACGTCTTGACCTGTAATCGTCTCGCGTGGTGTTTCCACGGGGATGAATTCAGCGTCGACCAAATTCGACATATCCGCACAAAATTTCGCACGATTGTCAGGATTGCGGCTATAGACGCGATAGGTCTCAATCGTTCGTTCATTTTGAAGCGCGAGAACCTTATGCAAGGCTTGGCCTCCCGTTCCCAAAATGCCTGCCGTTTTTGAATTTTGGCGAGCAAGATAGCGAAAGCCGACGCCGCTTGTTGCCGCTGTGCGCAGCGCCATTAGGCTTGAAAAGCCGACGCGCTTGTCGGTGATTTCACCAACCATAATGCATTTCAGCTCAGCGGTGGTTGAGTCCCACATCAGGTAAACTGGATGCTCGCGGTAAGGATAATCTTGATTGGTCGCATCCGGCAAAACCTGCTCGCCACGTGTTAAGGATCCGATGATTCCAAGGCCATCGACCCCACCGGGGAAATTCGACACACGCACATTCTGGCGAGAATGAACACGTCGACGCGGTGCATTAATGATGGGGAACTCGGCTGCCTCGCGATAGCCTTGATCGACCATGTCAATGGCGGTCCCCATTTCGATGACATCCTTAATGTCTTGAGGCTGCAGCAGCAGCACCGAAAAATCATTCTTGCGCATGCAGGCGCCCTCTCCCCTGTGATCTTCAGACAAGCTTAGGGAAGCGACCGCCTGATCAACAAGAGCCGGTTCACCGTGTGAAAATATAGATTTTGAGGCTAACGCGCCGCCCAATACTCTTGGCAAAAACAGGGGGAGGATTGTGTTGGACCTAAAACTCACTCTTGCTTGCGGCCCCTATGACAGGATCGATGCGCTGGCCCAAAAGAGCATCGTCATCGAGGGCGTCGACCTTCATGTCGAAACGATCCAATCTCCCCGCGAACTTTTTGACCGCGTTGAAAAGGGCGAATTCCAACTGACGGAGCTCTCGGCTTCCGAGTTCATCTCGGAAATTTGCGGGCCCGGATCACGTTTCGTCGGCTTGCCCGTCTTTCCCTCGAAGGTCTTCCGGCATGGCTTCATCACAATCAACACGCAGTCCGGCATTCAGACACCCCGCGATCTAGCAGGAAAACGCATCGGCGTGCCGCTTTACACTCAGACTGCGGCCATTTGGGTGCGCGGTATTTTGCAGGAAGAGTATCAGGTCGACCTTTCAAACGTACGCTGGATCCAAGGCTCGGTGGAGCAGCCCGGCTCCCATGGGGATGCGCATCCGCCGGCCCTGCTCAAGCCTGTTAATTTGGAAAACAATGAGACCGGACGCTCGCTCGGCGACCTGCTGGTCGCCGGAGAGATCGACGCCATCATCGGCGCCCGCCTACCGCCCTTGCTCGGCAAAGATCTGCGCATTGCCCGCCTTTTCCCTGACTTCAGGGAACGCGAAAAAGATTATTTCCGGCGCACTCGTATCCATCCGATCATGCACCTAATCGCCATCGACAAGTCGTTGCATCAGAAGCATCCCTGGCTTGCATCACGCCTCCACAAGGCCTTTGTCGCAGCAAAAGAACAGGCCTGGAGAGACCTGAGCTTTTCCGGTGCGCAGAAGACAATGCTGCCGTGGCTCTTTGCCGATATTGCCGAAGTGGAAGATGTCTTCGGAACAGATCCGTGGCCCTATGGGCTGGAAGCAAACCGGCCAGCTCTGACAAAGCTAATTGACTATATGCACCAGCAGAATTTCATCGCACGCCGCCCCTCGCTCGAGGAATTATTCTTGCCGCTCTGAACCGGAGGATGGAGCTTATGATCAAGATCAGCTTGCCTCTTGCTTGCGCCGGCATGGCAGCACTCGTTGCCTCAACACATCCAGCTGCAGCGCAGGCGGATTTTTTGGCGGGCAAATCAATCTCACTCGTTGTGGGCTTCGGCGTGGGGGGCGGGTATGATCTCTATGCGCGCCTTGCCGCCGATCATTACGGACGCCATTTGCCGGGCGCGCCAAAAATTCTGGTGCAGAATATGCCGGGCGGCGGCGGTCGCCGTTCTGTCGTCTATCTTGCAGGCAATGCGCCACGCGATGGCACAGTCATCGGAATGCTGCCGCAAGCCATCGCCTTGGATGCGCTGCTCGGCGAGATCCCGGCCAATGTCAATGTGGCGTCGCTGGAGCCAATCGGGCGCATCACCGATAATATCGAATTGCAGGTGACCTGGCATACATCGCCTACCAAGACCTTTGCCGATGCCCTGACGCGCGAGACAACAACAGCCGCCACGGGTGCAGCTGGCATTTCGAGCTTCGTGCCGCGCGTCACAAATCTTCTGCTTGGGACAAAATTCAAAGTGATCGATGGTTATCGCGGCTCTGCCGAGATGGTTCTGGCTGTCGAGCGCGGTGAAGCCGAAGGTATGGTTCAGACATGGCCGGATCTGAAGTCGAATAACCGGCGCCTGCTTGACCAGAAGCAATTGAACCTTGTCTGGCAGATCAGCATCAACCGGCATCCTGAGCTGCCGAATGTTCCAGCTATTGTCGAATTTGCGCAAACGCCCATTCAAAAAGGGGCCTTGCAAACCATTGCTGGCACGGCAGAAGTGGGCCGCTCTCTGGCGGCTCCCAACGGCGTCAGTGACGAGCGCATGAGAGTCCTGCGCAACTCGTTCGAAAAAATGGTCGCTGACAAGGCGTTTTTAGAAGATGCGTCAAAACGCAATCTGCCGATCTCGCCCGCTTCCAGCGATCAGGTCAAGCGCTGGATTGCCGAGACAATGGCCACGCCCAAAGAAGCCATAGAACCGCTCAAGACTGCGATGGCAGAAAGCTCGAAATAATTACCACACGCCGAAGGGCAAGCCGCGCCTTTTATGCGTGCCGGTGCGCTTGGCAATATCTTCATCCGAAATGGTGATCCGCGATTTGCGATGAAGCGCCCAATCCGCGAGGAGCTCGTGCATCTGCGCGCGAATTACAGCTTTTGATGGATCCGAACCGAGGTCCGTAAATTCCTGTGGATCATTCTGCAGATCAAACAATTGCGGCCGGAAGCCTTCGTAGTGGATATATTTCCACATATCTGTGCGGACCATATAGGCACGCGAGGCTATGGGCCCAACTCCTAATTCGAGACGCGCCTCGCGGAAGGAATAATCGCATTCGCTGATTACCGCATCGCGCCATGTCTGTACCATGTCTGCGCGCAGCGCAGGCATGAGAGACCGGCCTTCAAGAATATGGGGGAGCGGCTTACCACCAAGAGCTTCCAAAAATGTCGGTGCAAGATCAATGGATTCAACCAGACGGTCATCAACCTGTCCGCGCGTGGAATCGGCAGACGCATCCGGATCATAAATAATCAGGGGAATGCGAATGCTTTCCTCGTGGAACAATTCTTTCTCGCCGAGCCAATGATCTCCAAGATAGTCGCCGTGATCGCTTGTGATCACGATCATCGTATCCTCGAAAAGGCCGCGCGCCGCCATCCACGTAAAGAGACGCGCCAAGTGATCATCCAGCTGACGGATCAAACCCATATAGGCGGGGATGACGGTCTCGCGCACATCATCGCGCGAAAAATTGATGCTTTCCTCGTGATGCATATAGGCTTGGACAACAGGATGCGGATCGGAACGTTCTCGATCACTGCGGTTGGGCGCAATCATGTCCTGCGTGCCGAACATATTGTGATAAGGAGCGGGCGCAATATAAGGCCAATGGGGCTTGATATAAGACAGATGTAGACACCACGGCTGCGAGCCGGCCTCAGATATAAAATCCATGGCGCGGTCCGTCATATAAGCCGTCTCGGAATGCTCATCTGCCACACGCGCCGGCTCGCGCGCATTGCGCATCAGCCAGCCTGAAAGAGTCTCACCATCTTTCTGCGCAGAATTGGCAATCGTATGCCACGGATTATCACCTGCATATCCCTTGGCCCGCAAATATCGATTATATGCAAGATCAGTCGATGCCGGCACATCCGGCCACAAGCCATCATCACGCTCAAATGGCTCGAAACCACACTCACTCGCTAGCACACCCTCTTGCGAGCGAGGGTTCAAACCAAGACGGGCAAAGCCTGCAATATCAGCCGTCATATGCGTCTTGCCGACAAGCGCGACACGGGTCCCCAGCGCGCGCAAATGGTCTCCCATGGTCATTTCGCCCACACGTAGTGGCACACCATTCCACGTCGAGCCGTGCGTGCTCATATAGCGGCCGGTATAAATGCTCATGCGCGAGGGCCCGCACACAGGCGCCTGCACGAAGGCCCGACTGAAACGCACACCTCGTGCCGCAATCCCGTCCATGGCGGGCGTTTGCAGATACGGATGACCGTAGCAGGAGAGATAATCAGCCCGCAGTTGGTCAGCCATGATGAACAGTATGTTCTTAACTGGCATGACGGATCTCAGGACGGGCTATCGCCGATCACAGCTGTTCGCTCCATGCGACGACGATTGGGATAATAATCATTCGCGGCATAATGCTGCGTAGATGAATTGTCCCAGAAAATTACGTCACCAACGCCCCAGCGGAAGCGGAATTGAAACTCCGGTACATGCACCTTCTGGAACAGATAATCGAGCACGACGCGGCTCTCATCCTCGTCCAGCTCGACGATCCGGATAGTGAATTGCGGATTGACATAGAGGCATTTGCGTCCAGACATCGGATGCGTGCGAATGACGGGATGGATTGGATTGGGGTAAAGCTCCTCCATCTTCCGCAGACGTTCCTGATCTTCCGGCGTCTTTTTGAACAGCTTGCGAAAATTCTGGAAATCGTGAACGGCTGTGAGGCCGTCCAGAAATTTGCGCATCGGCGCACTCAGCCTTTGATAGACAGCTTCCATATCACACCACAGCGTATCACCCCCGACCTCGGGGAGAATCTGCGAGCGAAGGATTGTGTATTTGGTGGGCTTCTGACGGAATGTCGTGTCGCTATGCCAGACATCAGTTGAAAGGACAGGATTGTCCTTATAATTGTCCAAAACCATAATTTCGGGAAACTCACCCTCCGGCCGGAAGGGATGCACTTCAAGATCCCCGAAATTGCGGCTGAGGTCGACATGCTCTTTGGTCGTCAGATTCGCGCCGCGCACGTAAAGAACCTTGTGCTCGACAAGAGCCAACTCCAGTGCTCGGAACGTCTGCGTATCCAAAGGCTGTTTCAGGTCCAGACCGATCACTTCCGCCCCCAAATGACTGCCAATCCGCTTGACGGCAAAGGGACGCGATCCGGCAACGGGGGAGATGGCTGCTTGCGTGCTCATGAAGGGCTCCTGTTCTATTAAAGCAATCATTCGTAAGCCGCCCATACCTACGCAACCGCCCAGTTCACTGCGTGAAACGACATTAAAGGGCTGCTGCGTTCACCACGTGAAAAACCGACTTGTCCTGCCGAAGGGCCCAAATAAGCTTTTACTCAAATGAAGGCGGGACAAATCTGCTGGAGCGGGAGGAAAGCTTATGCGGCACAAAGGACGCATTGGTTTCGTGCTGAGCGCGATGCTTGCAACCACGGCTCCCAGCTGGTCCGCTGAGAATGACGAGCTCGAAGCTTTTTATAAAGGCCGCTCGGTCTCGGTGATCATCACCGGCTCGCCCGGATCCATTTATGACATGTATGCGCGCACGATCACGCAATATATGAGCAAATATATCCCGGGAAATCCGACCTTCGTGCCGCGTTCGATGATCGGAGGCGGGCATCTTGTCGGAACTAATTATCTCTACAATGTGGCTCCACGTGACGGATCAGTCATCGGGTCCATTGGCGAGACAATGCCGCTCACGCAGGTTCTCGAACCCGAGGCCACGCGTTTCGATGTCAGCAAGTTTAACTGGATCGGCAACCCAAACATTGCAAATCTAACACTTGCTGTCTGGAGCAAAAGTGGCGTCGTATCCTTGCAAGATGCCCTGAAGCGGCAAGTGGTGATCGGCGCAAGCGGCGCTAATTCGCCCTCCGGACAGACGCCAACTCTCTTGAACAATATTCTGGGTACTAAATTTAAAGTGGTGAACGGATTTCCAGCAAACCAGCTTGATATAGCCATGGAACGAGGCGAAATCGACGGTCGCGGCAGTGCGCAATGGCATTGGTGGAAGTTCAATCGCTCTGATTGGGTGCGCGACAAGAAGATCAACATACTGGTCCAGATCGGCCCTCACAAAGATCCCGATCTACCAAATGTTCCACTCCTCAGCGAACTCGCCAGCACACCGGAAGAGCAGCAAATATTCGATCTCTTTTCATCAACCGTGACAGTCGGCCGCCCCTTATTGACGCCGCCCGACGTCCCCAAAGATCGCGTGAAAGCGCTGCGCACAGCTTTTGATATTGTAATGAGAGACAAAGCTTTTCTGGAAGATACCAAGAAACTGAATCTCGAAGTGGATCCTCTTTCGGGAGAAAAGCTTCAGCTGGCTGTGACAGCTGTCACCAAAACACCAGCTGATGTGATTGCGCGAGCAAAGATTGCGCTAGGCTTAGCCAAATCGGGGCCATCTGGAAAAGACGAATCAGAAAAATAATCAAAATACACAGGGAGATCACTATGCACCCGCTGAAACTGAGCATTGCGACCTGCGATTACGACCACTTCAGAGACTTTCGCTTCGGTCTCGTCAATGCTGAAGGCATCCAGCAAAATTGGCTCACTTTAGGCCATCACGAAATATTTGCCCGCTTCACCTTCAATCGCGAATTTGATGTTAGTGAATTATCCTTTGCTAAATTTATGGCACAAGTCACGCGTGACGAGCCCGACATTATCGGCTTGCCCGTGATTTGCTCGCGCCTTTTCCGTTTCGGCTCCTTCTATGTCAACAAGAAGAGCGGCATCAAAACGGTCAGCGACCTGAAGGGAAAGAGAATCGGATCACCCGAATGGGCCCATTCCGCCGCTGTTTATATGCGCGGCTGGATGCATAATGATTGCGGCGTCAAATTGCAGGACGTGCACTGGTACCAGGCCGGAACAGATGCGCCGGGCCGGATTGAAAAGGTTGAGTTGAACCTTCCTGAAGGTGTCAGGCTGACCCGCAAGGATGACACGTCCCTCTCTGACATGCTTGTTTCGGGCGAAATCGATTGCGCCATCATCGGACGCCCGCCTGCCTGTTTCAAAGCGGGCCATCCCGATATCGTGCGCCTGTTCCCCAACTTCCTCGAAATGGAGGAAGACTATTTCGACAAGACAGGCATTTGGTCGATCATGCATATGATGACGATCAAAAGAAGCATTTTGGATCAAAATCCCTGGGTCGCGCGCAATCTGTACAATGCTTTTTTGGAGTCAAAGGATCGCGCCCTCGAACGCTTGATAGACCCCTCCATCTCCCGTTATCCCGTGCCATGGGGATCGACCTATGCACGGCGCATGCGCGACAAATTCGACGGCGACATGTTCCCCTTTGGCATTGAACCAAACCGTAAAACCTTTGAACAAATGCTGCTCTACACCTACCAGCAAGGTATTGCGCACAAGCACGTCACGCCGGAGGATATTTTTCCAGCAGGCATCATGACCAAAATCGTTGTGTAAGAGGGAGCGGATATGTCGATTGAACGCACCATCAAGGATCTGGTCATTGCAAACCGTATTCTTGCCAATGAGAACGTCTTGGATTCCTTCGGCCATGTGAGCGTTCGACATCCCGAGCGTCCGGACCGCTATTTTCTAGCACGCTCCTGCAGTCCGGGGATTGTGGAAGAAAGCGACATTGTTGAATTCACGCTCGATGGTGTTCCGGTCAACCCTGAAAAGCGCCCGCTGTACCTCGAGCGACATTTGCACGGCGGTATGTATGAAACGCATGCGGGGGTGAATGCTGTTCTGCATGCCCATGCAGACGATTTGCTTCCTTTTACGATTACGGACATCCCCTTGCGCCCCGTCATCCAATCGGTCGGCGATATGGGCGCAAAAATTCCGGTCTGGGATATTGCAGACAAGTTCGGTGACGATACGGATCTTCTTGTCTGCACCATGGATCAGGGACGCGATCTGGCGCGCTGTGTTTTGCCGAACAAAGTTGCGCTTCTGCGCGGGCATGGTTTCGTTTCGGTCGACGTCAATCTGATCGGCCTTGTGCGCCTTGCCGTCTTCTTGCCGCGAAATGCGCGCGTGTTGCTGGCAGCAACAACACTCGGCACACCGATCAAGGGTCTGAAAAGCGGCGAGATAGCGGCACGCCTGCGTCTCGACCCGGCCTCACCATCCATGCGGCGGGGCTGGGAATATTGGGCGCGGGAATCAGGCTGCAGCGACCTCTTGTGAAGGAGCCACCCTAATGATGCGTGCTCATTTTTTGCTTTCAGCAGCTTTAAGCATCATCCCGATTTCGGCGGCACATGCGGATGCTGTTTCGGACTTCTATCAGGGCCGCACAGTTTCTCTGATCGTTGGCTTCCCTCCTGGTGGCGGATATGATGCAAACATGCGTGTTTTGAGTCGGCATATTGGCAAGCGCATTTCTGGCGAGCCCACAATCACCGTCTCAAATATGCCCGGTGCGGGATCTTTGACGGCAGCCAATTTTCTCGCTCGCTCCGCCCCGCGCGACGGCACGGCACTCGCAATGTTTAGTTCGTCTGCTGCAATGGAAGCCATCTTTCAAAACAAAGCGGCCACATTTGATCCCCAGAAATTCAGCTGGCTCGGCAGCATGTCGCAGGAGGTGACCTTCTGTGGTGTTTGGCAAGGACCGAATATTCCCTCGACCTTTGCCGAAATGATGAAAACAAAAACCGTCTTCGGTTCAGGCGGAACAGCCGCTATCACCTATCAGCATCCGATGGTTTTGAAGAATGTTCTCGGGGCGAATATCGAAGCAGTCACCGGCTATGCCGGAACGCGCGACATTAATCTTGCCATGAACCGCGGTGAGGTGAACGGAAGCTGCGGACTGTTTGAATCCTCTATCTCATCGCAATGGGGGAACGAAGTGAAAACCGGTCAACTAAAACTGGTTATTCAGATGGGAGCAAAAAAGACCGACTCTTTCGGTCTGATCCCGAGCGTCTATGACTTCGCCAAAACCGACGAGCAACGCGCCATTCTCGATGTGCATTTCAAACAGCTCTTGCTAGCCCGCCCGGTTGTTGCTCCGCCCGACGTACCCGGAGACAGACTTACTGCACTGCGAAAAGCCTTTGTCGCGACGTTGAATGACCCCGCCTTTCGAGCAGATTCCGATAAACTGGGAATCGACATCGATTATGTGAGCCCCGAAGCCATTCAGGAGCTTCTAGCCAGCTTTGCAGCCATGTCGTCGGACACTCGACAAAAAGCTTTGGCTGTCATTGGTCGATAGCCACTCGCTTTTTTTAGCAAGGATGCTAGCCTTCGGGGTAGATGACGGGGGACATCGATGAGAGAAACAAAGGTCAAAAGCGTACGTGCTTTGGAACGCGGGCTTTTGATTCTGGAAACAATCAAAACGCTTGGGTGCGTCAACTTAGGCGAGTTACACAATCGCACATCCCTGCCCCGCGCGACGATTTTGCGATCATTGCGCACCCTGCAGGAAACTGGATGGATTGTTTCGCGCGGGAATGAAGTCGACTACAGGCCCGGGCCGAAACTTGCTGGTGCAACAGTCCCGAGCAAGCCAAGAATTGCAGATCTTTGCGCACCTGTTTTGCACAAACTTACAAATACCGTGAACCTTCCGGCAGATGTGGCTGTGCGACGCGGCACACGCATGCTGATCGTCCAGAGCTCGAGACATCTTGCCTCCTTTCCGATCAATGCGCGACCCGAAGGACGCCAGCCATGCCTGCTTCGCTCAGCGCTCGGCCGCGCCTATCTCGCCTTCTGTCCGGAAGACGAACGAAAAGAATTGATCAATCTACTTGAACAATCAACCGACCCCGATGACCGTCCTGCCGGTGTGCGCAAATGGGTCGATCGCATGCTCGCGGAATGCCGCCAGCAAGGATACGGCATTCGTGAAGCGGATTACTGGGCTGGCGCCGAGGATTTTGGAGCGGAAGTGAGCGCAATTGCAGTCCCTGTCAAAATCGGAGACCGCGTGATTGCCTGCGTCAATCTGATGTGGGCAACAGGCACAAAGAATGCGCAGGATTTCGCCAAACAGAACCTCGACGCCCTACGCACGGCCGCAGACGATCTTGCTATCGCCTGCAAGCAAGATCCGCAATACGCACCCCCTAGCGCGCTTTCGAAACACTGAATGTGCCACGCTCACCGACGCAAAAATGGTTCGGATTTTTCTCTAATGGTCCGTTTTTGTTTGGGTGCTTTAGGATTTCGCTTAGAGTAGGCGCTACCACTGCTACCGAACAAGATTGAAAAAATTAATTCACGATTTTCATGTATCTAAAAAGTCACTTAGCCTTGGAAGAAAAATCGTAGATTCAACTTCGAAGTGCAACTTTCCGTAACCTGTTGAGGTGGCTGAGATTGCGATAAGCTCTCGGTTCCCTTGACCTGGCAGTCGAAGAAGCACAATGACCTATCACCACCTCAGCCGAGAAGAACGTTATCAG